>NZ_JBYCZT010000003.1:0-376426 GCF_057586375.1 Peribacillus sp. SRI_006 | reverse complement strand
CTACTTCGTAAGCGACTTTTACATCTTATCATGTTTTCAACTCCGTTGTCAACATGTTTTTTTATTTTTTTGTTTTGATGAAGCTGCGAAAGCTGATGTCCCGCAGCGACATGTATTAATATAACACCTATATTATTATTGGTCAACAATAAAAATGCATTTTTTTAAAAGTTTTTTGATACACGATAAAACCGATGATATACCTCGTGCCCTTTTGTCTCCGCTTTGATGACATCGATTACCTTCTTCTCTATCAAATATTCCAATAAAACGCCTAGGTCTACTGAATAAAACTTAACTTCCGGATGCTCCATAAGCTCTGCAATCGTCCACGGATCTTCTTTCATTCCCATTATTTCGACCAAATGCTGTGAACCTGCATTGGTCCTCGAATATATAAGAAATTCGCTCGCAAGGAATAAAAGCTCCAATCTTTTTTCGAGCGTTTCCTCACTGCTGATCAATTCTTTATACAGCTTGTAAATTTCAGGTTCCATATGCTTCACTTGGTTCCAGACAGTAACCTCCGGATAAAAGCCCTGTTCTATTATCTCCAAACGGGCCAAATGATGCAGGGAATGAACGATATGATTGTATGCCTCAAGATGATGGCCTTTTTCAAAGAAGCTTTTCCCATCCATGTACCTGCGAATTAACTTCGCGAACTCCATCCCCATCTTTAACTTCCTTCCATAGAAGGGGAACTCCCGGATTTCGGTTTTCAAACGGTCCAGATATTCGTTCCGGTCAAAAAGGACCTTCCCGTTATATATCCAGTCAACCACTTTGCGGTTCGTGCCTAATAGGAGCCATTCTTTTAATTGGTCTTCCTTTACGATATGCAGGGCCGCCTTTTTATCCTGGTATGTGTAGTGTTTTAAAAACACGGCCTCTTCTGCTTCGTCTGCAATTACAAAAAGGATGTAGTCAAACGTATCGGTAATCGGGCTATTATCATCTCTTTTTTCTACTAACAAGATTCCAAGTGTAGATTTTAAACTTGCTCGCTCTTGATAAATCGGGCGAAGGATATCTTCCATCATAAATTCCTCCAAAACCTTTTTTTTAGATTTTCGGCAAAACTCTTCAAATTCCTGCTTAGTTCCCTTACCCCAAACCATTTCAATTCAAAAGTAATATGTATCCTTTATTTCTTTTTTGTTCCATCCATTGTTTATGTTATAGTTAAAGTTATATTTTAGGAGGGACAATCCATGGCTAAATATTCTAGCAAAATCAATAAAATACGCACTTTTGCTTTGAGTTTGATTTTCATTGGCTTTATCGTAATGTACCTTGGGCTTTTCTTCAAAACACATCCTGTTGTCATGACGATTTTCATGGGGCTGGGCCTTTTATTCATAATCGCAAGCACAGGGGTTTATTTCTGGATTGGAATGCTTTCTACAAAATCGATCCAGGTTGTCTGCCCTAACTGCAGCAAACCTACAAAAATACTAGGACGTGTAGATATTTGCATGCATTGTGAAGAACCATTGACACTTGACAAAAAGTTGGAAGGCGAAGAATTCAATGAAAAATATAACCGGAAAAGCCTGCATGATTAAGTCGATTAGCTGAATTCCCTTTCACGAAGGCTTTAACAATTGTATCATTTCTTCATAAACATGAAAAAAAGTTCCAACCAAGTGGAGGAACTTTTTTTAATGCGATTCTTTTTTCGCACAATCCATACAGTCGCCGTAGATTTCCATCCGATGGTGACTAACATTGAAACCAGTGACTTGTGCTGCGAAATGCTCGACTTCATCCAATGCAGGATAATCGAAGTCCACAATTTTACCGCAAGTTTGGCAAATTACATGATAATGATTCGTCGTCACAAAATCAAACCTTGCCGAAGAATCCCCATACGTAAGTTCTGTTACCAAACCTACCTCGCGGAACACACGCAGGTTGTTATAAACCGTTGCCACACTCATATTCGGAAACTTGCCTTCCAGCGCTTTATATATATCATCAGCGGTAGGGTGGGACATGCAGCTTATCAAATACTCAAGTATCGCATGGCGTTGAGGAGTTATTCTTACACCGGTATCTTTTAAGGAATCCAACGCTTCTTTTAACTGAACTTCAGACACCGTCATCCACCTCTTTTTCTCATTAAGTATGCATTCTTAAATTATAATGTTTATAAATAGTGTACCTTTTATACGTTGAATTTGTCAATAATTCAATGGCTTAACCATTCTTTTTTAGTTTATTCATGAAGACTTGATTCTTTCCCATTTTTGCATTGAACTTAGTATCCCCTAGATAAGTCGATTACGTTGGTGAAGTCTTTTCCAGCTTTCAGGTATTCACGCATATTTTTTTCGAATATGGCAAAGGTCCTTGGTAAATATTCTCCGCTTTTACTTGAAAGATGCGGTGTGACTGTAACATTCTCCATCCTCCAAAACGGATGCCCTTTTCCTAAAGGCTCCGGATCAAATACATCCAAGACGGCATGAGACAATTCCCCAGCATCAAGGGCTTCGATCAGCACTTCATCTTTAATCAGGTCGCCGCGGCCAATATTCACGAATACTGCAGATTCTTTCATGGCTTTGAAGTGTTCTTTTTGCAGAAGGCCCTTCGTTTCATCCGTACTTGGCAGGACGGATACTATATAATCGGCTCCCGGTATGGCTTCCAATAAATGATCCAGGTCATACAGGTGATCAATGGATCCCACCGGTTTCCCGCTCCGGTTCACTCCTATCGTCTTCATCCCAAAGGCTTTCCCAAGACGAGCCACTTCCCCTCCTATTGCACCTACACCCAATACGAGCATGGTCTTGCCATTTAATTCCCCTACTTCAATCTTTCTATCCCACAATTCTTCCTTTTCATTCTTCATAAGCAGCTTCAATTTCTTTTCATATTGCAAAAGCATCCCTATCGTATACTCGGCCATCGGGATTTTATGTATGCCTCTTGCGTTGGTCACCATAATGCCTCGTTCCTCGATGGCTTTAAATGGCATTAGTTCCATCCCTGCACTCATGACCATGATCCATTTCAAGTTCGCTGCTTTCTCAATGATTTCTTCAGTTAAATCTTCACCATATGTAATTAAGATTTCCGCTTCACGAAGCGGCCCATCTTTCCATCCTTTTTGATAAATGAAGTTCAAATCAGGAAAAGCTTTCATCATTTTCATTTGGATACCTTCATTCGGAATGACAGTCGAAAGTATTAACATGTATATCTCCCCCTTTTAATTAACATAAAAAAACACGGGCTCTATGTGTCCCGCGCAACTTTCTCTGAGGAGGTATTCCCTTAATAAAGCATATTCGGGTGTCCCCTTTTTGAGTTGGACAAAAGCCTCATCCTTATTAAAAAAGGCTTTATTTTAAAGAATTTGGGTTTAATGCATGTAATTCCGGCAAAACAAAAAAGCCATCCCTTCTGATCAGGACGTCGTCGAAATAGATGTCACCGCCCCCATATTCCGGACGCTGGATCAAGACCATATCCCAATGTATCGATGACCGGTTTCCATTATCCGCTTCATCATAGGCAAGTCCGAGAGCCAAGTGCAGGCTCCCGCTTATTTTCTCATCGAACAAGATATCGTCCATAGGTTCCAATATGTATGGATTGATTCCAATAGCGAACTCCCCTATAAACCGGGACCCTTCATCAATATTCAGAATTTGGTTCATTTCAGGGTCACGATTGGAAGTCGCTTTAATGATTTTCCCCTTTTTCAAGTTCAATTCTATGTCACTAAAGGTGATTCCTTCATAGGTTGTGGGTGTGTTGAAGGATATCCTTCCATTAAGACTATCTTTTATGGGTGCCGTAAATACTTCCCCATCCGGTAAATTCTTTTTTCCGGCACATATGACGGCTGGCATGCCTTTGATGGAAAAGGTCAAATCTGTCCTTGGTGAAACGATCCTGACTTTGTCAGTACGTTGCATCAATTGTTTTAACGGCTTCAAAGCCGTCTCCATTTTCCCGTAATCCATTGTGCATACGTTCAAAAGAAAGTCTTCGTACCTATTGAACGTCATGCCGGCTTTTTGCGCTGCTGCCTTGGTGGGATAATTAAGTAAGACCCAACGTCGGTTGTTTACATAAAAAAGTGTAGGGGAATTCATGGCCTCCCCTTGAAGACGGTGCCTCTCGATGGGAACATCAGTCATTTCCGCAATGTTTTCTTCCCCAGTGATGATGATGACCGCATCGATATCCGTATATTTCTTCAAGGCCCATTGCGAAGCTGTGTCAAGCTGCTCCTTCACATTCCCTAGTAACAGGTGGCGGCTTATCTCATCGTCCTCGAGTTCCACATATGGATAAGCACCCACTCTGTATATTTCATCAATCAACTCTTTCAATAATGGTTTCGTGTTGATATGCCCCCGTATGAGGATTCTCTCTTTAGGCTGTAATTGTATCGAATGATGAACCAGCCTGGCTGCAAGCTTCGTTATCCTCTCATCCTTCATCTGCCTATCCCTTATTTTTCGAGTTCGCGAAGAGTTTCAAGCGCTTCTTCGACGTGGCCTTTAACCTTTACTTTTCGCCATTCTTTGACTACATTTCCAGCCTTATCAATCAGGAAAGTTGAACGTTCAATGCCCATATACTCCTTGCCGAAGTTCTTTTTCAATTGCCAAACATCAAATGATTCAGCCGCTTCATGATTTTCGTCAGCCAGCAGCAGAAAAGGCAATCCATGTTTTTCGATGAATTTTTCATGACGTGCCGCTGGATCTGGGCTGATACCAAGGATGACCGCGTTCAATTCCTCGAATTGCTCATTATGGTCCCGGAAATCACAGGCCTCCGTCGTGCAACCTGGCGTCATGTCTTTTGGGTAAAAATATAAAACAATGTTTTTCCCCTTAAAATCCGATAGGGAAACCATTTCACCATTGTTTGCAGGGAGTTTGAAATCAGGTGCTTTTTCGCCAATTTTAACAGTCATATTGAACCCTCCATTTCTTTCATTATGGTAAGAGTACCCAATAATCGAAAGAAACACAACTTTCATTTATCCTTCCTATCTTTCTGCTCCAGATCGATCACCGTACGAATCACGAACGCTGCCGGCAGTGTATACCCAATGAAGGCCTGAATGGTAGCTATCATCCTTCCCATGCCAATTGGGGCTATATCTCCATACCCTACAGAAAACATCGTCATCGCACTAAAATAAAAAGAAGTCTTCAATTGCTCATAGAAAGTCCCATCCAACCGATTGCCCATATCAAGAATCACCGAATGATTCTGAAGCTCGTATAATAAATAAATCAGTGCAAATCCAACTAATATCGTCGCATATAAATTGCCAAGCCACAGCATATCCTCTAGAGAAAATTTCTTTCCTCCCGACTCAACAAGAAATAACGTACGAATGCTCATCACCATGCAAAAAATGATCCCTGCAATCAAGATGTAGAAAGTCATCCCCCACGCCCCATTTCAAAACGCCACTTCCTCTATACATACTCCCTGTCCAAACAATATATTCTTTTTAGGAATCAGCCTTATCACCGACAAACGCATTAAACGGAAACTTTCCCTAATCCTTTTTCCATGTTGACCCTTTTGGTGGGATATGTTAAGATTGTCTAAATTTTTATAATAGTTTTTATTTTATAAATATTTGACCTGCAAACAGTTAACAAGGCAGGTTTTGCAAAATTTCATATGTGGAAATAGGTTCCTAATTTTCATTAGGATTAAAAGGGAAGTCCGGTGTAATTCCGGCACGGTCCCGCCACTGTAATGGGAATGTTAGCGTCTTTCGATATGCCACTGATCAACGGATCGGGAAGGCCAGCCGCTAATGATATTCCCTAAGTCAGGAGACCTGCCTATTTCGACAACACTGTTTTAACCTACGGGAGATAGGGAGGTGTTAGGGACCTTATAATTGTAAGGGGCATTTTGCATGCCACTTTATTTTAAGCATTTCTAACTTTCTTTTTTGACGGTTAGGAATGCTTTTTTTTTGTTCGATCAATTGAATGTAGGAGGATGGGAATTTTGAAGAGCAGCAGTTTGGGTTACCCTCGAATCGGGGAAGATCGTGAATGGAAACGTACATTGGAAGCTTACTGGTCCGGTAAAATCGATGAAGCGGAATTTACGTCACAACTAAAGGCAATCCGTATAGGCAACTTACAAAAACAGCAGCAACGGGGCATTGATATCATCCCTGTCAACGACTTCACTTTCTATGATCAAATGCTCGATATGTCCGTCATGTTCGGTCTTGTTCCTGAACGTTATTCAGCTTATGAAGGCGGAAGTGTCCCCCTTTCCGTTTATTATTCAATGGCCCGGGGAAACAATGATGAAGTCGCTTCAGAAATGACGAAATGGTTTAATACAAACTATCACTATATTGTCCCTGAATTAAAACTGGCACAGCTTACTTTAACAGAAAATAAACCACTTACAGCATATCGGGAAGCCAAGGAAAAGCTAGGGATCGAAACGAAGCCCGTTTTGATTGGACCTTATACTTTCCTCTCCCTTTCAAAAGGCTTCAATAAACAGGAAATCCCTGGCATCATCCTGAGACTGCTTCCCCTATACACGCAAATCCTGCGGGAGTTGGAGCAAGAAGGCGTGAAGTGGGTTCAAATGGACGAGCCTTCCCTTGTTTCATCCATTTCCAAAGATGATATGCAAACCGTTACTTACCTCTATGAAAAACTGAATGAAGCAGCACCAAACCTGAACATCATGCTACAAACATACTTTGATGCCGTGGAACACTATCAAGAAGTCATCGAATTAAAAGTCCAAGGAATCGGTCTTGATTTTGTACATGATAAAGGGAGGAATTTAAGTAATCTTGAGGCGTTCGGCTTCCCTAAGGACAAAGTGCTTGCAGCGGGTGTGATTGACGGAAAAAACATTTGGCTATCCGATTTATCCAAAAAAATCGAATTGATCGAGACACTTAAGAAACAGGTAGCCGAGGACCAAATCTGGCTACAGCCCTCTTGCTCCCTGCTTCATGTCCCGGTGACCGTTCGTAATGAAACCGCCCTTTCAAAAGAAGTGAAAGAGGCCCTTGCTTTCGCTGATGAGAAACTTGAGGAAATCACACTTTTGGTCAAAGGGAATAATCAAGGCATTGAAGCAATCGCCGAAAAAGTCGATGTCAATAAATTCACGATTCAAACGTTAGCCAATTCAAATGTCCGAAATCACAGGTCTGTACAATCCAATGTCGAAAAGGTTAAAAACAGGACTGCCGGCCGTCAGCTTCCATTTAAAGAACGTTACCAAAAACAACAGGAATTTTTCAAATTACCTTTTCTCCCTTCGACTACGATCGGCAGCTTTCCGCAGACATTTGAAGTTAAACAAGCACGCGGGAAATTCAATAGAGGAGAATGGACAGCCAAGCAATATGAAACATTCGTTAACGAAGAAATCGGCAGGTGGATCGAAATCCAAGAAGAAATCGGTTTGGATGTTCTCGTTCATGGGGAATTCGAACGGACGGATATGGTTGAATACTTCGGTCATAAATTAGGCGGATTCGTCTTTTTAGAAAAGGGTTGGGTACAATCCTATGGATCCCGCTGCGTGAAACCGCCAGTCATCTACGGCGACATCCATTTCATCGAACCCATGACAGTCAAGGAAAGTGTATACGCACAATCACTGACGAAGAAGACGGTGAAGGGAATGCTGACAGGTCCTGTTACGATTTTGAACTGGTCTTTTGTCCGTGATGATATTTCCAGGGAGAATGTTTGCTATCAGCTGGCGCTCGCTTTGGAAAAAGAGGTCATTGCCTTGGAATCGGCTGGAATTAAAATGATTCAGGTTGATGAGCCTGCACTTAGAGAAGGTCTGCCATTGAAAAAAAGCGATCGCGACGAGTATTTGAACTGGGCAGTGAATTCATTCTTGATATCCACATCAAGCGTGGAGGACACAACCCAAATTCACACGCATATGTGCTATTGCGACTTCAACAGTTTCATGGATGTCATCTCCTCCCTCGATGCCGATGTAATTTCCATCGAAACATCCCGCAGTCATGGGGAGCTAGCTTCCGCATTCGAGGAAAAAACATATGAAAAAGGCATTGGCCTGGGGGTGTATGATATTCACAGCCCGCGTGTGCCGGCAGTGGAAGAAATGGTCGATATGATTGAACGGGGCATCAAGGTATTGGATAAAGACCAGTTTTGGATCAATCCCGACTGCGGCCTGAAAACAAGGGGTATCCCGGAAACCGTCGCTTCCCTGAAAAACATGGTCGAAGCAGCAAAAGTCGTCCGTAAAATCCTTTTAGTAAACCAGCAGGCAAATGATTGAAAAGAACGCTGCCCATCCAACACAGCAGTCACGGACTTTTTTAACCGACCTTGTTTTTCCACCGGATACAAATCATCATAATACCATCTTTGGCGGAAAAGTAATGGCCTATGTTGATAAAATAGCTTGCATTTCCGCTATGCGACATTGTCGAAAACCCGTTGTGACTGCTTCAAGCGACTCTTTTGATTTTTTGGCCCCCATCAAAACAGGGGACGCGATCAACCTTGAAGCTTATGTCACCTGTGCTCATCGCACATCAATGGAGGTATACGTGAAAGTGGAGCGAGAGAACCTATTAACAGGGGAAAAACAGCTTACGGCACGCGCTTTTTTAACGATGCTTGCCATTGATGAAGACGGTAAGCCGACAAACGTACCTCAGGTCATTCCGGAGACGGAAGAGGAAAAACAGCAATATGTTCAAGCCCAAGCAAGATATATCGAAAGAAAGAAAAAACGGAACTAAACAAAAACCCCTTCAACATGAATGCTGTTGAAGGGGTTCTTTCAGTTCCCTGCCCCGCGGTACCTCTTCACTCCCTGATTCCATATGAAAACGGATATCACGAAAAAGGCAACTCCAATTACAGGTGTGGCAAATGCATATGCATACCACTCTTCTTTTCTTAGGAAATAAGATGCCGGATAGACACCGACAAACGCGAATGGCAGCACCCATGTAAGGACAAAACGGATGACCTTATTATAAATATCAACAGGATAGCGCCCGTAGTTCCCGATATTGTACATCATTGGCATGATGGATGTTTTCGCATCCGACCAGAACCCAATGCTTGCTATCGCAACGAATATGGCTGCATAGGCAAGTGCCCCGCCTATTGCAAAAATGATGAAAAGAATCGGGTCATACCACGCAAGCTGAAGATCCAATGAAATCGCCGAATAGAATATAATGATCAAACCGGTCACAACACCAAATAACGCTTCAAGCTCGATTCTTTCTAAAATGACTTGAAACAGGCTATGTATCGGTCTTGTTAATATCCGGTCCATTTCACCTTTGACGATATAGCGGTCATTAAAATCCCAGATGTTGAAAAAGGCCGAAAAAAGGGCGAAAGGGATAAGGAAGAATCCATAAATGAATATGATTTCTTCACGGCTCCAGCCGCTTAAAAATTGCGTATGTCCGAAAACGACCAAGATAAATACCAGATTCACGACCTGATTCAGCAGATCTGATAGGATTTCCATGAAGAAATCGGCTCTATATTGCAGTCTTGTCTTCATATATTGACTCACATATTGAAAAAACATCGATACATAAAACATCCCGTCAACCTCCTTGAATAATCAGCTGTTTTTTTGCGACTATCCATAAAAGCTGAATCGGTATTATGAGAATGATGCACCAAATTAACTGCTGTAAAAGCGCCATGCCAATTTCGCCTGAACTGTAACCGTTCGTAAAAATCATGCTTGGTACATAGCTGATCCCTTGAAAGGGTAAATATTTCATCACTTCCTGCGCCCATATAGGATAGAAACTGATGGGCAGCAGCAGACCGGAAAATAAATCAATGATAACCCTTTTAGCGCGGATTAATCCGGCATTATTATATAAGAAAAAGGTAGTGATTCCCGTCAATAAATTAATTTGTGTATTGATGATGAAACTGAACAGCAAGGAAATACCGAAGATCCCCCATACAGCCGGATCGCGCGGCAATTCAATAGGAAAAATGAAAGCTACCAGCAGCATTCCCGGAATCGAGAAGAAGAAAAAACGGAATATCCCTTCCCCAAGTCCTTGCATCGTTTTCATGCCTAAATAGTTATAAGGCCGGATCATCTCAATGGCAACCTTGCCGTCTTTAATCTCAGTGGCGATTTCGCGGTCAATATTATTGAAATAAAAAGCGCGCGCCATCCATGCAACCGCAACATAGGTTGTCATCTGCATGCTTGAAAGTCCTTCGATGGAGCTTTTTTCTCCATATATCGCATTCCATAAGAAATAATAAGCACCGATATTAATGCTATAAATTAAAATGCCGGTATAATAATCCGTTCGATACGCAAGCATCATTAAAAAACGCATGCGGATCATGGCAAGATACTTCCCCATGGCCCTCCCCCTTCTTGATAGACACGTTGTTTCTTAATGATAAGAGAGTCAGACAGTGCCTTCTTCGTAAATGTTGCGAACAATTTCTTCAATGGACGTTTCATGAATTTTGATGTCCTTTATTTTAAAATGAGATACGACAGCTGAAACAAGCTGTGAAATATGATCACTTTCTTCTTTCAACAAGGCAATGTATGTTTGATTTTTCTCATCATGAACCCAGTTAGCGGTAAATGGGAGCGCTAATGATTGCAATTCCTTCAATGCGATCGGCTCGATGAATTGAAAATGGATCTGTTTTTCCTCAGCCCAGTTATCTTTCAAACTCTGCAATTCCCCATCATAGATGATTTGCCCTTCATCAAGCATGATTACACGCTCACATAATGCTTCAATGTCCCCTAAATCATGGGTGGTCAAAAGGATTGTCGTATTATATTTCTCATTGATTTCTTTCAGGAACTCACGAATCTTCATTTTCACGAGCACATCAAGTCCAATTGTCGGCTCATCCAGGAACAGCAAAGGCGGATTGTGGATCAAGGCTGCCGCAAGCTCGCAGCGCATTCGCTGACCAAGCGAGAGTTTACGCACTGGTTTGTCCAGCAAAGGACCGATATCAAGCGTCTTGATGACATGTTCCATATGATCGTTATATTGTTCATCCGTTACCTTATAGACCTTTTTTAACAGCCTAAACGATTCTTGAACCGCAATATCCCACCAAAGCTGTGAGCGCTGACCGAATACGACTCCAATAGTCTGAGTGAACCTTTCCCTCTCTTTATGTGGATTCATGCCATTGACCGTGATTTCGCCTGCTGTCGGTTCCAAAATACCTGTCAGCATTTTGATCGTGGTCGATTTCCCTGCTCCATTTTCCCCGATATAAGCTACCATCTCACCCTTTTTTACAGTAAAATTGATATCATTGACGGCAGGGACGACCTTATAATTTCTGGTAAGTAAATCCCGGAAGGCACCCTTTAGCCCTGAACGGCTTGATGCCGACTTAAATTCCTTCCGAAGCTGTTTCACTTGAATTGCATCACTCATCCTGTTACATCCTCCGTAATCTCATGTCCTAATGAATTAGTTTATCCAAACCAACCTTTTTAGACAATAAAAATGCTTGGATGTCATCTACCATTTTCAGGGAGGGAATGGCCGTTGTACCAGATACATATATAAAGGAGACGAGTATGCTATGAATATCAAAAAATTATTACTATCCCAAATTGAAAAGGTCGTTTTCGACCTTCGATATGACTTCCTTTATGAAGATGAGTACGGTGAATTATTATGCCAGGTCATCCAAAGGGATTCCAGCGGGTCGATCGAAAGCACCCCCATCAGTTTCCACCTTCGCATTAATGAAGAGAAAGGAACCGGGCAGCTAATCTATTACCAAGCCCAGGGCGAAATGAACCGCCAATCCTTCGACATCGAAAATCCTGACACCATCTTGGCCGTCCTTACTTTCATAACAGGAGTTTTGGGATCCCCCCAAAAAAATGTTGGACCGGAATCCTGATTCTTCTGGGGGCGCTGCGTTTCCACCAGGGTACGAATCACATTTCCTAGCCTTCCACCCCAGATTTCCAGAGAGAAAAGTGCTATGATTAAGAGGAAATATGTTTATATTTATAGGAGGTTTTAAGATTGGATTTTAGAAATTCGGAGCTTTTACATAAAGAGGCATTGGAACATATCGTTGGCGGGGTTAACAGCCCATCCCGTTCTTACAAAGCTGTAGGCGGCGGTTCGCCAGTTGCGATGGATCATGCCAAAGGGGCTTATTTCTGGGATGTTGATGGCAATAAATATATCGATTATTTAGCTGCATATGGCCCGATCATCACAGGGCATGCGCATCCACATATTACGGAGGCTATCGTTAAAGCAGCGGAATCCGGCGTTTTATACGGCACTCCGACAAAACATGAAGTCAAATTTGCCAAAATGCTGAAAGAAGCCATACCATCCATGGATAAAGTCCGCTTCACCAATTCAGGCACCGAATCAGTCATGTCCACCATCCGTGTTGCCCGCGCTTACACAGGGCGCGATAAGATCATCAAGTTTGCAGGCTGTTACCATGGACACTCTGACCTTGTTCTCGTCGCTGCAGGCTCCGGCCCGTCCACTCTAGGTACACCGGACTCTGCAGGCGTTCCAAAAAGCATTGCACAAGAAGTCATAACGGTACCTTTCAATGATATCGGTTCATTTAAAGAAGCACTTGATAAATGGGGCAATGAAATTGCAGGCGTGTTGGTAGAACCGATCGTCGGCAACTTTGGAATCGTGGAACCAAGTCCTGGCTTCCTGGAAGAAGTCATTTCATTATCTCATGAAGCCGGATCACTCGTCATTTTCGACGAGGTCATCACAGCGTTCCGATTCATGTATGGAGGGGCACAGGACTACTTGGGAATTCAACCCGATTTGACCGCGCTTGGAAAAATCATCGGGGGCGGGCTTCCCATTGGTGCTTATGGCGGTAAAAAAGAGATCATGGATTCTGTCGCACCTCTGGGACCAGCCTACCAAGCTGGTACGATGGCAGGAAATCCGGCTTCCATGCTTTCCGGGATAGCTTGCTTAGAGGTACTTAAAGAAGAGGGGCTTTACGAAGAACTTGACCGCCTGGGGAAAATCCTTGAAGAAGGTATCTTGAAAGCGGCTGGCCAATATAATGTTCCGATCACCATCAACCGCCTTAAAGGGGCATTGACGATTTATTTCACGACTGAAAAAATTGAAAACTATGAGCAGGCGGAAAATACGGATGGCGAAATGTTCGCCAAGTTCTTCAAACTCATGCTCAATCAGGGAATCAATTTGGCACCGTCCAAATACGAAGCATGGTTCTTGACAATCGCTCACACGGATGATGATATCGCTTATACTCTAAAAGCGGTTGAACATGCATTCAAAAACCTAATATAATAAATCGAATCAGCATAATTATGCATTTTTTATACACCCTCAGGATGTACATCTATCTTGAGGGTTTCTTATTTCCCTGTAACAAATCTTTAATATTAGCATTTGAAGCCAATCCTCACAAAAATCCCATCAATCACAGCATCCATCCCATTGTATAAAAAATTGATTTCTGAATATTTAAATGATATGATATGGATACATTTATACACTTTCTTTCAATCTATCAAAACTTGGACTATTGTTCGGGTTTACTAATATTTCCCCCATTAAACACATGCTACAGGAGGTGAAAGGCAGAGAATAAGGGTAACCTTATTCAAGCCACAAATATGGCCCAACAATGGACACCTGCTACATTCAAAGAATTTCACAAGGAAGAACATGATGCCTGCGGAATCGTTTCCTGCATCGAAAAAAAGAAGATCCCTACTAACGAAAACATCTTTGCCTGTATCGACGCCCTGGTTAAAATGAACCATCGCTGCGGCTTCATCAATGGTGAGGGCGATGGCGCCGGCATCCATATCGATATTCCCCGGGCTCTTTGGAAAAAGAAACTTGAAGCGGCAAATGTCGATTCAGGCATAGTCGATCAAGATACCTTCATAGTCGGCCACTTATTTCTAAGCAAAAAAACAGAAGCGAACGACTTAAAGGTCGAAGTTAAGGAGAAACTGCTCCAACATGGTCTCTCATTGATATTCGAAACGGATAAAGCCTACCGTTCCGAGGCATTGGGACCGATTGCCATTCAAGAAGACCCAGTGTTCTGGCAATTTGCCTGTTCCTCAACCATCAATAACAACCATGAGCTTTCAAATGTTCTTTTTGAGCTGACTTCCGACATCGAAAAAAGCGATTTCATCCATGTTGCCTCTTTAAGCCAGCATCATGCGGTATACAAAGTGATGGGTGCGGGGGATACGCTCCCTGCCTATTATCTTGATCTTGCCGATCCTTTGGCTGCCTCCACCATGACACTGGGACATAATCGTTTTTCAACCAATACTCTATCAAGCTTCTTCCGGGTCCAGCCTTTCAGCGTGCTTGGTCATAATGGCGAAATCAATACCATCGCCAAATTGCGTGATGAAGCGAAAATGATCGGAGTTCCCATCGCTAAAGATGGAAGCGACTCTCAGGATTTAAACAAGACGATCGAAACTTTCATCTGCCGTCATGGCTATTCTTTATTCGAAGCTGTCGATCTTATGTTTCCGCCAATCATCAATGAAATCAAGGAATATCCCGAGCACTTACAAGACTTATATACGTATTTAAGGGAAGCATGGGGTCATTTTGCACAAGGTCCGGCAGGCATCATCTCCCGTTTCGGCGATGAAGCCGTATTCTCTGTCGACTCTCTAGGCTTGCGCCCGCTTTGGAATATTGAAACGGAAACATCCTATATGTTCACTTCCGAACCAGGAATCATCCCTTCCAGTGAATATACCGGAGATCCGAAACCGATGGGTCCAGGGGAAAAAATCGGTTTGAAATGGAACGGCGACCGAATTGAATTGTACACATACAAGGATTACCAGGATAAAGTGTTTGAACTATTCAATGATCGTTTCGTCCTTTCCAATGACCGAGTCCGCTTACAGCCACAGGCTTTTGAAAAGGTTGTCTCCATGACAAACACGCAAGCCATTCATAATGGTCAGTATAAAGCCTTTGGGTGGGAAAGGGAGCATGTCCAATTAGTGGAACAGATGGCCGAAAAAGGCGCTGAGCCAATTCGTTCACTTGGTCATGATGCGCCGCTGGCGGCACTTAATCCCCAACGGACCAACATTGCTGATTTCATTAAGGAAAGCGTGGCCGTTGTAACCAACCCGGCGATCGACCGGGACCGGGAAACCGAGCACTTCTCAACAAGGACGATCATAGGAAAGCGCCCTTCCCTATTCGAAGCGAATAAGGCAGGAAAGGTGACGGAGCTGCTGACTCCCTTATTGATCGAAGGATCAACGGGTTATGAGTGCTCATCCATCGTATCGCAGCCAAGCTATGACCAGTTCATTAAATATAACCAAGATCAAAAACTCGTGCACATCATTTCAAGCACATTCAAAGAGGATGAAAACATCACGGATGCCCTGACCAGGATTACGGATGAAAGTGTCAATGCTGTGGATGAAGGAAAAACGCTGCTCGTTCTGGATGATGCCCTTGCCCATCAAAACGGCAACCTTTGGCTTGATCCACACCTGGTCACTTCAGCCGTCGACCAAGCGTTGGTCCGTACAGGCAAGCGTCGTGATTGTTCCATCCTTTTACGTTCAGCATCGCTAAGGTCACTGCATGATATCATCGTTTCTTATGGTCTTGGGGCCAACTTAATCAGTCCCTATTATATGTTCCTTTCCTTATCTTCAGATGACCATAAGGGGGTTACCAATCTATATAACTCCTTGACGAAAGGGCTTGAGAAGGTCATCTCCACCATTGGCATTCATGAACTGCGCGGCTATGGAAGACTTTTCTCAAGCATCGGTTTACATGAGGAAATCGCGAAATATCTAAATGTGGCTAATTTCTTCGGATCCAATGATCTTGACTATAATTTTGATAAAATCAAAGCAGATGCCATCCAGCGTGCAGAGGATTACGGCAATGAAAAAGAACGGATGGGGAAGACCTTCCATCTATTCCCTAGAATCTGGAAATCTATCGGGGAAGTTGCTTCAACAGGGGACTATGATGCTTATTGCGAAAAGATCACTGAACAGGAAGAATCCAATCCGACGACGATCCGCCACTTGACATCATTAAAAACTTCAGATGCTTCCGTCCCTTCTGAAGAAGTCAGCCTTTCGGTCGGTGAACAGGAATTGCCGTTCGTCATAGCCTCCATGTCCTTTGGATCACAAAATGAGATTGCTTTCCGGGCCTATGCAGAAGCTGCCGAGAGGCTAGGCATGATCAGCATGAATGGCGAAGGCGGGGAAATAAAGGATATGCTGGGCAAGTACCCGAAATCCCGCGGACAGCAAATCGCTTCCGGACGTTTCGGTGTCAATGCAGAACTCCTGAACTCTTCAAATCTATTGGAAATTAAAATTGGTCAAGGGGCAAAACCCGGTGAAGGCGGTCACCTTCCCGGTTCCAAGGTCACAGCCAAAATCGCAGAAGCCCGAAATGCTACAATCGGTTCCGACTTGATCTCCCCTTCCAATAACCATGATATATACTCGATTGAAGATTTGGCCCAGATGATCCATGAGCTAAAAACGGCAAATGACAAGGCAAAAGTTGCCGTCAAAGTACCAGTTGTTCCAAACATCGGTACGATTGCTGTCGGCGTCGCAAAAGCAGGGGCCGATATCATAACGCTTTCCGGTTTTGATGGCGGAACGGGTGCTGCCAGAATCCATGCTCTCTCACATGTCGGCCTGCCAGTTGAGATAGGTGTGAAAGCGGCCCATAATGCACTGCTTGAATCAGGTATCCGGCAGAACGTTGAAATTTGGGCTGACGGTGGGTTAAAAAGCTCGATGGATGTTTTGAAGGTAATGCTGCTTGGGGCAAATCGTGTAGGCTTTGGGACCCTTTCGATGATTGCAGTCGGCTGCACAACGTGCCGCGGATGTCACCTTGATACTTGCCATGTGGGCATCGCCACCCAAATTGAATCGGAAGCTCAGGCGAAAGAACACGGGCTGCGCCGTTTTGTTCCACGTAAATTTGATTTAGCCGTACAGGGGTTAACGAATATGTTCAGTGCATTTGCAAAAGAACTCAAATCTTTGACCGGATCACTTGGGGTGAAGAATCTACAGGATATCGTCGGGCGTTCTGATTTGCTGCAGCAAGTTAAAGGTCAACAATCATTGGATTTAACCTATTTATTAAAAAATCTGGATATAACACCGTTCTCGCATAAGGAAGCGGCGGCATATTTGAATGAAGGCTCCATGCAGGTAGCCGTTGGCGCAGAATATCTTGATTCGCATGTAGATGAACTGCAGCAATCCCGCAGCTATAGCTCGATTACATCCGAGCAGCGTGTACTCGGCAGCAGGGTCTCCTGTCACCGCGTTAGGGGCAGATTGGATGGGTCATACAAAAAACTTCCTCCCGTTCACCTATCCTACCAGGATGGTTCCATTCCGGGTAATGGACTTGGGGCATACAATACGGAAGGAATTTCAATCAGCGTGAATGGCGGTGCCCAGGATGGTATCGGTAAAACATCGATTGGCGGTAACATTGCCATCTTTAAATCTCCAGGAAAAGATGGGAAGTTCTACAATGGCTCTGTCGGTAAGGGCTTTGGTTACGGTGCACAGCATGGTCTCCTAATTGCCCAGGGTGATGCCGATGCCAGGGCGGGAATCCGGCTTTCCGGAGCGGATATGATCATTGGCGGATTATTGAAACAACCGCTTCCTAAAAAGGAACACGGGAATATAGCGGTAACATCCAATATTAAGGGATTCGCTTTTGAATACATGACAAATGGAAGAGGTTTAGTTCTAGGTGATCCCGGTCCATGGATTTGCGCAGGGATGACAGGGGGTGTCGTTTATTTACGGCAACAGCCTGAATCTGGATTAACCAAAGAGGTCATTAAGAAACGGGTTGCGAAAGGGGCAAAGATATCCATTGAGTCCCTATCTGCAAAAGGCCTGCAGGATGTGGCTGAACTCCTTGGCAAATACACGGCCCTCTTGAAAGACCATGGCCAAACCGAAGAAGCGGCCTCTTTAGAGACACTGCTTCAGAATCCTGGAGAGCATTTCCTTCAGGTCGTTCCAGTTAAAGAACAGGCGGATCCTGCTGTATCCACGGAGTGATGCCGAAAATGTATATTAAAAAAAGCTGATGCTCTTCATTTCGAGCATCAGCCTTTTCCCGTCATATACCTCTGGGATCGTCTTCAAACGATTGAAAACCAATGCTGAAAGCAATCAAGAAATTGCCTAACGTTTCTTTATATATTAAACTTGATTTTAACTATTGTATCTCTTAGGAAAATCCTGTATATTACTTTTTGTTTACATCATCTTATTTTAGTGTAAAGTACTAACAAATAAGTTAGAATACAACTTTAAGCAAAGGCCTATATATTAATAGAGCCTTTTCTTGCCAGACCCATTACAACACAAAGAAAGGATTAACCCATATATGAAGTTTGGTGCCCGCATTCTCAAAACAGGAATAGCAATTGTTTTAGCGCTTTACCTATCGGAACTGCTTAACCTTCCTGCTCCTGTCCTTTCTGGGATTGCTGCAATTTTTGCAATACAGCCGACCATTTACCGTTCATATCAAACGGTATTGGAGCAAATTCAAGGAAATATCATTGGCGCATTGGTTGCTGTCTCCTTCGTTTTGTTGTTCGGAAATGATATTTTTATTATCGGTCTTGCCGTAATGGTTGTCATAACCATCAATTTAAAACTGAAAATGGATAAAACGATTGTCCTTTCCATCGTGACGGTCATTGCCATCATGGAAAGCCAGGACGGGGAATTCCTTAATTTTGCCTTTATTCGTCTCTCATCCGTTTTGCTTGGAATCGTTTCTTCGTTTATCGTGAATCTTGTTTTCATTCCTCCAAAGTACGAAGCAAAGCTTTATACACGCATTACAGATGTAACGGAAGACATCTTGAAATGGATCAGAATCAGCACAAGACATGCTACAGAACACACTTTATTGAAAAAGGACATCAGCCGGTTGAAGGCGGAGTTACTCGATTTGGAACATATCTATTCCATGTACAAAGAGGAACGGGAATATTTCAAGAAGAACAGTGTTGCTAAAGCAAGAAAGCTTGTCGTTTATCGGCAAATGATCATAACGACGAAAAAAGCGTTTGAAACCTTGAAGAGAATCCATAAATTCGAGAATGAAGTATATCAAATGCCTGAAGATTTCCAACGGAGCATCTTACAGCAGCTTGATTCATTGATCCGCAAGCATGAGCAGTTGATATTACTGCATATCGAAAAAATCAAGTCAATCGAGGAAATCGAAGATTGGGACCAGGATTGTTTAAGTCGTAAAGAGCTGCTCGCCCATTTTTTCGAACAGCAGAATCAAGTGGACGAAATGCATGATAACCTAGGCCACCTCTCTGCCCGCCTTGTACCATTGATTTCTGCAGTCATAGAATATGACGAACAATTGGAACACCTTGAAAAGCTGATCGTCAGCTTCCAGTCGTTCCATAAGGAAGATAACGAAATATCTGTCCAGTACGAAGAAGATTAAAAAAGACGGTTCCCGGGAACCGTCTTTTTTTCGTCTCTATTTAGAGCATGCCCTCATTCAATCATCCAAAAGGTTCTTATCAGCAGCCTTTTCAATCGTATCCAATTTCTTCAAAAGATCCTGCAGCTCATCTTCCGAGAATGAATTGAAGTTCTTGCCCATCGATTTGTTATGATCGGCAAGGACTCTCCCCAAAATCGCTTCCCCAGCTTCTTTTAATTCAAGGTTAATGACCCTGCGGTCCTTATCAGAGGGCTGCCGTTTCACATAATCCATTTCGACCAGCTTATCTACAAATACGGTAATCGCACTTGGCTTTACGGTTAAGAAGTCAGCCAGCTGGGTCGATTTAATCGACCCCTCTTTTTTCAATATCAATAAAATGAAAAACTGAGGCGATGTTAATCCATAAGGCTGAAGATTTTTTGCTACGATGGCCCTAAGCTTCTTCCTAATCCGAAAAATCTGCATCTCTATACTATTAGTTACTTCCCATTTAAATTCCAGCCTTCTCACTCCTTATATAGGACAATCCTACCTCTTAAATTTAATTAAATGGCATTCCAATGTCAACTTTACTTTCCATATATCCTTAAAACTTAAAAAAATTCAAATTTTTACTATTTCACTGTATTTATTTCCCACCATTTTTCCGAATAAATTACATGACAAAAAATAATTAAACTGGTAAACTCTTTACTTAATAATATTAATACTTATAAAAATTAATATTTATTAAAATTAATAAATAAACATTAGAATAGGAGGTTATTTCATTTCTAGCTAATGAACGTAAATAAAAAAAGGAACACATCATCAATATATTTTTGGAGGCGAAACAAGTGAATAGAGGACGTTTAGTTTTAATCAATGTCATTGGTTTGGTTATTATAATAGCCGCATTGGCCGGTGGGGCTTATTACTATTATGAAAGCACGAATTTCATTAAAACGGATGAAGCGAAAGTGTCAGGTGAGCTTTATACCATCGTTGCCCCCGCTGCCGGTAAACTAGCAGATTGGGACTTACACGAAGGAGACAGTGTAAGTAAGGATGACAAAGTTGCCAATGTAACCACCCTAGATGGTAAAGAAGCGGTAAAAACCGCAGCACAAGGTACAATCGTTAAAACACAAGTGCATGATGAGCAGCTTGTTCAAGCAGGTCAAACGCTAGCACAAACCATCAATATGGAAGATCTGTCCATAACGGCTAATATTGAAGAAAATAAATTGAAGGATATCGAAAAAGGTGACAGCGTCGATATTATCATCGATGGAGATCCCGATACGGTCTTCGAAGGTACATTGGAACAGATCGGTTATGCTACAACGTCTGTCTTTTCAGTGATGGGCAATCAAAACAGCAGCGGGAACTATACGAAAGTCACTCAAAAAGTACCAGTCAAAATTTCCATCAAAGCACCATCCGACAAAGTTCTGCCTGGAATGAACGCAGAAGTGAAAATTTCGACTAAATAAACCGGCTACACAGTTATACAGAAAGGAGGCTTTTCTTTACATGGCTTCTCAAACCATCACAGTAAATGAAAACAAGGGAATGAAACAGTTTGCCCCCATGTTAATTATCCTAATGCTAGGTTTGTTCATGGTCATTTTGAATCAAACCTTGCTTAGTGTCGCCATGCCAAGGATGATGGCAGAATTCAATGTAGCTGCGACTACGATTCAATGGTTATCAACTGGATTCATGCTCGTGAATGGAGCCTTGATCCCACTTTCCGCTTTTTTAATAGAACGGTTTGGCACGCGCATTTTATTCCTGGCTGCCATGTTTCTATTCACCGTCGGGACATTCATCTGCGGCATCGCACCAAATTTCCCCGTCATCCTTACAGGCCGGCTGATTCAGGCTGCTGGCGGCGGAATCCTGCAGCCTTTGGTCATGACGATCATTCTTTTCATCTTCCCTCCGGAAATGCGCGGGAAAGGGATGGGGATCTTTGGACTTGCCATTATGTTTGCCCCTGCAATCGGCCCGACTTTATCAGGTTGGGTCATTCAGGAATATAGCTGGCGGGTCATGTTCTACGCAATGGTGCCATTAGGCATGATCGTCATGACACTCGCCTTTTTAAGTATGCGTAATGTAGCGGAACCAAGGAAAATCAAATTGGATTTGCTGGGTGCCTCTCTATCCTTGCTAGGTGTTGCATCATTACTATACGGTGTCAGTGAAGCAGGTTCCAAAAGCTGGACGGATCCAATTGTTCTGGGGACGATCATCATTGGGCTGATCCTTTTGACGCTTTTTGTTGTTCAACAGCTAAAATCGGAAACACCTATGCTCGACTTCCGTGTATTTAAGTATGACATGTTCGTATTATCCAATATCATTTCTGCAATCGTCACAGTGGCCATGTTTACCGGGATATTCTTATTGCCTATATATTTGCAGACTTTAAGAGGCTTCACACCAGTTCAATCCGGCCTGTTGATGCTACCCGGAGCCCTTGTGATGATGGTGATGTCACCCATTTCAGGAGCATTATTTGACAAAATCGGACCTCGTCCATTAGCACTAATTGGGTTGGCGATCACTGCCGTCACAACCTTCGAATTCGCTAAATTGACTACGGAAACAACCTATTCGACTTTGGTCATCATCTATGCCATCCGCGCACTTGGAATGTCTTTACTGATGATGCCGATCATGACTGCTGGGATGAATCAGCTACCTAAGCATTTGAATACACATGGTACGGCAATGAGCAATACGCTGAAACAAGTGACCGGAGCCATTGGTACGAGCTTCGTGACGACCATTTATACAACCCGTGCTTCTTTCCATGGAACTGCTTTAGGAACGGAAATGAGTACAAGTGATCCCGGTTTTGTTCAGAATTTCCAAACTATCGTTCAATCCATCATGACTTCGATGAATCAAACTAGTGAACATGCACAGGAAACTGCCATGTCCCTGATTTCTTCTCAAATCCAGGGACAAGCAAATGTGATGGGAATCAATGATGCATTCTTTTGGGCAACAGGCTTCGCAATTGCAGGCATCGTTCTCTCACTATTTTTGCGCGACGTTCGGAAGGATAAAGCAATGAAACAAGCTAAACAAGAACCTTTGGATGTACCTTTGCTTCCTTCGCCAGTAAAAAAATCGGTTTAATTAAATGGAGGAATTAAAATGAAGATCTATGTTGTTTACGACAGTGAAGGTAACCATACGAAAGCACTTGCCGAATCAATAGCTCAAGGAGCCGCTGCGGTTCCTGGGGCTGAGGTTCTCATTGACCATGTAAACGAGGCGGATGTTTATAAGCTTCAGGAAATGGATGCGATCATTTGGGGCTGTCCCGGTCATTTCGGAACCATCAGTTCGAGTTTGAAAACATGGATCGATAAACTTGGGTATCTTTGGGCGGAAGGTGCGCTGATCAATAAAGTGGGGGCTGTGTTCTGTACCACGGCCACCGTACATGGCGGACTCGAGGCTACCATGCTGAACTTAATCACCCCTATGCTTCATCAAGGCATGATCATTGTCGGCTTGCCCGGCACTGTCCCGGAAAATGCCTTATATGGTTCCTACTATGGAGTAGGGATAAGCTGTCCGCCCGGTGTGGATGACAATATCACCAAAAATGACTTGAAGCTTGGAGAAGCATTAGGAAAACGGGTAGCCCATGTCACCCGTTCATTCATAAACGGGCTCTAGGAGGCTTGATTCAATGGGCATAATTCTAATTATCATCGTTGCCATATTAGCGGTTACGGGCTTGATCACATTCAATATCAAAGCCTTATCACCTGAAGGTAAGCCGACTGCAGTCGAGGAAGAGAATTCGTCGGAAGAGTCCGCTTTCCCGACTGCAGATGATTCCATTACCGAAATCATCTCCCCCACAGACAATGATGAATTGAAAATGAAAGATCAGGATTATCGTTTGGCTCTTTCCAAGCTTCATAAACAAAAACCAAATGATGAGCCAACTGCAGAAAAAAAGCCTGATATTCGCAAAATGAAAGACAAGGAATACCGTGGTACATTGGAGGACTTCCGACAGAATGGCGATTAAAACACCCCCCCATTAGGCTAATTTGCCATTTGGGGGTTTTGTTTTATATGCCATTGAATGGATCTTCTCCTACCTCTGCGGCCACCTTCAACTTAGTGATCGACGTGCAGTCTTTAACTTTATTTTCTGGTTGACAAATATTCACAAAGACTTTAAGCTAAGGTAATGCAACGCATACAATTTGTTAAACTCAGCTTTTGTTGAGAGACGGAATTTTAAAAGGATTTCCTTTTTTCGTTCGTCACTTGCCTTTTTGGCAGGTGGCGATTTTTATTTTTATAGGGGTGAAAAATATGCAACTTTTGAAGTATTCCATAATGGTCTTAATCGGTTCGATTTCATATGGCACTTTATCCACCATGATGAAGTTTGGATTCATGGATGGCCATTCTTCTGGAGAACTGGTCGGCAGTCAATATCTTGTCGGTTGGCTGATTGTCTCCGTTATATTTCTCTTTTCGTTTAAATATAAAGTTTCATGGAAGAGTGCCGGATTACTTTTAATCACGGGCATGATGTCCACTTTCGTCGGAAAGGCATATGCAGTTTCCGTATCCGAGCTTCCCGCTTCGATTGCCGTTGTCTTTTTATTTCAATTTACCTGGATAGGCGTCCTTATTGAAAGCTTCTTAAATAAAAGACGCCCGGATAAAAATAAACTCATTGCCATTTTCGTTCTTTTCATCGGTACATTATTGGCAGGGGCAATCTTCGGTCAGCCTCTATCTGGCCTAAGCCTAAAAGGCGTATTGTTCGGACTATTGTCTGCATTGCTTTTTGCGCTGTATATGTACTGCAACTCTCAATTCGCTGTTGGGGAATCTTCCATGAAACGGCTGTTTTTCATTGCAACGGGTGGTATGCTGACTGCTGTATTCACAACTAACCCCGTCACACTTGTAACGAATCTTGTCCAAACGAACCTATGGTACT
Source organism: Peribacillus sp. SRI_006 (assembly GCF_057586375.1). NCBI lineage: Bacteria > Bacillati > Bacillota > Bacilli > Caryophanales > Bacillaceae > Peribacillus > Peribacillus sp. SRI_006. The sequence goes on along the minus strand of NZ_JBYCZT010000003.1, from coordinate 351,860 downwards.
ACGGTCTGCTGCTCGGCACATTGGGTGTTTTAGTTCCTTTCTTTTTCTTTGCTGTCAGTTTACCGAAAGTGGGGGTCGGGCTTGGAACTATTCTTTGTGCTGCGGAACTGCCTTCAGCGATGGTCGTTTCCGTCATCTTCTTGAATGAACAGGTAACGTCACTGCAATGGTTCGGGATGTGCTTGATCATCGTCGGCATCGCCTTGCCTGAGGGAATAAAGCATCTGCCGCATTTCCTTCCTGGAAAAAAAACGCTGCATGAAAAAAGGATTTCATAACGTGCATGCACAAGTTCGTATCAGAATAAAAAAGAAGGCCATTCCTTTAGCGGAATGGTCTTCTTTTTTATCTTGTATCCTTAAGAATCCAATTGTTGTACTTGAAATAGGTTGTAGTAATTCCCTTGCTTTTTCATAAGTTCTTCGTGTGTTCCCATTTCCGTAATTTCCCCATTATCGATATGAATGATCCGATCGGCATGGGTGATGGTTGATAACCGATGGGCGACGATTATCGTGGTCCGGTTTTTCGCCAAAATATCCAGCGCCTCCTGGATAAAGTGTTCACTTTCCAAATCCAATGCGGAGGTGGCTTCGTCGAGTACAAGGATTGGCGGGTTTTTCAAAAATACCCTCGCAATGGCCACCCGTTGCTTTTGGCCCCCGGATAATTTAACTCCCCGCTCCCCTACTTTCGTTTCATATCCTTCTTTTAGACCCATGATGAAGTCATGGGCATTCGCCGCCTTTGCCGCTTCAAATACTTCTTCATCACTTGCATCAGGTCGTCCCATAAGGATGTTGGCCTTAACCGATTCACTAAATAAGATATTATCCTGTAGTACCATTCCTATTTTATCTCTTAGGCTGCGGACTTGATATTTACGGATATCCGTCCCATCCAATAATACCCTTCCCTCCGTCACATCATAGAAACGGGAAATCAAACTGACGATCGAGGATTTCCCGCCGCCGCTCATACCGACAAGTGCAATGGTTTCCCCTGGTTTAACATCCAAGTTTATATGTTTCAAAACGGGTGCCTCTTTCTCGTCATAAGCAAACGATACATCCTGAAAGGTTATTCGACCATCCACATGCTTCAGCTCTTTCGCCCCTGGTTCATCATCGATATCATACTTCTCATCCACAAACTCAAAAACCCTGTCCATGGACGCCAATGTCTGGGTCATTGTCGTCGAAGAGTTAACTAAACGTCTGAGGGGATTATATAGCCGGTCAATGAAACCGACGAAAGCAACCATGGTACCCAGTGACAATTGTTCATGAATGACCTGATAACCGGCAAATCCTATCACGAGCAAGGGGGCAATATCCGTGATCGTATTCACGACAGCAAAGGACTTGGCATTCCAGCTCGTATGCTTTAGGGCTTTATCGAGGAAATTCTTGTTCTGCTTTGCAAACAATTCCTGTTCCCTGTCTTCTATCGCAAAGCTTTTGATGACTGACATCCCTGAAACCCGTTCATGAAGGTGACTCTGTACATCCGCTAAGGCTTGGGACCGAATCCTTGTATACGTTCTCAGCTTGCCAAAGAAATGCTTAATCGAAAATGCGTAAAATGGAAGCATGATGATGGATACAATGGTTAATTTCACATCCATCGTAAACATGATGACTATCACTATGATGATCGTTGCGATATCGAGCCAAAGGTTCATTAAACCCGTGATGACAAAGTTCTTCGTTTGTTCCACGTCCGTGATCATCCTTGAAATGACCTCGCCCACCCTTGTATTGGAATAATATTTAAAACTCAGTTTCTGTATATGGGTAAATAAATCATTACGAATATCATATAAGATTTTCGTTCCGGTCCATTGAGCGAAATATTGTCTGTAATACTCAATCGGCGGTCTAACTGCAACAAAAATGAATATCATGATGGCCATCGCCCATATAAGGCGTTCGGACTTCACGGCTTTGGACAGATCACCGTTTCCGATGATGTCATCCACTATATACTTACTGAGCAATGGAAGCAAAAGCGGAATCGCGAACTTTAGCAGTCCAATCAGTACCGTTCCGATTATCTGCCATTTATATGGTTTGACGAATTGCAAATATCTCTTAATGCTCCCCACGGAATTCCTCCTTTTCTTAATCAATAAATCCAAATGCTAAAAAAGCCCATAACGGTCATTTGGGAATCTTATATGCACTATTCAATTATATTTTCCTTTTCGGTAATTAACTATCAAAAGGATCACTTTCATAAACATTTGTAGGAGGTTTAATGGTTCCTGCGTATTGAAAGAGTGAATCAGATGTGTAGGTAAGATACACAATGAAAAAGCCTGCCAATTATGCAGCAGGCCTTTTCTATCATCGATAGGTTAAAAAGCGTTCATACCAACTATCAATAAACTCTGCGGAGAATGGTCCTTTTCGCTGGCGTATCATATAAATCAAATAGTCTACGTTCTGTTTCAATATTGAATCGATGGCATCCGGGTAATTCATTTCTTTCCGATGCCTTTCATATTCATCCTCATCCAGCAAATTAAACGTCATATCTGGGAATACTTTAATGTCCAGGTCATAATCAATGTATTTCAATGCTCCCGAATCGTATGTGAACGGCGAACTGATATTGCAATAATAATAAACTCCGTCCTCTCTCAACATACCAATAACATTAAACCAATACTTTGAATGAAAATAGCAAATCGCCGGCTCTCTCGTAATCCAGGTCCTTCCATCTGATTCCGTTACCATAGTACGGTCATTCGCTGCTATCACCAGATTTTGGGTCCCTTTTAAAACGGTTGTCTCTTCCCAGATACGATGGATATGTCCATTATGTTTATAGCTATGGATTTGGATTTTTCCTCCTTCGGCAGGAACAATCCCCATTTATCTCTCCCTACTTTCTATAGACACCCTGACAGCGTACTGTGCCCTATTCCGTTTGCAGTTGTTTTGTGTATTTAAAATATATACTTTTTTCCATTTACCCTATATTCCTATATTATAGCGATTTATTCATAAATTTAAAACAAAAGTGGCTAATCTCCCAGTGAAAATGTGTAAATAAGTCGAAAAAGTCTGACCATCCACCCATTTCATCTAAGAAATTAGCCGGTTATTTATCGTATGGCTGCCTGTCCTTGCTGAAAATAACGGATTACTTCTTCCGTTTGCTTTTCGAACATTTCATGGATACTTTTCAATTCCTGCTTTTTAAGTTGAATCTCTTCCTGAATGGTGACCGCTTCACTCTCCTCTTCAAGGGCAAGGAGTTGCTTCTCTATATCTTGGCATCTTTCGATTTCGGATTGTAAAAGTAAAAGCTTATCCATCGTTTTCAACTGGTTGTTTATAAGCCGGTTAAATTCCTCCATGAATGCACCTTCCTAATCTGTATTTTTTCTATAGTATGTATATTCTATTTTTATCAGCTTTCTCCTTTGACATAAAATGTAAACACGGCGAAACATTTGTCGAATCCAATGGAAGGCAAAAAAAGCACCCTTCATAAGAAGGATGCTTTTCATCGCAATTAGCCTTGGCTTTTATTGCTTTGAGATTTTTGGTTTTGTTGTTTCACTTCTTGAAAGTTAGTTTCAGAAGCAAACTCTGTACCGTATTGGCCTTGTGCTTGACCTTGGCCTTTTTTCTGTTGAGATTGCGCGTTTTGTTGTCTCACTTCTTGAACGTTAGTTTCAGAAGCAAACTCTGTACCGTATTGGCCTTGGCCTTGTTGAGATTGCGCGTTTTGTTGTCTTACTTGTTGAACATTAGTACCTGCTTGTGATTTATTCATGTTGTTTTTAGCCATTGATATCACCTCCACAAATAATAAGATAACCATTATCCAGGAGTGCTATCCAACAAAAATCATTTAAATTTTTCCAGTTACATCAAACAAGCAATGAAATGCCTCCATCAACTATTACGGTTTGTCCACGAATCATCCTGGCCCCATCGGAAATTAAAAACAGGATGGTATTCACCATATCTTCCACCTCGACCATCCGTCCAGCAGGAGTCTGTTCTGCCGCTTCAGCAAGCATTTCATCCCGATTCGGGAAAGACTTCAGGGCATCCGTATCGATCACACCGCCTGAAACGGCATTGACACAAATATTTTTAGCAGCCAATTCGACCGCTAAATATCTTGTCAGGGCTTCAAGCGCAGCTTTGGAAACTCCAACAGCTGTATAATTTTTCAAATAGCGAATGGATCCTAGTGAACTGATGCTGACGATTTTCCCCCCGCCGTTCCTCTCCATTAGTTTCGCCGCTTCCTGTGCGCAGAAAAGGAGGGCTTTTGTATTGATGTCCATGGTCCAGTTCCAATGGGATTCCTCCAGCTCCATCAATGGACGCTGGACGCCAGAGGCCGCATTATTGATGAAAATATCCAAACGTCCGTAATAAGCATCGATTTCCTCAAACATGCTTTTCACTTTCGCAACATCACCGACATTTGCCTTGACTACAAGGGCTTTTCGCCCTAACGCTTCAATTTCGGCTGCCACTTCTAATGCTTTCGACTTGCTCCGGGCATAATTAATAACGAGGTCGTAACCCTCCTCCGCAAGCCTTATTGCCGTGCTTCTGCCTAAACCTTTACTGCTACCTGTAACGAGTGCCACTTTTTGTTCCATTCGTTTATTCATCCTTTCTGAGTAAACACCGAGTAATAAAAATCATTTTTTAAGGAGTGTTACTGTTATGTATGTTGGACGTGATATGACTGAGTTGTCGATGATGAAAAAATCGGATTGGGAAAATAGTGAACTTGCCTATTTTCATCACTCCCTTCAACAAATGGTACCTTATTTAAACCAAGAAGGACAGAGTATCCATAACGAAATCGTCAAAGAAATTGAAAATAGAGGCGGACTTAACAGGCAAGAAGCCGATTATACTCATGGAACGAAAACCAGTTACGAATGATTTTATACGGATATTGCTTTGAAAATCAACAAAAGGAAGAGGATATCTTATCGGATATCCTCTTTTATGCATATATCACGATTTCATTCGCCTATTCAATGCACTCCTTTTTCTTTATACGCCTTCATCATTTTTTGGTGGGAGACCGGAAATGCCAACTGCTCCATCTCTGCTTCACTCACCCACTTAAGTTGCTGTTCTTTTAGCGTCTCTTCACCGATGTCCTCTTTGACCACGCCGATATACGTGTCCATTTTCCAAACGAGATGGGAGAAAACATGTTCAATTCTCACAAGTGATTCAGTGATTTCCGGTTTGACGCCATACATTTCCTTAAACCGACTCTCAAAGAATTCCCTCTTATGCAAGAGGGATGTATGGTTTTCGAAATTCGGATATTCCCAAAGATTAGCTAGCAATCCTTCTGACGCTCGCTTGTGAATTAAAAATTCACCTTTTTCATTCGTTAAAACGGCGGCTACAATTGGTACATCCCTTGTTTTTTTCTTTTGGATTTTTACCGGCAATTCCGACTGAACCCCTGCTTCAAATGCTAGACAATGACTTTGAACGGGGCATAATAGGCAGGCAGGCTTACCAGGTGTACAGATTAATGCTCCAAGTTCCATCAAGGCTTGATTGAAGGCAGAGGTATGTTCATGATCGATCAGCTTCCTGACGGCAGCTTCGAATGTTTTTCTTGTCTTTGGCTTTGCTATGTCTTCATATATCATTAATATCCTTGATAAAACTCGCATGACGTTTCCATCAACGGCTGGCTCCGGCTTGCCGTATGCGATACTTAGAATCGCACCGGCAGTATATGGGCCGACACCTTTCAATTTGGAGATTTCCTCGGGATCATCCGGTACAATCCCATTGTAGGATGCCTTCACTTCCTGAACGGCACTATGCAGATTCCTTACACGCGAGTAATATCCCAGCCCTTCCCAAGCTTTCAGGACCTTCTCTTCATCTGCATTGGCAAAGTCCTCGAGTGTCGGGAACCATTCGATGAACCGGTTGAAAAAAGGAATCACCGTATCCACTCTCGTTTGCTGCAGCATTATTTCAGAAACCCAAACGCGGTAAGGGTCCTTATTTTCCCTCCATGGCAATTCTCTTTGTTCTTCGAGAAACCAGGAAACCAAATCTTTTTGAAATTCATCGATTTTTATTTTTTCTATTGTCGGGATCGTTATTTCTTTCACATCAGTTCCTCCAAAGATGTTACACTCTAATCAAAATTGGGAATACCTATAGTAGGCCATTCTTTTTTTAATATCATGTTCATATCCATTTATTTGTAACGGGTCACTTGAAATAAATCAAAATTATATTCATTTGATGGTTAATATATAAATACGGTATGATGAAAGAAGACCATTTTTTTCAAATTGTGGCAGGGAGGTTAGTTTTTTGGATACAGGTACTCACTTTGTCATGGGAATTGCTCTTGGAGGTCTTGCCACATTAGATCCCGTCATTGCGCAGAGCCCAGTTACTGCAAGTGCAGTCATAGCAGGTACGATATTGGGATCACAAGCTCCGGACATTGACACCGTTTTAAAATTAAGGAATAACGCTGTATATATACGTAACCACCGTGGAATCACGCATTCCATTCCCGCTGTTTTACTTTGGCCCTTGATTATTAGCGGAGCAATTTTCGCCATCATACCTGAAGCAAATTACCTTCATCTTTGGCTTTGGACCTTTTTAGCCGTATTCCTTCACGTATTCGTGGATATATTCAATGCTTATGGGACCCAGGCTCTTAGGCCGATTTCGTCAAAATGGGTAGCTTTAGGGGTCATCAATACATTCGATCCATTCATTTTTGGAATACATGTTGCAGGCCTGATATTATGGGGCTTCGGATTTCCTCCAGGCTATTTATTTCTTTCCATTTACGGGATACTCGTCATTTATTACATTTCCAGGTTCAGGGAACAAGCTTTTATAAAAAGAGTGGTCAAACAGCAAATTCCTGGAGCAAGGAAAATTCTTTTATCACCGACGATGCGTTTTCACCGCTGGAAAATTGCGGTGATTACCGAAAAGAATTATTATGTGGCACGAGCCGATAATGGATATGTGAAGATTCTTGATACGTTCGATCGGGTGCCATTGCCTGAAAGTGAAATTCTCGAAGCCGCCAAGAAGGATATCAACTTGGCAGCCTTTCTGTCCTTTTCTCCGGTTTACCGATTCGAAATCGAACAGATAAAAGAATATTACGAAGTCCGTTTTATCGATCTAAGATATCGCAGCAATGGATATTACCCGTTTGTGGCAGTGGTCCATTTAGACAGCGAATTGAATATCTTGAATTCTTATACCGGCTGGATCTTTAGTGAAGCGAAGCTGCAGAAGAAATTGAATATTATTTTATAGTATATTGAAAAAGAGCTGATTCCAGGGAACTCCTCTGGAATCAGCTTTTTTAATGCAGTCGATTCTGCTGATTTAATAACTGCTGATATTTAGGGTTCTTTGCAATGAATTCGTGGAATTGCTCACCGTAGTTATCAATCCAGGTCCTTACAACGCGCGATGTCATTTCTTCACCGGCATATTCATGCCCAGCCTTTGCATAGGTCGCTTCGAAATCTTCCCATAATAATTCCACCCAAGTCAAAGCTTGCTCATACGTGATGTGTTCATTTTTCTCAAGCAGTATCTTGGTTAATCTTTCATGGTAATCATTCATTAGAACCACCTCATTGCCAATATTTTTACAGAATGAACTATACTGTCCCATACCCATACTAGTTGTAAGCGGAAACGCTTCTTTCTTAATCTGATGCTTGGAGGAGAAAAAATTTGCGAAATAAACAAAAAGGATTCCCCAACCAAAACAATAACAAATTCCAAGGCGAGCCTCGTGCAAAGGCAAGATATGCTTCAAAGCGTGCAGATGGAAGTATTAATACACACCCTCAAGAAAGAATGAAAGCTTCAAACGAGCGATCGAATTAAAAGGTACATCAGAAGGAACCGGGTACTTCCCCGGTTCCTTTTTATTTCAGCATTGAAATCGGGAGTGCTTCTTCCTTACCGCTACCGCCCAAGCGGTAACCCCAAGCGAATACGCCGTTCATATAATCAATTTTGAAATAGACACCGGGATCTCCGTCAATTTGATATATTTCACCTTTTTTGAAATCATCAGGATTTAACAAATAGGCCTTGGCCATCGTCACTTTTCGTTCCAATACTGAATATTCATTAACCATTCCCAATTGCTCTGCTTTTCTCGCTTTTTCAGTCAACGCTGCGATTTCCTGTTGCAGTTCATAGGCAGATAGCTTGCTGTATCTTACGTCGCTCATATATATGACTCCTCAAATGAAATAATTAATTTACTTCTATATTAAACAAAATTTTGTGATTTGGCTATTGATGCACTTAATCACCATCAGGATTGGAAAGATAACGCTCAATCAATTCTATTGGAAAACCTTTTCGGTATAATGCCTGCTTCATTTTTTGTTCATATTCAAAGCCTTCATGGTTTTTATATCGGCGTTGCATTTTTTCGGCATGGTGGCAAAGGGAATCCCATTGTTCATCCTCACCCTTTTCCACCGTCACATCTTCAAGTGCTTCATGGATGACATCTCTTGGGAAACCTTTCCGTAACAAGGTTTGTTCAACCTTCAGCCTTAAAGCTCGTTCGGAAATGTTTTTTTCCTTTTTGACCGCTTTTCCAGCCAGATTCCTTGCATGTTCAATTTGAATGTCATAAGGGTATTCCTTCAATGCCTCGACAATCAACTTCTCTTGCACCCCTTTTTCCTTAAGCTCAAGCTTAAGGGTAGTGGGCCCTTTATTCCCTCCATTCACATGGGTCCGCACGTAAGCCTTGGAAAATTCAAGGTCGTCTAAATAGTTAAAGCTGTATAGTTTATGTATCGCTTCCTTAATGATCGGCTCTTCCGTTTCCTTCTTTTTTAAATAAAGGCGAATTTCCGATTCCGAGCGCATCCGGTATGATAAATAATTAAGTGCATCGGTAAATGCTTTTTGGATTTCATCATGGAATTGTATTTCGGCCAAAAGCATGTCATCAAGTTCCATACCCTTTTTCAACTGAAATTTCAATAGCACTTCTTCGTCTACACTGAAGGCATATTTTTCGTCAACGAAGATGTTATAACGATCTTTACGTTTCTTTTGGGTTGTTATTTTTGTTATGTTTGGCATAAATCCACCCCCCACACCTACTTTACCCCTTTACGTTTATCATTTCTATATATAGCATGCCTAAAAATGAAAAAAGAACATGGGCATGTTAAAGTGAAGGAAAGACAGGGAAAGGAAGTGGTTTTCATGAAAATAGCCATTGCTGGTGGAAGCGGTTTTGTCGGCACAGCCCTAATTGATGAATTATCAAAAGAAAATCATGATATATATATTTTGACCCGTCATCCCGAAAAATTTAAGAAACGGACTAATTTGACATATATCGGCTGGTTGACCGAGGAGGCAACGCCGGAAATGCACTTGGAGGGGCTCGATGTGTTCATTAACCTTGCTGGTGAATCTCTGAACAGCGGCCGTTGGACACCTGAACGAAAGCGCCGGATTGTCGAAAGCAGGATCGAGGCTTCCAAAGAGATGAACCGGATCATTTCCATACTGCCCTCCAAAGTGTCCGTCATCATTAATGCAAGTGCAATCGGATATTATGGTATTTCGGACGATGAGACCTTTACCGAAACCTCTGAATCCATTGGTGATGATTTCTTGGCCCGTACTGTTCAACTATGGGAAAAGGAAGCGGCTAAATCACGCTCTTACAGTAAAAGGTTGATCTTAACAAGATTCGGGGTGATTCTTGGAGAAAAAGACGGAGCACTGCCAATGATGGCCTTCCCCTATAAACTATTTGGCGGAGGAAAGATTGGCAAAGGGAATCAGTGGCTTTCCTGGATTCATATCCATGACGCGGTCCGTGCAATCATCTTTAGCATGAATGATGCTAGGATAGAAGGTCCAGTCAATCTTACGGCACCGAACCCCGTCCAGATGGATACATTCGGTAAAACGATTGGAACTGTCCTGCACCGGCCCCATTGGTTAACTGTCCCCCCTTTCTTCCTCAAGAAATTGTTGGGGGAAATGAGCATCCTTGTACTTGAAGGGCAAAATGTCCTTCCCACTAAACTTAAAGAAGAAGGATTCACCTTCTCCTTTCCAACCCTTAAAGAAGCCTTACAAAATATCTTAAAAGAAGATTCCCACGTATGAAAGGGTCATTTTAGGAAAAAATAGGGATATTAAGTGAATGGAGATGATCTAATTGCTCAAAAAACACGATAAAGAAAAAAGTAACTTAACTAGTACACAAGCGATTCTTTATGCTCGCGAATTTAAAAAAGCAGATCGAGCTGGTGGATATACCGAGAAGAAATCCCGTCGTTAGGTTTGGAGTTTTTTCCCTTACATTTTGAACAGCCACTCAACACAAAATAAGCTGGAGATGATTAGTGAAATTCATCTCCAGCTTATTTATATTCCAGGGGGCGATAGCATGGGACGAAATAACATACACCATAATCGAGATAAGAACACACAGAAACTTCCTCAGGTTCCCAAAAACCTGAAAAGTGACGGACTTGACGTTGAATATTCTTCCGAACTGGCTGACCAGGAAGATATCGAGGCACAAGCCCGTGCAAATGCGGCAGACCGCCGTGCTCATAATCGCCGATAAGCAGAATAAACCAACCCAAGGGGCTGTAAGTTAGCCCCTTGGTCCTCTTTATTTACATAGCTTATCCACAACCCTGTGTATATTGTGGATATATTCTGAAAATACTGACAAAAAATACGTCCATTAACTCACCTTATCAACATGAAAATAATGTTATTTCTGGATAACCCTGTGGATTATGTGGATAAAGGAGAGATTGGGCTAACCACGCTACATTTTCGTTGTGGATAACTATTCTCTCTCCTTCATTTGTTCCACAAGGTTATTATTTATAAAATAATTTATCCAAATCTTTTTCCAGCAATTCTAAAACCTATCTTGGTATTTCATCGGCTGCTGACCCCGGCATTTAAAGAAGGTTCCCCAAACCTTTACCGTTAACATTTTCTTCCAACTGTTTACGAAGCAAGAACTTTTGTATCTTCCCACTTGCGTTCCGAGGCAGCTCATTACAGAAGATATATCTCCTTGGACGTTTATAGTTCGCCAAACTATTACTGTTCTTACACCAAGTTTCTAAATCGCTTTCGGCAAGCATTGGGTCTTTGGCTACGATGAATGCCGTTACCGTTTCCCCCCATTGATCATCTGGCTGACCAAGTACCGCACAGTCGAGGACTCCTTGATTCTCATATAGTGTATCTTCCACTTCACGCGGATAAATATTTTCCCCTCCAGAAATAATCATGTCGTCCACACGGTCCTTGACCCACAGATATCCATCTTCATCCAGGAAACCGATGTCACCGGAATGGTACCAGCCTTTGTAAAGCGCCTTTTCGGTCTCTCTATCTTTTTGAAAGTAACCCTGCATGATACACGGACCCTTTACAAGGATTTCCCCTGTTTCCCCAGGTTCCAGCATATCCTCGGGATCTGATGGCCCATCGTCATTCGGACGGGCAATGATGATTTCATGTTCGGAACATGCCTTGCCGGCAGAACCCGCTTTCCTAATTTGATCTTCCTCCAATAGGAGAGTTATGGCCGGCCCCATTTCAGTCATTCCATAGGCCTGGATGAACTGGATGCCGAGTTTCTCCTGACAGGCACGTACAAGGGATGGAGCCATCGGGGCTGCTCCATAAAGCCCTAACTTCAAGCTCTGAAATTTATACTCCTCCAATTTTTCCTGAATGAGCATGTTCCACATCGTAGGTGCAGCAAAAAACTTGGTGACCCCCTCGGATTCAATCAGTTCCATGACCTTTTTGGGATGAAACTGATGTAATATGACATTAGCTGCACCGACCTGTACACGAGGTAAAAAAGAGCAGTGCAATTCAGCACAATGAAACATCGGTGCAGTAATCAAACCGATATCAGAGCGTTCATACTTCATGGCCTCTATTAAAATCTCGGCTTGTTTGACCATGTCTTTATGAAGGTGAATGACCCCTTTGGGACGTCCGGTAGTTCCGCTCGTATACATGATGGCATAAATGTCATCTTCGTGAACTTCAACTTCATCTGGCTTTGAGGAGATACTGGCCAATTTTTGGCGGTAACCTTTGGCATACCCAGGCACATCCTCATCTATATACCAGAAGGCCGTTTCCGGAAATCGCTTTTCAACCGCGGCGACGTTCGTTTCCAATTCGCGTTCGAATAGAACGACCTTTGGAGCAGCGTCGTTCAAAATGAAGGCCAACTCTTCCGGCATTAAACGGAAGTTGATCGGATTGAAGATTGCACCGATTTTTGCACAGGCAAAGAACGCTGTTGCAAGCTCTTCATTGTTGTAAAGGTAAGTAGATACCCTGTCCCCTTTTCGCACCCCTTCCGCTTGAAGGGCCGCCGCCAACCTATTCACCTGTTCATTCCATTGGATGTACGTATAGCGGATATTTCTTCTCACGTCGTAGATAGCTTCTTTAATGGGGAATTTCTGAACCGTCTGATCAAAGATATTTTTAATCGTTACTGACAAATCATTCTCCTCCTCAAGTAACCACCATCAACAGGAAGAATTCAGCAAAGCCTGCCGATGGTCGACTTCATCCCTTTTTCAGCTTTTACTTTCGTGCGAATTACGAATATTCATAAATGGATAGTCCAGCTTCAGTCCATTCTTTCAATGATGGTGGCATTCGCCATGCCGTGGCCTTCACACATCGTTTGCAGCCCATAACGGCCGCCCGTCCTTTCTAATTCATGGATCATGGACACCATCAAACGGGCCCCGCTGCCGCCAAGAGGATGCCCCAATGCAATCGCCCCGCCATTTGGATTCAGCTTCTTTGGGTCTGCCCCCGTTTCTTTTAGCCATGCAATCGGTACAGGAGCGAAAGCCTCGTTCACTTCAAAGATATCGATATCATCAATTGTAAGACCCGCTTTTTCCAAAGCTTTTTGGGTGGCGGGAATCGGTCCCGTTAGCATCAGGGTGGGATCCGACCCGACAACAACCCGTGTATGCACTTTAAAGCGCGGTTTCAATCCAAGTTCTTCTGCTTTACTGCGTTCCATCAATAATAAAGCGGCAGCACCGTCACTGATCTGACTAGAATTCCCTGCATGGATTAAACCGCCTTCTTGAAATGCCGGTTTCAATCCAGCCAGCACTTCAAGCGTAGTTCCTCCCCTTGGGCCTTGATCTTCCGTAACTTCGATTTGATTTCCTTCTTTATCAGTACCCATTACTGATATCAGTTCACGGTTAAAATGTCCTTCTTTTTGAGCACGTATTGCCTTGGCATGACTTTCAACGGAGAACCGATCACAATCTTCACGTGTTATTCCCCACTTGTCTGCGATTCTTTCAGCTGATAAACCTTGGTTGATCACCTCGTAAAGGTCCATATACTTTTGGCTTGTTACAGCACCTTGAAGATTTGACCCCATGGGAACTCGTGACATGTTTTCCACTCCACCTGCCACTACCACATCCATATCACCCGACAGGATGGCCTGGGAAGCAAAATGGACTGCCTGCTGACTTGATCCGCATTGACGGTCAATCGTCGTTCCCGGCACTTCAATCGGAAATCCGGCTATCAGTGCGGCAACCCTTGCTATATCACCGGCCTGTTCGCCCGACTGTGAAACACAACCTAAAATGACATCATCGACAATAGCAGGATCGATGCCCGCCTTTTCAATCAGCTTCTTCAATACATCCCCTGCCAGATCATCAGGGCGAACGTCTTTCAAGACACCGTTCCTTCTGCCTACCGGCGTGCGAATTCCTTCAACGATAACCACTTCCCGCATATACTCTCTTCCCTTCTCATCTTTACTATAGGCCCAGATTCTTAGCGATAATTTTCTTCATGATTTCATTTGTGCCGGCATAGATGCTTGCTACCGGAACATCCCGATACCTTCTGGCAATTTTGTATTCCTCCATATATCCATAGCCGCCATGGAGCTGCATGCATTCAATGGATATTTTTCTGGCAGTCTCCGTCAAACGCCATTTTGCCATCGAAACTTCCGTTACAACCTGTTCACCAGCCATATGTTTGGTGATCAATTGATCTAGGAAAGCACGCCCCATTTTTATCTCCGTAGCCATTTCCGCGATTTTGAATTGAGTATTTTGAAACTGACTTACAGACTTTCCGAACGCTTCCCTGCCCTTCACATACCCAATCGTATCGGCCAGCATATCCTCAGACGCGGTTTGAGCACAAATTGCCACCACAAGGCGTTCCTGCTGCAGTTTTTCCATTAAATAAATAAACCCCTTGCCTTCTTCACCAAGCAGGTTTTCCTTTGGAACACGGCAATCCTCGAAGATGAGTTCTGCTGTATCCTGACTGTGCAAGCCAAGTTTCTTCAGTTTTCTCCCCCTGGAAAATCCGGGTGTATCCCTTTCGACCACGACTAAGCTAACGCCTTTATGTTTCGGAACGGCGCTGGGATCCGTTTTACAGGCAACAATGATCAAATCCGAATGAATGCCATTTGTGATGAATGTCTTTTGACCATTTAATATGTAATGATCTCCATCCAAAATGGCAGTCGTTTTAATATTGGCCAAATCCGAACCTGTACCAGGCTCTGTCATGGCAATGGCTGTAATGATTTCCCCTGTCGTACATTTTCGAAGCCAGCGCTGTTTCTGCGACTCATTTCCGTAGGCGGAAATATACGGTACGGTGATATCACTGTGAAGTCCGAAACCAATGAACCCAGAACCAACTCTTTCCAATTCTTCATTAATGATAACGGCAAAGCCCCAATCTACCCCGGAACCCCCATAATCTTCTTCAAGGTCCGGACATAAAAAACCCTGTTCCCCCATTTTCACCCAAAAAGACCGGGGAATGATCCTTTCTTCTTCCCAACGTTCATAGTGGGGAACTGCTTCTTTCTCTAAAAACTTTCGGAAGGACATACGGAAAATTTCATGTTCTTCACTTAGGTACGGATGCTTCATCTGTTATATCTCCTCTCCATTCCTTTGTCGGAGGCTCTTTTTCTAGATTTACAATGGTTTGATTGACAACTTACCTTGGTGACATTCTAATGGCCCCATCCAGTCTGATTGTTTCCCCATTCAGCATTGGATTCGTTATGATGCTTTCCGTTAGTTTAGCGTACTCTTCTGGATATCCGAGCCTTGATGGGAATGGCACAGTTTTCCCTAATGACGTCCTGGCTTCTTCAGGTAATGAATCGAACATCGGTGTATGGAATAGACCCGGTGCAATCGATACGACACGTATCCCTTTGATGGCAAGCTCCCTTGCGATTGGCAGAGTCATACCGACAATCCCTCCCTTGGAGGCACTATATGCGGCTTGTCCGATTTGTCCTTCAAAGGCAGCGACCGAAGCTGTATTGATGATGACTCCACGCTCCCCCTCTTGATTCGGTTCATTTTCGACCATTTTTTCAGCCGCAAGCCGGATTACGTTAAATGTACCGACCAAATTGATTTGCACGACTTTTGAGAACGCTTTCAATTCATGTATGCCTTTCCTGCCTATGATCTTCTCTGCAATGGCAATGCCTGCACAGTTGATGACAGTATTGATGCTACCGAATTTTTTTATTCCTTCATCCAATGCTACAGATACGCTATCTTCACTAGTTACATCCGTTTTAATAAACAGGACCGAATCGCCCAACTCCTGAGCCATTTTAGCGCCATTTTCTTCCGAGAGGTCGAATATGACCGCTTTTCCACCTTTTTTAATGATGTTTCTTACTGTCGCCGCTCCCAGACCTGAAGCCCCGCCTGTCACAACTGCAATGGTTTCTTGAATTTCCAAATTCTCACCCCATCTGTTTCTAGAATATATATTCATCTTTCACTATCATCAAAACCTATTTTCAAGATTAATTTCACCGCTTGCCTGTTTTATCGTTCATTTTCAACTCATAAAGGGTTTCGGTAAAGCCTTTGATTACCTGTTCAAAATCCTGCTTCAACCCATCCAGCTCTTTAATTCGTTCATTAAGTTCGTTTAACTTCTGTCCTGCAGTTTCAATCGTTTTTTCCAATTGCTTAATGCCTGTCCTATCCTTTTCGAATAAAAGGACTATATCCTTTATTTCCACTAACGAAAAACCATACTTCTTACCGCGCATTATGATTTTGAGCTGTGCATATTCTTTCTTTCCATAAACTCTTTTTCCCGTTTCGGTACGCATTGGCCTAAGCATACCCAGTTCCTCATAATAACGGAGGGTCCTTGTCGTCAATTCGAATTCTTTTGCTAACTCAGAAATGGTGTACATGTTAAAACCACACTTTGCAAAGGGATTATTTACCTTTATTCTAACATTAACGTTAACGTAAACTTCAATGAAATATTCACAAAATTTATAATATATGAATCTGCATGGAAGATTTATATTGATATACTATGGGTATATTCTTTTTATAGAAGGGAATGATCGATCAATGCTATGTTCAAAAATATTAGTTGCTTATGATGAATCTGAGTTGGCACTAAAGTCTTTAGAAAAAGCGATTGAATTAGCAAAGCTGGATCCCGCTATCGAAATCCAGGTGCTTCACGCTGTTACACTGCCAATCAAGCCAAATATATATGGCAGTGCTTTTCAGGAAATTGAAGAATCCATGCTTAAGCATGGCAAGGAAGTGATTAAAAAAGCGGAAGCCCTTTTATCCGAAATCCCGAATGCATCCCAAACATTTGTCGTAGAAGGTTCAGCCATCACGACTTTATTGGATCATGTAAAATCCGAGAATTGTGACCTTATTATCATGGGCAGCCGCGGATTGAGCGGCTTCAAGGAATTCCTGGGCAGCGTGAGCCACTATATCGTTCAACATTCTCCAGTTCCTGTCTTGTTGGTCAAATGAAATTTACACAGATACGGCCAGCCCCTTCATAGGCTGGGTTCCCCTTTGGAATCCAGCTTATTTATGCGTGCATGAACTCCAAACTTATCATGTTTTACAAACACTTCCGTTTACGGGTAAAATGAAACTAATTTCAAACGAGGATAACAGGTGACGCAATGGATATTAAACATTTGCAATACTTTATAGAGGTTGCCAATTTCAATAGCTTCACTCGGGCTGCCGATCATTTATTCATTACACAGCCGACCATCAGCAAGATGATTAAAAACCTGGAAACCGAGCTAGGTGTTGAGCTTTTTGATCGTTCACGTAAGCAACTGATCTTGACCGATGCAGGCAGGGTTGTCTTAGACCAGGCAAAATTGATCGATAAGGCCTTTCACAATTTAGAAACGGAAATGGACAATTTATTAGGTTTAAAAAAGGGACATATACGCATCGGGCTGCCGCCGATCATCGACGCTTCTTTCTTCCCCCGAATTCTTAGCCGTTTTCACCAGGACTATCCCAATATCACCTTTCAATTAGTAGAGGATGGTTCAAAGAAAATAGAAGAATCCGTCCAAAATGATTTAATCGATATAGGCGTAATAGTCCTGCCAACCAACAACGCGCTTTTTCACCATTTTGCTTTTTTGGAAGAAGACATCAACTTGATAGTTCATCCCTCCCATCCCCATGCTTGTGTGAAAGAAATTGATTTGGCCGACCTGGAAAAGGAATCTTTCATCTTATTCAATAAAGATTACGTCCTTCGAGATCTCATCATTTCATCCTGTAGTGAAGCTGGTTTTTCTCCACATATCGTCACGGAAAGTTCACGATGGGATTTTATTGAGGAAATGGTTTACTGTAAACTTGGCGTTGCTCTATTACCTGAAAGTTTATGCCGTCATGATGATCGGGTAAAGACAATCAAGGTTAGAAACCCCTCCATTAGCTGGAATTTAGGATTTATATGGAGTAAGGACCATTACCTTTCATACGCTGCAAAGGAATGGCTGAAATATACTAGGGAAGCATTGTCCCATAAGTAGTGGATTATCCAGCAAGATTGATGAAAGCACTATCATAGATTTGGGTTATGCACGTGATAACATCTAACCATTTTACAATGAGTTACGGCGGGGGTAGACTAGTATGGGTAAAAAGCACGTTGAATGCTGATGGATTCCATATGTTCTAAAAAGGAGATATTCATGATCACTTTATCTAATGTCGATGAGTTACAGGCATCAGAAGCAGCTCTGGAGAAAATTAAATATTCATACCCCGAACTATTTAATAAACTGCTCCATGTCGTTGCCTTAACACGGGCTCTCCAATTTAAATATCAATTTATGGGCACATTAATCATGGATGAAAACCCTAACGAATACACCCCTGAATTCGTTATGCCCTCCGTTATCGAATTATATATTGAGGAAGTTCAAAAGTTAAAGGATGATCCGAATATCCAGGTATTACTTCAGACCTTCTCCCAAAGTAAAAATATTGGATATGCAAAAATCAGTATGCTTGTGCTCGGTAAAAGCCCTGAATCGCTTTTAGGAGCTTCATGCATAAAATGAAGCCCCCTGATATGCCCCGAAAAAAAACCTCCCATAATGGAAGGTTTTTTTCTTTACGTGTAATTAAAGGACTTTACTCAAAAAGGCTTTAGTTCTTTCCTGCTGGGGATTATTAAAAATCTCACTAGGAATATTTTCTTCAATAATATAACCTTCGTCCATGAAGATCACGCGATCTCCAACTTCTTTTGCAAACCCCATCTCATGGGTCACAACTACCATGGTCATGCCTTCCTTGGCCAGTTGCTTCATGACCTCAAGGACTTCACCGACCATTTCCGGATCCAGGGCGGAAGTGGGCTCGTCGAATAGCATGATTTTGGGTTCCATCGCCAACGCCCTGGCAATTGCGACGCGTTGCTTTTGTCCACCTGATAATGAATCCGGATATGCGTTCGCTTTCTCTGCAAGTCCCACTTTCTTAAGCAGTTCCATCCCTCTTTGGGAAGCCTGCTCTTTGGATATCTTGCGAACCTTTATAGGCGCCAGCATTATATTCTCAAGAACAGTCTTATGCGGAAATAAGTTAAAATGCTGAAATACCATGCCAACTTCCGTCCGGACTTTATTGATATTGACCTTCTTGTCTGTCGTATCAAGCCCTTCAATGAAAATATGGCCTCCCGTAATCGTTTCAAGTTGATTGATGCATCTGAGAAAAGTGGATTTACCCGATCCAGAAGGACCAATTACCACGACTACTTCCCGAGGGGAAACGATTGCATTGATATTTTTCAATACATCATTTTCGCCAAATGACTTCTTTAGATTCTCCACCTTTATCATTCTGTTTTCAACCTTCTTTCGAGTCTATTTAATACGAAACTTAAAATGAGGGTCAGGAATAGATAGATGAAGGCACAAGCCAAGTATGGCTCCCACACTTTAAAGTACTGGCTCCCCATCGCTTTCCCCCAGTACATTAATTCCGGGGCAGCAATGACACAAAGCAGGGATGAATCCTTCAATAATACGATGAATTCATTTCCTAACGGAGGAATCATTCGTTTGAAAGCTTGTGGCAATACAACATGTATCATTGTTTGGGCATGGGTCATCCCCAATGAACGCGCCCCTTCCATTTGCCCTTTATCGATGGATTGAATGCCCGCCCGGAATATTTCTGCGATATACGCGGCTGCATTTAACGATAAAGCAATGACACCGGCGGTTACTGCATTCGTTTCCCCGGTAAAAAAGGGCACAATTCCAAAATGGATTAAAAAGATTTGAACTAAAAGCGGTGTTCCGCGAAAAACCGTAACATAACCGTAAAATGGAAAGGCAAGCACTTTGTTTTTCATGATTTTCCCTAAACCGATCAATAACCCCAAAAAAGTTCCGATCAGGATGGAGGAAACCGAAAGCCCAATAGTAAGCAATGTCCCTTTTAATAAGAAAGGAGCATACTCAAAAATAATATCCCAGCGAAAACTCATTTCGTTCCCCTCCTAAAGGCCAAAAAAACTGCGTAACTTCATACGTAAAGTTACGCAATCTTTTACTATCCATTTGTTTTATTGTTGTGCTTTCAACGTTTCAATATCTGGGTCAGTGCCAAACCACTCTTTATAAATTTCTGCATATTTCCCATTTTCATAAATGGCATTCACGGCTTTATCGAACTCCGATTTCAATTCACTGCCTTTTGGGAACATAAGACCATAAAACTCCTCATTGAAACTTTTGCTGTCTTCAACGACTTTCAGTTTTTGATCGGGGTTATTTTTCACATATTCTTCAACAACCGTATTATCAGCGACGACAGCCGATGCTCCGCCCTTCAGTAATTCCTGAATGGCCAGGTTATTATTTTCGAATTTTTTGATATCCTTGTGATTCTTTCCAAGGAGTTTCTCTACCGCTTCCTGTCCAGTAGTACCGGTCTGAACGGCAATGACGTTTCCTTTCAATTCATCTCCAGATTTTATATCACTATCCTCAGGAACGAGAATTTTGTTTGTGGATAAGAAATACGGAACCGAGAAGTCATAAGATTGTTTTCTTTCGTCATTCACTGTAATCGCAGATATGGCGACATCCGCTCTCTTACCTTCGATTTCAACAAAAATCGGATCCCAGCCAACACTTTCCAATTTAACTTCATATCCCGCTTCTTTTGCAACGGCATTGATGAAATCAACATCGAATCCTACAATCTTATCGCCTTCAAGATATTCAAATGGAGCATAGTTGGCGTCAGTCACGATCCTGAGTGTTTTCCCATTTGACTCTTCTTCTTTACCAGTTGTCGAGACTTCCTTATCCTTCCCGCATCCTGTCATGACTAGTAACAAAGAAGCAACCATGGCAAACACTAAAAAAGAAACCTTTTTCAAAATAATCCCCTCTTCTCTCTCGTAAACTCTCTTTTTTTTTAAAAAAACAGATAAATCTAACTTTAGAGAACTTTCAGTTTATTCTTTTAAGAATATTATACGTTTATTTGTTTTTTTATGCAATAAAAAGTCAATAAATAACTTTAGTAAAATAAAATTTTAATCAATTAACTCGGTAAATTAAAAACGCAACTGTGCTCTAATGGGGAAAGAGGCAACTTTCTCCCCTTCACTCGAATTATGGATATTATATTGAAAACAGATAGTGCCACCGTTCAAAAGATTTAATGGAACAAAAATAAGCAGAGGCCATATTAGCGGCCGCTGCTCAAATGATTATTATGGTACTTCCGTATTCCCCTCTTCAATATCCAACATATCCAACAGGAAGATGAATATCGGTATTCCGATGATCAATCCCCATATTCCAAGAAAGTGCTCGGAAAACAATAGGATGATGAAGGTGAAAAATGTTGGAAGATTCGTTTTTGCCGACATGAATTTCGGATTTAAAATATAGCTTTCAATTGCATGGATCACAACAATCATGATTAATACTGCAATCACTTTGGGCATGCCGCCGATGCTATAGGCAATCATGCTAAGCGGGATGAGGGAGATGATGACCCCTGCAACCGGAATCAAACCAAGAAAGAAAATCATGATCCCTAGACCGAGCAACTGCGGGAAGCCAAGGATCCATAAGAAAGTAACGGATAGGACAGCATTCGTGATGGCTATCAAGAACTGGACCTCGATCACCTTCCCGAATGAATTGATGAATTTGACGCCAAAGTGGCTTAAGTTTATAAAGAAAGACTTGAATTTGGCGCGCTTGAATTTAGAAGTGAAGCGAATGATTTTATCTTTTTCCAATAAGAAAAATAGACTAAGCAACATGGAAATGAAAATTTGAAATGCCAGTTTACCGAAATCGGATATATAAAGATAGAGTGTATTCATCTGTTTTTGAAGATCGAGCGGAGATTTCAGCTCGTTCATTATATTAATGGCATATTGAATGACCCTGCTATCTGGTGGATGTTGAAAGAAGAAAACGATCTGTGTCACTAATTCCGTGAATTGTAGCGTGATGACCGGTAGATATTTATAAAGAACGATGGCTAAACAAGAAATGACGACTGCATATAAAAAGCTTATAACAACCTTGGAATTGATATGCATCACTTTATTCAGCCGAATCATGATAATTTGCTCCAGCCTTCCCATCAAGAAGGTGAAAACAAATGTGAATAACACGATATTAACCATACTGCCGATGCTTATTAAAAAGAGGACTAACACAATTAATGTAATTAACCTTGAAAAACCTTCGCTTTGCAAATACTCTTTTACCACTTACCTATCTCCTAACTACCATTCTGCCGTTATAATTCATTTACCTTTTATTTTACACGTAATTGAGGAATTCTACTACAATTACCTTGCATTGACAACAAAATTATTTGAATGATCAGTAAGGCCCATGATGCAGACGTATTTAAAGACCTTTTTCGGAAATTCGACCATTACTTTGACAGCCATTTCTTCATGAAAAAACATCTGACAAATCGGCAGATGCCAGACCTTGGACAAACTCAATGAAAATCGAGTATGTCTAAGGTTTTTTATTGGTTTGTACTATTTGGACGTTGATTTCCGCTCCAGGCACTCGCTTTCCGCGGGCGGGCGGGGAGCCTCCTCGGCTTGAGCCTGTGGGGTCTCCCCTAGACACGCTTTCCCCAAAGGAGTCTCGTACCTTTTGCTCCAATCAACTCTGTTCTTAAATTTAGAACGAACCTACCTATGGAGTTGAAGGTGTTGTTTTGGATCAATAGGTCCGGAACTTCAACTTTGATGAAAGATATGTTTTCCAGGCTCCCTTCTATCTACAAACAAAAGCTGAGGCTATGGCCTCAGCTTTTGTTATGGCTGTACAATTTGGCGTTGATTTCCGCGGGCGGTCGCGGAGCCTCCCCGGCTTGAGCCTGCAGGGGCCTCCCCTAAACCGCGCTTTTCTAAGCAGGAGTTCTCGTACCTTCCTCCTTTTTGAAACTCAGCATCTGCCAAATGGACAGATGCTAATCTTCATCCTTCACATCGATATCTTCGGGGATGGGTTCGTTATAATAATCCGCTAAATCCTTCTTATATTTCTCCATCTGTTCAAGATGCATATTAAACTGATCTTTAAAAATCAAATGCTGCTCACCATCATGAACGGTGCGAATTTTATTTTGAATGATCAAACCTTCTATATAAGATTCCGGCATCGATAGATATTCCGCAGTCTCTTTTACTGTCAAGTACATGCCTTCACCCCTTTTCCCCTCTAACTATACTAGATATGAGGCATTATTTGAAGCGCTTGATTTTTAAATGAAAATCCCTTACATGCCAAGGAAAGGACGATACCCGATTCAGGGTATTGTCCTGCAACCTCACGAGATTAATCGATTCCTCCAATGGAACATTTTAGATAAACCAACTTACAATCCCTTCCATTAACATGTAAGATAATGTTAAAGCAATATATCCATAGATTAAGAGGAGTGGACAAAAATGACCTTCTTTTATGTCATTCTTGCGGCAATTTTTGCTGTTTTACTTGTCAATTTCGTTAAAGGGCTAAGTGAACCGGCTAAAATGGAACGCTATCAAAATGAATTCCGTAAATACCGTGAAGAAACTTTAGATCTTCATGCAACTGAAGTCGTTTCAGAAGCATTGATAGTAAAGCTTAATAAAGCACTGGATTTCGATTATATGGAAAAGGTCAATACTGAATTCCGCCTGAAGCATCCACGGTACTCACAGTTAAAGGTCAATCAGGCCTGGCGTGAATTGAAACGCTATTTGATTATGGCTGCAGTGTTTGGAAAAGTTGAAATGTTTAATTCAGTCATCGATGAGTTATGGCATATCATGCTGAACTATAGTCAGGAATATGATGAGTTTTGCCAGGTTTTCATCGGTAGGACCATTCAGCACCATCCTCATTCAGAACCCGTTTTCAAACCCGAAGAGCGCACTCTTTTTGACTTTTACTATGTACAGCTATTTACGGTGGACTCCCATTCCATTCAAAAATGGGGCAAATTTTTCAAACATGATAAAGGGCTAACACTTCTCCGTGATTTTGAAACGTTGGAGCTGGAGCAGTTAAAAGAGAAATATATGCGGAAACCGACCAGTATACAGGCGGAACGGACCTTTGAAGCCTTCACTTCCCAATTTAAAGAAAATCGCACCATGACAGAATTGAATGGGCGGAAAACGTACGATCAGACTGACTACGCAGCTCCTGCCTATTTCACTTATGCAAGCACCGATGATTTTGACAGCGAATTTAAAGATATATTCGGGAATGAACCGAACACAGTTTCCTCCGGCTCCGGCCATGCCGATCATGGTGGCCATACCGGTTCCCATGACAGCAGTTCTGATTCGTCTTCCAGCTGTTCTTCATGCAGTTCTTGTTCGTCTTGAGCTTTCATTTTGAATAAACGTGAAAAAACCACTCTTTATGCTTTCAGAGTGGTTTTTTATGATTTTGATGATATTCTCATATGTATTTCTCCTAATTCTTCACAAACTTTATCTCAGATTTTTTTGAAAGTCTTCAAAACCAGCTCCATGAAAAGTAAGAGAGATTCTACTATGAGTTTGTTTTTTTAGATAATAATTCAAAATTGAAAAGATATTAACCAAAATTGGAACAATGTCCTTTAATAAATTTTATAGAATTTAATTTATAGCTTTTAGATTATTAGTAAAAAGCGAAGAAAAAATGAAAAAACACTTTTTAGCAATTTTAGCAACGA
This sequence comes from Peribacillus sp. SRI_006, assembly GCF_057586375.1. Classification (NCBI taxonomy): domain Bacteria; kingdom Bacillati; phylum Bacillota; class Bacilli; order Caryophanales; family Bacillaceae; genus Peribacillus; species Peribacillus sp. SRI_006. The sequence continues at coordinate 327,190 of NZ_JBYCZT010000003.1, read as the reverse complement.
CTTTAATGTTTTCCACTATTGCTCCAACATTTGGTTTTGCTGTCGGTAATAAAACAACAGTTAATATTGAAGAAGATGTAAATAAGACTAATGAATATTCAACTAATATAGCAGATTCAGGTTTAACAAATTTTTTCAATTCTTCCTTCTCACTCTCTATTAAATAGTAGTTTGTCTTTAGTTTGGCTACCTAAACCTTATTAGTAAGACAAAAAGAGCCTCAAAAGAGGGTTATTTTTATTCTAATATAGGAATAAATCATCATTTTTATTTCCTTTTTTGTTCAATTGTGTAATAATATTAAAATATTACCAAATAGAGGAGGTAGCTTGATAGTATTTAAATGTTATGGTAATAAACTACATAGGAGGAAATAAACATTGAAATTATTAAAAACTATCGTATTGGTTCTAGTTATTGCATTAAGCTTCTCTAGCTTCTCTATCAATAAAGCAAGTGCTAACGAAATTAGTAAGGAAGAAGAACAAAATATAGTCGAGGAAGCTAACAAAGTAGCTGAACAATACGGATTGACTCCAGTTTCGGAAGATGAAATACTAAATGATCAAATGCTTAATTTTGATTCAGTTGAAGAGTTTGAAGAATTTTTAAAACAGGAGCAGGAACAAGAAGGTAACGGGGAAAATAATTTTGGAACTCCTATGATTAGTCTTATGGCTGCTGGGGGAACAAAAACATATAGTTATCGTGAGTCAAATGCAACAGGAAGTATTACATCATATGCTAGAGTTACAAGAAATACAAAGGGAGTAGTTAGTAAAGTCAACATATGGAGTGAGCAAACAGGTTTAGTTATGGGAATTACTTGGACACAAAATACTACTTGGCATAATTTGAATTCAACTAAAAAAGGTGGTAAAGCATATGTTAGAGGTACCAAATTATACGGAGCTAATGTAGTAGGTCAAACTCTGGGTTATAGTAAATCAGTTACATACACTGTTAATTTCTAAAGGAGGCATAACATGAATGAAACACATGTTGTGAATTGGTTTGATGTAGGATATCAAATTACTATATTCATATTCTTGGTTGCTTTAATTTCTTTCATTGTCTATTTGGTAAAAAGAAAAAAGCGTAATAAAAAATCTAACTCTTAATATCCAAGAGATCTAGTGGCTCAAGACATACTGAGAACGCCTTAAAGGCGTTGAAAGAACATCAAAAAGGTGAAAGTTTTGGAATTAAACTTTCACCTCTTTTTGATGTTCTTCTTTAGCAGTTCTATTTCTAATGATTTTTTTCTAAATTTTTATTCATTTGGATCTTCTTTATACAGCATCATTCATTTTAATTTCAAAACCCTGGAACATGACTTCTCTTTCCTCTTCTATAACCTGGTCTGATGTAGGTTACATCATCTAGAGTAACGCAAGACCCTTATTTTTTTCTTAAAGTAATCTTTTTATTTTTTAAATATCTTACTCCACCATGACTTTTTTTCCTCATTCATGACTTTTCGCACATCATCAATTGATAATGTTGACCATTTATGGTTTTTTACTTCGTTCACGTCTTTCGTCAATCGTTTATTTCCTGTCTTGCTGCTGCAAGTTCTTCCCTTGCTGTTCGAAGTTCCTTTTGTTGTGCTTCGATCACTTGCATAAACCCTGTTTTCATTTCTTTTCTTGTAATGCCAGGGCAACATCTACGGTTTGACGAGTTTGTTTCTGTTCATTTACTAATTCAATTGTCATCGGATGGATATTCCCAAGCTGTTCATCTACATCCTTAACACTCATGCCAGTGTATACAAACGACGTATTTCATGAACGATCCTCAAAGAATCTCGATGAATTTGATAACTGTTACTGCGTTTACGAGTTTTATAAAATTTAAATAAAATATATTTAATTTTTTTTAAAAAAAGGAGTTACAACTGATATGGGTGATAATGAGATCCGAAAACTCAGACCAGTTTTTGTCTATGCAAATTTGGAAAGTAAAAAAAAATTAGTGCAAGGATTAACTGGAGATCGAGTGAAATTGATTCAAGAACTAGAAAAATACAGAAATGTCCTATCACCATTTTTAATTAATGTTTTGCAAACTAATTTAGATCAGTGGGAAATAGAAATTCATGATCGGCAAGAAGACATTAATAAAATAGAAGCAGGGAAAGAGAGCTTTTAAGTGCTCTCGGTTTGCAGGCAAAAGGGGTTCGGAATTTATAAATTCCGAACCCCTTTGAATTTTCGTCCAAGGTTTTGAGCTTGGGTATCTGACGCAATCCATTTCCTTCTTCATTAATTCCACCGATTGAACCAATTCTTGATCCTTTGTTTATTTTTCTCAAGTACCTCCTTCGATGTCCGGTTGTCTTTTTGTTTTTTCCATTCAAAGAAAGATGCAATTCCGATAAGCAGCCCTCCGCCGATGATTAAATACAGCCACCATGGCATCTCGCTCCACATCGAATTGGTATTCATATAGACATTGAATAAAATCGTCCCAGTCCCAGCGATGAAATAGGATTTGTATTTCATCATGAATCCAAAGAGCATTGCTGCCAATGACACGGTTCCGATAATGAGTGCATCATATAAGGTGTTTCCTGCCATTGCATCAATAATCAGGGCTAAAAACAATAGGAAAACAATCCCGCTTTCGATATATTGTGTGATTTTGCCTTTAACAAATATTTTCCTCAGCAGAGTGGTGCTGACAATGAACAGCGGCAGAATATTCACCTCCTCCTCAAATACAGGAGGAATCGTGAGCTGATCGACAATGACCCAATACGGATATAGGCTGAACAAAATCGCTGCTGCCATCTGGGATTTTCTTTCCAACATGCCTGTCGTCGTGCTTCTCATCAAAATGAAATAGGCCGGAATCAGAAGTGCCGCGATGATTTCCAAAATGATATGTGTCGGTCCCCCCGTCAAAACATCCATGTTCATGGCAATAAGAAACAGCAGACCATAGACTCTGTAAAAATCCAATTGAAGTCCTGCCCCGCCTTTATTAAGCAAGCCTTTAAAGTATTTCTTGCTTAGCAAGACCATTATGGCCGTACATCCAAGAAGGACTGCCGTTCCAACGAAAGGCTGTAATGAGTCCGCGTACATGATGATGATCCAATACGGATACAAACTGAGAACTCCCGTCAGCCAAACGTAGATGCCCTTTTCTTTTACATCCTTTGAGAAACTTCCAATCAAGATGAAGTAAACCGTGATCAAGAGCGAGACGAAAACCTGAAGTAACTGGCTTGATGTTTCAGTTGCTAGGATTCCCCTATTCATGGCCAGTAAAAACAGCAGGCCATATATCCTGTATGCATCGAGGGTAATTCCTGTTTCTTCCTTTTTGATTAAACCATCGAAATAACGCCAGCTTAAAAGCAGCATCCCTGACATACAGCCAAAAAGGACTAGCAATCCCATTACAACAGATAAGCTGTCGGCATAGCCAACTATGATCAGGAAGGGATACAGACTGACTAGTGCAGCAATATTGGAATAGATTTTCCTTTCTAGCTTTTCCACTGTCAAGCTTCTCAGGAAAATGAAATAAGCAGTTAACAGCAGCGATACAAAGACTTGGAGTAACTGATGTTTAGTATCATTAAAAACCTCTGCATTCATATCGATCAAAAAGAATAAACCATAAATCCTGAAAGGATCAAAGCTGATGATGCCTGATCCGTTTTTCTTGAGTAATCCGCTGGAATACAGCCTGCTTAACAACAACATTCCTGCCATACAGCCAAAAAGAACAGCCAAACTCATGACGATTGGAAGTGTATGGGCATAATCGATGATATTGATGAACGGGAAAAGGCCGATAATGGCCGCTATTCCCGAGTAAATGCTTTTTTCTTTCTTATAGATTGTGAATCTTCCTATCAGGATGAAGTAGCTAGGCAACAGCAGGGAAACAAAAATCTCCAAAATCACGGAATCTGAGTCACTCGTAAACACTTCCAGATTCAGAGTACATAGATATAGCAAGCCAAAAATCCGATAATAATCAATGACTCTCTTCGTTCCCTCTTCGTTGAGCAATCCTTTGAAAAGGTGTCTGCTAGCCATCAACATCACAACCATACATACAAGCAATACGATAAACGCCATAACCAGAGGCAATGTATTTACATACAAATTATAGAAGATGAACGCCAGGCTTAGAGGAGCGGCAACATAGTTCCGCCAGTTCCTTTGAATGAGCAGATACCAGGCAAACAAGAGCTGTACAGTCATCACTCCTACCCAGACTAACTCGCGGTTAAGTGGAAAGTCCCGGATCGCCGTTTCTAAAATGGATATGCTTATCCCTAAATGAATGAATGGAATAAGGTAATACTCCATGATGCCTTTCCAATTCTTATTGGATAACCCCCACAGAATGGTTATGAGTCCTGCTGTAATCATCATGCATATTGATGTAATGAATACTATTTGCTCGATGTTTACCACAAATAAATGGACCTGTAGGAAAAGGGTCGAAAACCCTAGGTAAGTAAAAACGTATTTTTCCCATTTCACATGTGCCCTTAAAGCATTCAAAATATAAATCAAGAGTTGTGCAACATATAGGAACGGTGAACTTTCCGTTTGGATGATGAGCAAATATCCAACAGGAATCGCCAGTAAATTGGCAAGGTGACTTGCGTAAATGAAATACAGTTTCCCATTTTTCGAATATTTCCCAAGCCATTCTCCTAATAGGAAAAAGATAATGGGGCCGAGCAACACGAACGCAATCCTCAGCTCCATTGAAGCAAAATCAAAAACATCGTAGAGTGAGGCATATAAGCTGGCACTTGTAATCACGACAGGCACCCAGAATATTTGCTTCCGATGTATATGGACGGACCAGCTGTTTATTGCAGTAGCTACGGCAATCACTCCGCTTACCTCCAAAGGATTCATTGAATCGAAGGGAATCGATATCAAGGAAAGGAAGGAAAGAATCTGTCCGCTATACGCAAAAACTGGAAACAATTTATGGTATCCCTTTTTAAATGTGTAAGCTGCACCGATGGAAATCAGTGAAACACCCATTAAATAGACGCTGAGCGGGATATTTGACCGAACCCATTCTAAACTCTCCGTCAAATATGGATAGAAAGCAACCAAAGCCAGTATGAAAGTGATTGGAAATCCGTATTTGGCGTTTTCCTTCATATGCTTTGATTCGTCTTTTATATAGGTGATGAAGAAAAGCCCAGAGATCATGGCGAGCTCTGCACTAACAGCAAGCCAAGCCATTTCGCTCAATTTACTGGTCAGTATCACTAGCATGATCATTGGGGAGATAAGTAAGATACTCTTCTTAAACAGGCTGTACCTTGGGTGACGGTTATATAGATATACTCCAAGATATTGAATGACCTGAACAACAAATAACAGATTTAAAATGGTAGAAAAAGAGATTGGCAAGGCAAAGAAAAGATATAGGAACGCTAAGTCGAAAACAACAACAGCCGGGTACGTGAAGCTTGAATTTCCCGAATGAAGGGAAACATAAGCAAGCTGGGCGGATACTAACATGAGCGCGATGAATATTTGCGCATAGTTATCCTGGTACACTATCGCGTTACTATATAAGAAAACGATCCCGCTCTCAATCAAACTGGTAATCATGAAGTTCTTCGAAAGGTTAGTCCTTTTGGCTTTAGCCAGATATTTCGATAGCATAGTAAAAATGATTGGAACAAGTGCAAATGCAATGATCATGTATTCACTTATAAACGAGTTATAAACAAGATGGATATATCCATACGTGAAAATGGCGCTAAAAGCCATTTCATAATATTTTTTTTGGAATTTGACCGAAAAAATCAAAAACAAAACTGAAAAGACCATCAGCGTTAGCGAATACACCAAGTTGCTTGAAAATAACGTCAGGATCACAAATGCTTCCACGATGAGCTTAAACTGGATGAATTGAAAAATGAATGGTTTGAATAGCGTTAAGGCTTTTTGATTTTTCAATTGCTCCATATTCCATACTAGTATTAAATTAAGAATGCCAATCGCCAAAAACATCCACTCGATAGTCGGCGTCACAAAAGCCAATCCGAAATAGCAGGTAATGGCAAAAGTGAATATTGAAATGAAAATGAATATTTTCGACTTGAAGTAGTCAGCAATCTTACAATAAATGGCTAAGCAAAGTAATCCCCCAAGAAATCCCAGAAGCCCCCGCCCATCACCATTAAGTGAAAGGTACTCTCCAAAAATCCGATAATATGAAGCTGATAATATCGTAATCGGAATGAACAGCCCCGCTAGCGTCAGGAATGCAAAAGCGGTTTGTTTAATTTTCAGCTTCGATGCGATGAAGGCCATCCCTGCAAAAATGACGGAAACCATTCCAATGAAGAAAACTTTCAGGACCGCATTCAGATCCCCCCATGAAGTGGTTGCTAAAATCAACCCGCCAAACAGAAGCAATATGACCCCAGTGAGCAGGATGACAGAAATATTCCGTTCCCTGATTTGTTCAGGTGTTTTCTTCGGCTTTGCCGGTTTTACCGGTTTCTCCAGCTTGATGGCCTGCTTTTGAATAACCGGTTTCCTATCATTGCTCTCCTTGACAGGTTCAAGGCTCTCCTCGAAACCAGATTCAGTAGGCGCTTCATTCAATCCACTGGATTCCCTTAATTGGAATGAAGATTCTTCGATCAGGCTATCCTGAATCCTCCTCTTATCGGCATTTTCACCGATTATCGTTTCAGTTCCATGGGTGGATTTCTTCTTTTCTTGCTCTAAGCGCTTTTGTTTATGGAGGGCTAATTGGAAATGCCGATTGTAAGCCCTGCTAATCCGGATATATTCTGATTTAGGGATGAGCCGCCTTTCCCATAATACATCCAGCTCTTCTTGGAAAATACGCTTCCTTCTTTCTAATGTCATTTCTTCGTTTGAAGAGTCATTCATTCCAAGCTTCCCCTTCCTTCAAATAGACCTTCTATCATCTTATGTATAATCTCTTTTCGATAATAACAAAGTTTTTCCATTTTTAAAATATTTAGGATAATACACAAAGGGTGTTCCTGTTGACTCAAAAAAAAAAAGAATGACTTCCATTGAAGCCATTCAACATCCTTATATTGATTTTCCTTTATCCTCGCTCCTGATGATGAATAAATAAACGATCATCGAAATGAAAATCGAGGCAGCCGCCGTGATATAGATGCTCCTATATCCGAAGAGGAAGCCAATCTGCCCGAACACGATGGCACCTATGCCCACGCCAAGATCGAAAAATGAAAAGTATGTGGCATTCGCCATCGCCTTCCGATTGGGTGCCGTCTTTTCAATCGACCATGCCTGCAGCGCCGGCTGAACAGAACCGAATCCAAATCCATAAAGCACTGCCGCAATGTAAAGTACTGCTTCACTCGGCATCCATGCAAGCAGCAGCATTCCAGCCATGATGAGTACCGTTGAAGGCACGAATACGGCTCGATGTCCCCTTTTGTCATATAGTCGGCCCGCGAATAATCTCGTGACCATAAGGGCCATTGCATATACTAAAAAGTACCACTGAATTCCATCTACACCTTTTTCCGCTGTATACAGAGGAAGGAAGGTTGCAATTCCACCAAATGTAACGGAGATGAAGAAAATGAGCAAAGATGGCTGAAGGGCACTTTTTTCATAAATATCGAACCTTTTGGCTCTGACAGCTGCCGAAGGATCACTTTCCACTTTTTGATACCGAATAAGTGATGCTGCAATGATGGCAAGCAATCCTAATAAAGAGCAGATTAAAAACAACTCTTGGAACGGAAGTACCGTAACTAGGAAAAGACCCAATGATGGCCCGAATGCCAGTGCTAAGTTACCCGATAATCCGTAATACCCCATCCCCTCACCCCGCCGTTTCGTAGGGATTATATCGGAAGCAATCGTTCCTGAAGCCGTTGAAGAAAATCCCCAGCCGACGCCCTGTACAATCCGCATCATGAATAACAAGCCGATGCTCCCCATGAAACCGAAGGAACCCACTGACAATGCAAAAATGGCTAACCCAGCAAGAAAAACGATGCGCCTTCCTTTCGTCTCCAATAATCTTCCGGCAATTGGCCGGACAAGCAAGGCCGAAAAAGTGAAGATGCCAAGGACAGCCCCCACAAGACGATCATCACCGCCAAGCTGTTCCACAAACAACGGGAGGGTCGGCATCGTCATTTGAAAACCCATGAAGATGCACATATTTGCCAAACAGATCATGATGAAATCACGTGTCCAGATTTTATCAGCCCCTCTTACCCGTTCATCCACTAAGGTTTCCCTCATATTCCTTCACCTTCTAATTATAATAGTCATTGCCAGTTTACTAAAATTGGTTAAAATAAGCGAATGATTTATTTCGTGTACCTAAATATATATATATAAATAAAAGCCCAATATGACATAGGGCTCCCCCTTTAACATTCCCACTTACCTTCCGTATGCAAACCAATAATTTAGATTCTCCATGCTGTAATGCATTAAACCATTGCATCTATTCATCCGTAACGGCTCTTAGCTGAAACGCATCCCTCCAGCATAATGGATTTTCCTTACATTCAAATTTTCATAAAACATCCCCTGAAACAACCATTCTGCAAGTGAAGAATGGTTCTACACCCTATCTTATTAAATTCCAAAAACATCTAAAAGGAAAAACTTTAAATGTTTTTCCTTATCTCCTTAAGAAAAGGGGATGCATAACTGAAAAAAGCCGATCCCAATTGGATCGGCTTTTCATGCTTCACGACTATTTCGTTATCTCGATTTTCCCATTATTCGTTTCCAATTTAACTAGATTTTCACCTTTGCCAATGACAGTATCACCCTCATACTTACCAAGGATATCCACTCTCCCATTGTCAACATGAACATCGAAAGTTGTATTCGTCGGTTCATTCTCCGTTTTGATCATGATTTTACCATTATTACTTTCGAGTTCGATCTCCCTATCCAAGTCTTTTGTGACTAATGTGATTTTACCGTTATTCGATGAACCAACTAGTTTTCCCTCCACATTATTAAGCTCTACTTTTCCATTAGCAGATTTCACTTCAACTTTTTCGGTTATTATATCATTTAATTCTACCCGGCCATTTTGAGATTTCACATTTAGATTTTCACTTTTCAATCCTGATATTTGCAATTTTCCATTATCGGATTCGGCGACAAAGGATTTATAAGATTCATCAGGCACATACACCTTTAAATGTAAGGATTGAATATGAAAACCAAAGCTAAACGTACGTCGATCCTTTAATTGTACCGAAAGCTTCTTCCCTTCCACATCTGCAGTGAAATCCAACTTGGAAACATCCATCCCTTTTGAAACCAACTCTATCCTGGTCTCCTTATCCTTCGTTGGCACGATCTCTACAGCTGCATTGTCAGCGTCGATCTGAATGTCCGTCACGATTTCCGAAATCGTTTTTTCCTCTGTAGTCGTTTCCTTATTCGTCATTTGGGAAAACGTAAACAGACTTCCTATTACCCCGATCAATAACAATACAAGTGCAATGATCGATAATTTTTTTACATTAATCATTTTTCAAACCGCCTTTCACAAGGGAAGCGTTAAATTTTAAATAGCGAATGAATCCTTTAGTTAAAGCACTCGTAGCGACAAACATTCCCATGGCAATGAAAATGCCAATCCCGCATAGTCCCAATGCGAAGAAAAGATCGAATAATTGAAAGTTACCTAACACAAGGTTAAACAGAGCGCCAAGCGGAGCAAGAATGAACCCTATCGCCGAAACCCACCCTGCAATGACAACTCCGATCAAGGCTATAAATGGTCCCAAAACGATCACTAAATTAAAGAACCCCAGACCAATGACTGCCCAAACTGCCCGCATAACATTACCTGCAGAAGTCGTTTGTTCAACCTGACCAAGATGATAGGTTGCCATCAGTTCCTTGGAGATCTGTTTAGGATTCCCAAGGGATTTGGAGATTTCCTGCTCTGACTTCCCTTCTTCCATTCCAATTTCGAAATACTCTTCGTAATCTTGAAGGATATCTTCCCGTTCCTCTAAGGAAAGTCTGGTTAAAGAGGCATTCAATTGTTTTAAAAATTGTTCTTTATTCATTGGTTCACACCTTCCTTGATTAATTGGTTGACCCCATTGGAAAATTCATTCCATTCCATCAGCAGTTCTTGAAGGTATCTCCGTCCTTTTTCGGTTAATGTATAATATTTGCGCGGAGGCCCTTCTGTTGATTCTTGCAAATATGTCGTAAAATACTCTTCCTTCGTCAATCGTCTTAAAAGTGGATATACCGACCCTTCCGATATTTCAATTTGATCCGAAATCTTCTGTACAAGTTCATACCCATAGCGATCCTGCTTATCCAGTAACACCAGAACACACAGTTCCAGGACACCTTTCTTAAATTGTACATTCATAGCACCTTCACTCCTTCCAAAAGTTTTTCAGTATAGTTTAATAAACAGTACTGAACACCGAACAATACATCTTATGTAAATAATTTACCACATGGTACTGTTCATTGCAAGGTACTATAAATATTTTTATGTCTTACACGCATTCTAATAAGGGTAGAAGAAAATTAGCATTATATTCAAAGCCGCAAGAGAATACGATGTATAATAGTAAAATGTGGAAGGAGGAGTTACTTTGGCCAACAAAGCAATAACAAAGAAGCAATTCGATTTTCTTGAACATGAATTTAATTACCTTGAAAAGGAAGGAGTCATCTCCCGGCAAGAGAAAGTGAGGATGTTAGGTTCCTATGATGTAAAAGGCAATTTGAACTTCATCACGATTCTATTATCCATTGGGGCACTTCTTTTAGGTTTAGGCGTATTGACCTTCGTAGCCAGCAACTGGATCTATTTAAGTAAAGCGGTTAAATTCCTGCTTATCATTGCATGCCTAATCGGAGTGAACTTTGCTGGCGTGAAGGTGCAGGCACGCTTTCCCAAAACGTCACGAAGTCTGCATTATGCAGGTATCCTGATCTTTGGTGCAGGGATATTTCTAGTCGAGCAGATGTTTAACATTAGCATCAATTTCAACAATTCCTTTTTATTATGGGCGATTGGAACGGTATTCATTGGATACTATTTGAAGGATGTTTTCATCCTCCTTTTTACATCTTTCCTGCTTTTCATTTATTTGAATGGAAGTATATTCGTTGATGAAACATCTTATCCGCTTGCCATTCTTGTGTTTCTACCGGCTTTATACATTCTGTTAAAGAAATTCGATTACCCTAATTATCTGACCTTTTTCATTAACGCTTTAGCCATCAATACAATTGCCTTATTTCTTATGGAATTCGTGCCGAAACTAGGGTTTGAAAATTCGAATACGATTGTCCTTTCCATCTTGTTTGTACTGGGTATCGTGCTTGCCTATATTCCGGTAAGATCCAAATTACAAAACATCACACACATACAAGGGCATATCTTACATGGTTTAACCGCACTCTTCCTTACCTTTGATTTCTCAATCTGGTTTCCTATAGCTTATTTCGTTTTTCTGCTTTATCTGATTCTAAAAGGCAGTTTGACCAGCATCGTAATAATATGTGCACTGATTTTCAGATATTACATCTACTCCTTTGACTTCCTGCCAAAATCGCTTACATTCATCATCGGTGGAATCATGCTCATCGGTTTTGGCTTCTTCTTTGAAAACCAACGAAAAAAAGGAGGGGAACTCAATGAGTAATCCATCATTCCGGCCACTCATCGTATTTTCCATTCCAGTCTTGATTTTGTTAATCTTGGCAGTTCCCCCGGTCTGGACAACAATGACAGGAGATGTAATCAAAATCAAAACAGCCCCGGTCGACCCGACTGATTTGTTTAGGGGAAGCTATGTGGCTTTGAAATACGAAATTGAATCAGTAAAGCCGTCGCAAGTCGATGACTCGATTAAAACCGAGTTCAATATAAGGAATATGGGTGATTATAAAAAGGTATATGTACGTTTAAAACAAAATAAGGATGGACTATATGTTGTCGATTACGTAACGAAAGAAAAACCCAGCGAAGGCGTGTACCTAAAAGGGGAACTGGAAGTCCCTTATGACCTGCAAAATGCTAAAACCATTCAGATCAGATACGGTCTGGACAATTATTTCGCATCCGAAGAAAAGGCAAAGGAAATGGAGAAGGAAGCATTGGCCAATCCTTCAGTGGCCGTCGTAAAAGTTCGTAATGGCCATGTTGTTTTAACCGATATCATCATTGAATGAATGGCCCCCGGATATGACTAGCAAAAAGAGCATCGGTTTTTCGATGCTCTTTTGTTTTCTGGACTATTATCATGTGAATTCAGATTGTTACTTAATGACCCGTTTTGCCCCTATATATTTTTCTTTCCAATATTCATCACTCATTTTGACCACTTTGACCCCTTTGGTGGTGGTCCCGACAAATGTGCCATTTCCATAATAGATTCCTACAAAAGAGACCTGCCCTTTCTTACCTGTCGCATAGAAGACCAAATCGCCCGCTTTCAAATCTTTTTGCTTCACGGCCTTTCCGGTTTTATACTGGTCCGCACTCGTTCTTGGAATCTTCATTTCTGTGGCGGCATTTTTATATACATATTGGGTAAGACCGCTAGCATCAAACCCTTTAGGGGTCGTTCCCCCATATTTATATTTGCTTCCCACCTGCTTCTTTGCCAAAGCGGCAACTTCATCACCATAATTGATAGAGGCTGAAGCATTAGCCGGACTGAATATGAATGCCGTCAATAATGCCCCTACTAAAACTATGGCTGCAAACCATTTTGAAACTGGTAAACGATAACTCATCCTTTTTCCTCCCCAAACTGAAAATGAACCACAATTTTAAATGTATGTTACATTTCAGTTTTTAGACCAAATCATTTTCGGCGATCGTCATCCCTGCAAAAAAAAATAACCAGATAACGCCGTTGTCTAGCTAATACGGTGCTATCTGGTATACTCTACTTTTCAGTAACTGAAAGAATAGTGTCCATTACTTAGGTTCCTTGTATTGTCGTGCATTTTCACTGTCACTTAAACCTTTAGTTGTATGATCGACCACACCGCCGACCCCAAAGAATGTAAGCGCTATGAAGTTAATGATGCCTAAAGCGCCGTTCAATGCATCATCAGTAATGGTAAAGCCTATAGGAGTAATGAAATTGTTTATGAACGCGGCAACCATCTGCGCCAATATTAAAAGCCCAGGAAGGAGTACAGTGAATATAAACGTAGGGTTCTTAAGACGCACTTTCCAGTTGATCATTGCTTTTCCCCCTCTCTATCCTATTAAGTCCGCTTCATGGAAGATTGTCGCGGACCTGCTATATTTTATGCGGCTTGTCCTTCTTACGTTCGGAAATTCCATTCATAATCTATCACGCTAGTTTCCCATAAACATAAAAAAAGCCCATCAGAGGATGGACCTTCAAAGTAGTTCTTAAAAACACTAGAGAGCGCCACACTTTAACAAGTAAGTAACAGCTTCCTCGAGCTCTATATACTCCCCGGTGTGCTCGTGATCGAACGTTCTTAAAATCTGAATACATTAAATGCTAGATTTTTCACACTCCATTTTTTCCTGCAAAAACACTCCGATCCGTTCGGCAGCTTCAGTCAATCTCTCGGCCGGCTGGACCAAGGCCATCCGGACATACCCTTCACCCTGCTTCCCAAAAGCATCGCCTGGAACGACCGTTACCCCTGCTTTTTCAATCAATGCATAGGCAAAATCCCGTGATTTCCAGCCAGCAGGAATTTGGGCCCAAATAAACATCGTAGCTGATGTTTTCGGTACATGCCATCCCCCTTCCGCAAGACCTGAAATCAAGGCATCACGTCGGGACTGGTATTCCTTAACCTGTTCGGATAGCAGCGAAAGATTGGAAGTTAGCGCCATTTCGGCAGCTTTTTGAATAGGATAAAAAACCCCATAATCGATGTGTGATTTCAGCGTTCCCAGGATGTTCAGCGCCTCTTGATTGCCCACTGCATACCCAATGCGACAGCCGGCCATATTAAAAGTTTTGGAAAGTGAGTTAAATTCAATCCCCACTTCCTTGGCACCAGGAATGGACATAAAACTAATTTGCGGATGATCATCAAAAATCAATTCCGAATAAGCAAAATCGTGAACCACCATTATTTCATTCTTTTTCGCAAACGATATAACGTCCGAAAAGAAAGTCTCATCAGCAAGGGCCGTGACAGGATTTCCTGGATAACTGATGATCATCATTTTCGTCTTTTTCAGTATTTCATCCGGAATTTCGTTGAGCTGCGGCAGGAATCCATTTTCGGCAGTAAGCGGCATCGGATGAATGATTCCGCCGGCAAGTTCCACACTCGCTTCATAAATTGGATATCCCGGATCTGGCACCAGCACATAATCTCCAGGGTTTATCATCGCCGTTGCCAAGTGTGCAAGGCCATCCTGTGACCCCATCAGTTGGAGGACTTCCCTTTCTGCATCCAGCTCCACTCCATAACGCATCCGATAAAAATACCGGACTGCCTCATGGAATTCAGGCGTACCTTTTAACGTATACCCGTAAGAATTGAGATCCTGCGCATACTTCACAAGCGTATCCACTACAAAATCAGGCGGGGGTAAATCCGGACTTCCTACACTCAAATCGATAACATCCAGCCCCCGTTTCATTGCATCCTGCTTGCGGGCCGCCAACTCTGAAAATATTCCTGTTGTGAATCTTCCGACTTTTTCAGATGGAGTCATATTCATTCTGCGATTCCCCTCCATTAATGATTTTCTATCTATCATTATAGCAATCTTTCACGAGTATTTTAAGACTTCATCCGTATCTGTTCGAGAGCCTCATCAAGATCATCGAATTTAAATGCATACCCCGCCTTTTCCAATCTCTCAGGTATGACCCACCAGCTTTTTAATATCAATTCCGTTTCGGTCCCCATAAAGAAAGTCCCCATTTCAAGAATGGGAGTTGGACAGGGAGTCCTATCCGAATATTCATGAGCTTTCTCAAATGAGCCATCAATTCACGATTTGTAACTGGATGCAGCGATGAACAGTTGAACACCCCGCTCAGCTCCTGATTCTTTCTTAGAAAATGGACAATCTTCTATATGTATCCAACTGAATTTCTGATTTCCTGATCCTTTATGGCCTCCCAGTCCGAATTTAACCAAATTCCTATATGGGGTCATCACTCCCCCATCTCGCATATAACCAACCACTTTCGTTTATGAGTTAATAGTATGAATAATAACGAGCGCCTTATATGTGAAGTAATTCACATATATCACACCATGTTATTACATTAAATGGTAGCAACTCCTGCCGCTGTGCAATAATTGGTGAACTTGTCCAAGCAAAAGGGAAAATTACACATAAATTAGTAATGTGGAAATTTATAAAACAAAGGGGATGATTTCAGTGTCAAACAAAAAGCTAAGAAGAGCTGTTAATTCTGGAACTGGTAATTCCGGAACTGGCAATAGCAGCCTTAGGTCTGCCTTGAGAAGAGTCTTACAAAATTTATTAAACAATAATAGAGGTACTTCAATTAAGGAACCTACTTCCATCAAGCAACCCACTTCTGTCAAAGAATTTGAAAATTAGAAGGTTGCTTTTTTGAGATTAACATGGAATCCCTTTGGACTGATCTAAAGGGATTCCGTGTTATGTATTTACATGTACCAGCTATATATGTCTAGTGAATAACTGTTATATCTAATAGAGATAAAGGAGAAGTTATGATGTATTTTTTTCGAGACTGGAAACCTAAAAAGGATATAAAGAAATTAACGGATATCACCGTAAAAAATTTTCGAGTTTCTTCCGATAAAGTGAATGAAATTCTGCAAAAGTCACACAAGGTACTTGTGATTTGTAATGATAAAGGTAAAGTAGTGGGATTCATTTGTTATAATCTTTATTTATATAAAGTGGCTCATATTAATTATGTAGTCATTGACAAAAAATATAGAGGAAAGGGAATTCTGCAAGCCCTTTTACCCGAATTAGTAGAATATGTGAGAAATAAAGGAATCCTTGTAGTGTCCGGTTTCGTGAACAAAAATAACCATGAGGCATTGCAAAAGTTTAGAGCCCTTGGTTTTAAACCGATTTTTATTTATCATGATGACATTCTAATTCAATCACTGATTTAAGAAGGTTCTCTTGAAGCTTATATAGCGTAAATAAGAAGAAAGATCGATCAAAATACATTCTGTTCCCCCCCCTATTAACTGGAATTTCATTCCTGATACCAATACAAATAAGCGGGAATTCCTTGTTCCTCCATGCAATGAATAACTAGGGAAGGAAAGCCTGTAAATTCTACACGGATTCATAGGCATTTTCCCTGTAGTCTCTTCAACCTTACTTATAATCTTACTTCACTCTCCGATGCTTCTTTTTTCTACAACATTTCATATATTCAAGGTAATTCTATTAAATTTTCTGTATTTTCAAAATAAACCCATTCCTGTATAGTGGGTGTATACCTTCTAAAAGGGGAGATATAATGAAATCGATAGAACTAATCATCTTAAATCTGGAAGAGGTTAGAAGAAGAAACATTAAACTATGGACTTCAATACCTAAAGGCATACTTCATTGGAAACCGGACGACAAGGCAATGAGCTGTTTAGAAATGGTTAGACATGTCCTTGATAGTGAGCATTATTATCATTTATCCATTAAAAATCAAGGCAGCTTACCAGTTTATGAATCACCATATGAAAAACAGCCGCTTATCTCCGTGGAAGCGGAATTAAACTTTACTGAACCATACAGGCGTGATTTTTTGGAAACAATCATGTCCTTCAGCGAAGACGACTTATCCACTATTAAAATTGATCGCTCTGATGTTGGATATATCAGGGATTTAGGAGACATGTTGCTAAGAATCGCTTATCATGAGTCTGTACATACTGGTCAATTATTGGACTATTTAAGAACTGCTGGAGTCCCTAGAATAAGCGTTTGGGATTAATCAAATCATTTTCAAAGGTGTTTCATCATCCTGAAGCACCACACTGTAGGCAACTCGATGAAAATCGTGTTTGTCTGCAGTTTTTTTTGCTTGTACGATTTGGACGTTGATTTCCGCTTCAAGCACTCGCTTTCCGCGGGCGGTGGGCCCCCGGCTTAAGCCTGCGGGGTCTCCCCCAGACACGCTTTTCCCGCAGATTCTCGTACCTTCCGCACCAATCAACTTTGTATTAGCATTTAGTTAGAAACATACCCGGGAGTTGAAGGTTGGTTTGAGAACATCATTTGATGAAAGATATGTTTTCCGCCTACAAGCTGCGGGGACCGGTCTGCATGGACTGCAGTTTTTTTTGCTTGTACGATTTGGATGTTGATTTCCGCTTCAGGCACTCGCTTTCCGCGGGCGGTCGGGGAGCCTCCTCGGCTTAAGCCTGCGGGGTTCCCCAGACACGCTTTTCCCGCAGGAGTCTCGTACCTTCCGCACCAATCAACTTTGTATTAGCATTTAGTTAGAAACCATACCCGGGAGTTGAGGGTTGATTTGATGAAAGATATGTTTTCTGCCTACAAGCTGCGGGGACCGGTCTGCATGGCCTGCAGTTTTTTTTGCTTGTACGATTTGGACGTTGATTTTCGCTTCAGGCACTCTTTATTGTTTTTAATGGAAGTATTTAAACTTGTGGTGATGAGGATGCTTGCTAAGCATGATTCTAGAGATCAACTTGATATGTTTACTTTAAATCAACTGTTGCCGCAGATGCAGCTTATAAATCCCCTGATGCTCCACCATGATCAAACAATCCAATTATCTTCAAGAAAATGTTTCATGCAAGAAAATTGTGGAAAAGTAATGATAGAGGAGGGATAAGAAATGTTATCAAAAAAACCGGCGGCCAGAATGGTCAGCGCCTTTATTCTGACCGGTTCTCTTTTAGGGGCAGGTGCATCGTTTTCAACAGAACCTGTTGAGGCTGCATCCACAATGGATTCCGCTTCTGCCATAGCTAAGGATCACGCTCTTACCACCTTACATGAAATCTACAACAAAGCTTTTTCAGGTGAAATGCCTTATACAGCCATGGGTTTGAAAATTGATGAAAACACCCAAAAAGAAGTATATGAGACATTTGGTTCTCCCCCAGAACCAGGTAACACAGATGAAACTTTTGACTATTACCATGCAGAAATGGGGCATCCAGGTTTTGCATTTGCCTATAACGCTGACAAGACCATCTCACAAATCCGATATTTCGGGACAAATGTGGAACGGGACCATAATCTAGGAAGCATCACACCTAAAGTATTAGGAAATCAACTCGGCAGTGCTGACGAAATTCGCCATATTTCCAGTACGAATGAAATCAACTACATTTACAAGACAGGGAATTATGAACTGCAATTCATTGTCGGTGAAAATCAAACTGTAGATCATATCAATCTACTCGAAGCTAAATAATATGTACGATAAAATAGGTGTCGCAGGCTGTAGAGAAAGAAAATTTTCTCTACAGCCTTTTTTTGCTTACCCCCTTCCCCTTCAACTTCCAACCGCTGTCACTGCACCAAAGCATATAATTGAAGCAATCATTTCATTCATTTACATAAACCATACTCACTCCAAACGGATTCTTAATATTTTTACAATAAAATTAGCTTGTTCAATATTATTTCAATATATGGAGGGTGTCAGTAAAATGATTAATAAGTTCAGGACTTTCACAGTATCGGTTCTAAGCCTGGCCATCCTTTTTCAGGGTCTTCCGGCGATTTCAGCAAAAGATGCAGAAGACAATCAGACAAATCCAGGAGGCAGATGGATGAAGGGGGAATATCATGCCCATACCACTCAGTCCGATGATGCCGAGGGATCACAGAGCCTTGAAAGCTTGCTGAATAACGCATTTGATAATTTTGGCATGGATTGGATGGGAATTTCCGATCACTTGAGGATGTCTTCAAGGGATGATGAAGGTAATTTGATTCCAGGAGGGCCGATACCGTTGTCTCAGGGAATCATTCAATATCAAGCCCCAAAAATAAAACAACTGCAAAAAGAGGGCAAATTTAAAAATAAAGTCATCTTTTCAGGCTTCGAATGGGACATGCCCACATACGAGCATGTCGGCATAGGCATTTTGGGAGATCAGCCGGGCTCGCCTAAAAGTCTGAAAGCTGGCAATCAGTTCGAATATCTGTTCACCAACCAGGATGAAAAGATGTTTGATCCTAAGGATGTACTCATTTGGAAGTCACAGGATCAAAGAGCCAATAAAACATCCGAGGATGCCCGAACGGCATTGGCATGGCTCGAAAAAAATTATAGGAATACAAGTTATGCCATATTGAACCATCCATCAAGAAAGAGGGTGTACAGCATATCTGATTTTCGCGACTTCAACAATATCGCCCCGGATGTCATGTTCGGATTTGAAGGTATGCCAGGTAACCAGATGGAGCCGGACAGAGGCGGTTTAAATCTGACAACACCGGAAAACCGGACCTATGGCGGGTCCGATTACATGCTTGCTAAGGTAGGAGGTGCATGGGATGCGCTACTTGGGGAAGGTCGCAAGTTCTGGAATTTTTCCAATTCGGACTCCCATTTTGTAATCAGTGAAAACCGCCTATACTCAAGCGGTTACTGGCCAGGAGAATATTCCAAGAATTATACATGGGTAAATGGCTCATCAATAAAATCTGTCCTTGATGGCATGCGATCCGGAAAATCCTTCTCCGTTTTTGGTGATTTGATCGATGCCCTTGAATTCCAAGCTAAAAACGGAAACAATACGGTGGATATGGGCGGGGACCTTAAAGTGAAGGAAGGACAGATGGTCAAGATCACCGTCCGATTTAAGAGCCCCGAAAAGAACAATAACGGGGACCCCGTCAAGGTAGATCACGTGGATCTGATTTCCGGTGAAGTAACCGGGAAAGCAGAGCCTGGCACACCTGCTTATAATAAAGCCACCAATGATACGACAAAAGTGGTTAAACGCTTTACAAGTAAAGACTGGAAAACCGATCGCGATGGTTTTCATGCCATCACTTACAAAGTCAAAGCCGAGAAGGATCAATATTTCCGTTTGCGCGGCACGAATCTAGGGGAAAATGTCTCTGGAGAAACGATGGACGGTGAACCGCTGATCGATAAAAAGACTGAAATCGAGGATAACGAAACGCGTTTTTCAGAAATAAACAATCGTAACTATAAAGACCTTTGGTTTTATTCAAACCCTATATTCGTCAGCGTAGAGGATAAATAATCATGGTAAACACTAAGTTAAAAAGAATACTGCAATAGTTCTGGACGGCTTCAAAAAGCCCCTCTCCCAATTAGCGGAAGAGGGCTTTTTGACCCCTTAGAATTTTAATGTACACTTCCCTTCCCTTTCGTTTTTTTCACTTCCTTGCATGAAAATCCGTATAATTCACCAAGTTTCATTAACACTAATGATGTAAGTTATTTTCATTGACTTTTTTCCTTTTCTTGTATAGTATCACAGAGTATCAATCCCTATCAGATTACTAGGAGGTTTACCCAAATGAAAAAAATGGTTGCACTTTTATCGCTATTGTTAGCTTTCACGGTCGTACTAACCGCTTGTGGTACCAATACCAAAAATGAGGCAAACGATACCGACAATAAATCTTCATCACAAGAAAGTCTTTATGATAAAGTCAAAAAAGATGGCGTATTAACTGTTGGAACTGAAGGTACATATCCTCCTTTCACATTCCACGATGATTCAGATAAACTAACGGGGTTTGATGTTGAAATTGCTAAAGAAGTGGCAAAACGCCTTGGAGTGAAAGCTGAATTCAAGGAAACACAATGGGACGGCATGTTTGCAGGCTTGGATGCTAAACGTTTTGATATGATCGCAAACCAAGTGGGCATCGATGAAGACCGTCAAAAGAAATATGATTTCTCTGACCCATATATTCAATCAGGGGCCGTATTGCTTGTACACAAAGATAATTCGGATATTAAATCCTTCGATGATTTGAAAGGCAAGACCTCTGCACAATCTTTAACGAGTAATTACAATGATCTAGCCAAATCTCATGGTGCTGAAGTTACAGGCATTGAAGGATTTTCTCAATCCGTACAGCTTATTGGTTCTAAACGTGTAGATGCGACGATCAATGACAAATTATCTTACCTTGATTATAAAAAGCAACACCCGGATGCACCTATCAAAGTGGCTGATGAGGAAGAAACCGGAGTTGCAAGTGGTTTAATGTTCAGAAAAGACAGCGGCAAATTAGTGGAAGAAGTAAACAAAGCACTTAAAGCAATGAAAGACGACGGCACGTACGCGAAAATCTCGGATAAATGGTTTGGTGAAGATGTTTCTCCTAAGTAATATTTTCACCGACCCCGAGCGTATGAACCAGCTTGTTTCCATCGCTCAAACCTCCCTCTATCCAATGATAGAGGGAGCTATTCAATATACGATTCCACTAACACTAATTTCATTTGTTCTCGGCCTTATTCTTGCTGTACTCACAGCATTGGCTAGATTATCTTCCATGAGGATTCTTCAAATAATTGCGCGAGTATATGTGTCGATCATCCGCGGGACACCATTACTTGTGCAATTATTTATCATTTTCTATGGACTTCCAAATTTAGGTGTAACCATCGATCCTTTCATATCGGCTATAATCGGATTCTCACTAAGTGTTGGAGCATACGCCTCGGAAATTATACGAGCGGCCATTTTATCGATACCAAAAGGGCAATGGGAAGCGGGCTATTCGATCGGGATGTCATATACCCAAGCTTTAAAGCGGATCGTCTTGCCGCAAGCAGCACGGGTATCCGTTCCCCCATTATCCAACACGTTCATTAGCCTTTTAAAAGATACATCGCTTGCGTCACTCATTCTTGTAACGGAATTATTCCGTAAAGCCCAGGAAATCGCTGCAAAAAACTATGAATTTTTACTACTTTACATGGAAGCAGCTGCTTTATATTGGATTTTGTGTACGATTCTATCTTTCATTCAAGGAAGTTTAGAGGAGAGACTTAATCGTTATGTAGCAAAATAAGAACCGCAGTAGTTAAAGGAGATTTTAAAATGATCAACATTAAGAATCTTCATAAATCGTTTGGTGACCTTGAAGTATTAAAGGGCATCGATTTGGAAGTGGAGCAAGGCAAAGTCATTGTATTGATCGGTCCTTCCGGTTCAGGTAAAACAACCTTTCTTCGGTGTTTGAATCTCCTTGAGGTGCCCACGGACGGGACGATTGAAATCAATGAAACGGTAATGGACTTCAAAAAACCCGTTAGAAAAAATTCGATTACATCTTTTCGCAGTTTGACAGGGATGGTTTTCCAAAGCTATAACCTCTTCCCCCACAAAACAGCTTTGGAAAATGTAATGGAAGGCCCCATCATTGTAAAAAACATAGCCAAACATCAAGCGAAAGAAACGGCGGCTGCCCTGCTTACAAAGGTGGGCTTAGGGGAAAAAATCGATTTTTATCCGTTTCAATTGTCCGGCGGTCAGCAGCAACGGGTCGGAATTGCAAGGGCCCTGGCCATGGAGCCTAAGGTGATGCTATTCGATGAACCCACTTCCGCTTTGGATCCCGAACTAGTGGGAGACGTCCTGCAGGTCATGAAAGACCTGGCGAAAGATGAAGGCATGACAATGATCGTGGTAACCCATGAAATGCGTTTCGCCCGCGAAGTCGCCGATGAAGTCATTTTCATGGATGAAGGAAAAATAATGGAGCGGGGAACACCCGAGCAGATTTTCACAAACCCTAAAGAAGCGCGCACACGAAAATTCCTCAATATGATTCAATAAAAAAACGGTGCTATTCAAGCACCGCTCGCAAAACCCCCCACTTTTAGAAATGGGGGGTTTTGCCCATCATTATATCAATGAGATGCTTGGACCTGTTTAGTCTGTGTCCGTGCATGGTATAACTGAAAAAGAATCAAAGCAAAAACGGAAAGGATGGCACCCGATATAAATGGTAAATCAATCGAAATCGAAAATAACCAACCGCCAATCGGAGGACCGGCAATCCTGCCGAACGAGTCGAAGGAAGATAGCAATCCCGTGACACTGCCATGGCCCGACATGGAACTTTTGGTAAGGAGGGCTGAAATGGCAGGCCGGATGAACCCATTACCCACTCCGAAAATCGTCAGGAAGACCGCCGATGTCCAGAACCCGGAAGAAAACAAGATGAGAATGAAACCGACTCCCGAGACGATGATTCCCATTCGTATGACCGCGCCTTCCCCATATTTCTTTGTCATCCTGCCCACTAATCCACCTTGAACGATCGCACTTCCAAACCCCATGATCATAAAGATATAGCCTAATTGCACAAGACTTATATCAGCCTTTTTGGCTGCAAAATAGGCGAAAGTCGTTTCTAGTCCTGCCATTGAAAGGGTGACGATCATTTGCAAAAAGAACATGGTTTTAAGAGGCCCTCTAAAGGCTTTCCACATGGACTCTTTATTTTTTGACTGTTGGGCCCTCTTCTCTACTGTATGTGATTCCTTCAGTATTGCAATCACTAAGAATAAAGTAATCAAAGAGGATATTCCAGCAATGTAAAACGGCAAGTTCAAACTTGATTTGGAGAATACCCCGCCAATCGCCGGTCCAAAGATGAATCCAAGCCCTGTGGCGGCCCCGATGATTCCCATCCCTTTTCCCCGATCTTCCGGCGTCGTGATGTCAGCCACATAAGCCATTGCGGTTGGCATGTTTGCCGATGACAAAATCCCGCCAATGATTCTGGCTGCAAATAATACCCATAAGGAATCTGCCGAAGCCTGGATGAAAAACGAAAGGGCCAGTCCAGCAATCCCGATAATCATGACAGGCTTACGCCCTATCCGGTCAGATATACGTCCCCATATCGGGGCAAAAAATAATTGCATCAGTGAATAAACAGCCATTAAAAGGCCTAGCTCTGTAGGACTGCCACCAACCTTTTCAGCAAGGAACGGAATGACGGGAATGATGATCCCAAATCCGACCATGACTAAAAACATCACTAAAAAAAGTACGGGTAACACCTTTTTTGTTTCCATTATATATTTCTCCTTTTATTCTTCCACATTCGCTACGTACATTGGAACGAATTCCGAAAATCCCATTACTTAGCATAATCTTCCTAGCAATTCTTTAAACAGTTTATCATACAACCTTTACCAAATCAGTATGAAGCACGACCTTCTTTCGGAAACTCCCTTAAATAAATAAGAACCAGGCATAAATATCCTCAACTCTACAGGCATTTCTCCTGTAATGGCACTTCGTTATTTTCACTGTGTTTCGTGAAATCAATGGCATGAGTTCGTTAAAAATCTTTTCCTCCCCTTATTTTTTCTTAAGGGGTACTCTATACTGTAGGGTATGATTGATGTTTGGGAGGTAGAAGAATGTCTAATGATCAGTGGATTTTAATTATTGACGATGAAGAAGATTTGGCACGTCTCATGGAGACAGTTTTACATAAAGAAGGTATCCCCAATATTATTACGGCGGGGACGATTGCGGATGGGTGGGCAAAGTTTCAGAAGTTCGATCCATCACTAGTCTTGCTGGATATCATGCTGCCAGATGGTGAAGGCTATGACTTATGCAAGCAAATTCGTGAAGTGTCGAATGTGCCGATTTTATTTTTGTCGGCAAAGGATGAGGAAATTGATAAGCTTTTGGGGTTGGCGATTGGCGGGGATGATTATATTACCAAACCATTCAGTCCGAAAGAAGTTGCCTATCGAGTAAAGGCGCAGCTTAGGCGGGCGGGCTATACAGAGGAAAAAACCTCACCGAAAAGATTGCAAATTGGTCCATTTGAGCTTAGTTCAAATGAAAATGAAGTGAAAAAGGATGGCAAAACCCTTGAGCTGACAGCTAAAGAAATCGGTCTGATGAGCTGTTTTATGCATCATCCGAATCAGATCTTGAGCAAGGAAACTTTGTTTGAACATGTGTGGGGCGATGATTTCTTTGGCTCTGATAATACAGTGATGGTCCATATTCGCCGTTTACGCGAAAAAATCGAAGCAGATCCTTCAAAGCCATCTTTTCTAATAACCGTTAAAGGGCTTGGTTATAAATTACAGACCAAGGGTGAAACAAGATGAAGTGGAAATTGACACGGCGCTTTTTAGGATCCGTTGTGACAATTGTTGTAATCGTAGGAATCGTAAATACAATTTTACTTTTATGCTTACTCTTTGTTCATTTCGACACGGAAGAGGAATCTGCGGAAAACTTTAGCCGATCTTTTTCACAATATGTTGAACTAATAGATGACAAACCAAAGGTAAATGAAGAAGGACTGGAAAAACTGCGGAACACGAACGCATGGATACAATTTTTGAATGATAAGGGTGAACAAGTAGCAGCCTATTACACACCTCAAAAATTGCAAACCGTATATTCTCCAATTGAAATCGTCCAAATGTATAAGTATAAAGAAATTGATGCAGAGACGACTGTTTTTGCCGGCGAAGCTCATGATTTCAGCTATTTTGTAGGGGTTAAAGATCGAGGAATAGGCCGATATGTACTGTCCTATAATTATGTTCACATTTTAAAGTACTTCAACATCATACTTTTACTTTTTTTAACGGTGGATATCATTATTGCCCTAGTCATTGGACTATTATTTGGTAAAAGATTAACGACACCACTTAACACTTTAATAGAGGGAATTCAGCAGCTTCGTGAAAGACGTTTTAAAAAGATGAGTATACCAAAAGGCGTCTATGAAGATGTATTTCACAATATGAATGAACTATCGGTAAAGTTAGATCAGTATGAAAAAGAACGTGATCAACTCGACCAAATGCGTGAGGAATGGATTAGCAATGTTTCTCATGACATGAAGACACCACTTGCATCCATCCATGGTTATACAGAATTGATGAAAGACAATGCCACTGAATTAACACCACAAGAATTGTATGAGTTTACATCCATTATTAATAGACAGTCCGTATATATGAAAAATCTGTTGGATGATCTCAATTTAACGATGCGTTTACGCAACCAACGACTTCCTTTGCAATTTGAAGATGTTGATATCGTTGGGTTTATAAGAGAAATGACGATAGAGCTCTTAAATGATTCACAATATGGTGATCGACAGGTCGAATTTGAGGCAAATGTGGATAAAGCAATGCATAAAGTCGATAAAAATTTACTGAAACGGGCAATTTTTAACTTTATCTACAATGCGCTCGTACATAATGATGAAAATGTCGTCGTGAAAATACAAGTTGATGATATTCATCTACAATCAGAACATCATACCCAGATTACCATTGCCGATAATGGCCGCGGAATTCCCTCCAAAGATTTGGATCAGGTTTTTGAACGGTACTATCGAGGTACGAATACTGCCAGTAAACATGGTACCGGCTTAGGAATGGCCATTGCAAGGGACATTATCCTGGCTCATAAAGGTAAACTGGATTTGACTAGCATTGAAAATAAGGGAACAACCATCACGATACTTATATAATTTATTTTTCCTACAGAGAAAGGGCTGTCCATAACAGACAGCCCTTCTTTCCTATTTATTTTGGTTGTGCCTTTTTTGGAATATCCTCAAATTTCACTTCATCATATGACGAAACTTCATCACCATTTTTCACGTACATCTTTAAGTAAGCATCTTTTCGAAGATTTTTTTGTGCCGTGAATTCAAGCGGTATCGTTTCACCATCTGCATTTTTGGCGTCAAGCTTATAAGAATAGGAAGTCATCACTGAACCATCATCCAGTTTGGTTTCATGCTGCACCCCATCCTCTGTAATTTGCAAATAATAATTATCGGTATTCATGCGATTAAAGTCAATTTTAGTAAGTGCTAATACTCCTGCCGCTCCAAGTATGAACAATATGCCAACTGCCATAAAAAATTTCTTCATTTAGATCATCCTTCTGTTTTATTATTTTGTGTGATAATACGATTATAAGAAGCTACCGTTAAGATATAATACAGACCGTAAATAATCGTATAAGCGATCATCCAGATCAATACAGGTTTTGCCAGATTCATCATCAATAAACCCGAGAAGGCTTTTAACGCAACCGCACTGTGCAATAGCCCGACTGCCAGCGGGACGAAAAAGATTACAAACACTTGGGATGCAATGGATTTCCGCATTTCTTTTGCGTTAACGCCCATTTTATGAAGCATATTGTATTGTGATTTATCTTCTTCAGCTTCCGTTAGAACTTTAAAGTAAATGATACTGCCTGTTGCCGCTAAAAAAACCAGACCAAGAAAACTGCCGATAAAGAGCAATGATCCTACACTTTCAATGCTTGCTTGAAAATCTTGAGGCGCACTGGAAAATAGAGCTTCTTCAGGTATTTGTTTTGATACTTTTTCAGATAAATCCACGGAAGCTTGATCAACACCGATAGCACGATAGTTCAGGGCTTCCCCTTCTTTTTGCAATGATTTAAATTGATCATTCGATACAACCACTGCAATGCCTGCTGTTTTGGCATTTAAAACCGTTTGTGTTTTAAAGCTTTGGAATGTTATCGCCGTGTTGTCTTCTGTCCTTATCGTCTTGTCCTTGTATTCAGGTGAGAATCTTTTGTCATATCCAATATCTAAAATGACTGCTTTGCCATGATTCACATGCAATGCTTCCTTACCTTGTACATCTGCCAATTTGTTATATGTTCTTTCATCGATTACCGTGTAAATCCTTTTATCCGAGTTATCGAATGCTGATTCCTCGCTAAGTTCTTTCGTATTAAATGTGATAGATAGTGCTTCAACATTTTCATCATACTTTGTATCTGGCAATATGGCGGTGACTTGATGATCGCTTTTTGCATCCGTTTGCTGATACATGAAGGTATTCGGATCAACGGTCATAACTTGGTCATTCGCGTTGTAATAAAGACCATAAACCGCACCTCCAGCCGTTACCGTTGTAGCACTTAACACCGCAATTACGGTCAATGTCCTTGCATTCCCCCGAATGCGATAAAGCAATTGCGAGACCGTCATCAGATGCAGGCCTTTCCATAGCCATTTTTCATTTTTCTTGATCACGGCTAACACAAAGCCTGTCACGCTATGAAACAATAAAAATGTACCGGCAATAACAGTTGTCAAAATAATGAGTGCCGTCATCAAAAAGCCAATCTTTTCCCACACTTTAGAAGTAAAAAGATCTTGCATCGCCAACCAATATCCGATGACAATCAGGAAAATTCCCAGAAAGGCTACAATCATAGATGGCTTCGGAGCCGCTTCCCCCTTTTTCGATGCATGGAAAAGATCAATTAGTTTAAATTGGTATATTAAACGATAGCCCTGGAATGATGTCACCAAGAAAATAATAAGAAATACGATAGAGGTGTTCAAAGCTGCAGATCCTGAAAATGTAAAAGGTGCGATGACATCATAGCCCATTAAATAGATCAAGATCGTCATGAACCCTTTTGAACATAGAAATCCAAGTAAAATCCCTACAACTAATGAAACCAAGCCTAGCAATAGATTTTCAAAGAAGAGCATAAAGCCAATCTGGCGATTACGTACGCCAAGCAATGCATATAATGCCACTTCTTTTTTACGCTTTTTCATGAAAAATGAATTGGAATAGGCAATAAAAATGGCAACGAAAAAAATCAGGATGACGGCCGCACCACTCATTAATGAACCTAATTTCTGTGATGAAGCCGTTTGTTCTGCAACTGCATCACTATACTTCAATGTTACAAATGTGAAGTAGATGATAATGCTAAATACCATGGATGCGATATATAAAAAATATTGGGAAAGGTTCCGGGCAATATTTTTTCTCGCCAGACTAAATAACGTCATCTACCTCACCTCCAATTGTTGCAAGGACATCCATGATTTCTTGGAAGAAAGCTTTACGTGATTGGCCACGACGATAAATTTCTGTTGAAAGTGTACCATCCTTGATGAAAATGATCCGCCGGCAGAAGCTTGCGGCATATGCATCATGTGTCACCAACATGATGGTGGAATTATTATTTTCATTTAGTTCACTTAAGCTTTCCAGCAGACCTGTTGCAGATTTTGAATCAAGTGCACCTGTTGGCTCATCTGCCAGGATCAATGCCGGCTCTGTCACAAGCGCTCTGGCTGCAGCTGTTCTTTGCTTTTGCCCACCGGAGATTTGGTATGGATATTTAGCTAATAAATCTTCAATCCCAAATACTTTAGCAATACGATTCACCAATGCAGTAATTTCTTTCGCTGGAATTTTCGCAATCGCCAGTGGCAATAATATATTTTCCTTCACAGTCAATGAGTCTAGCAAATTGTAGTCCTGGAAGATGAAACCCAGATTTTCACGTCTGAAATCCGTTAAG
This sequence comes from Peribacillus sp. SRI_006, assembly GCF_057586375.1. Lineage (NCBI taxonomy): Bacteria > Bacillati > Bacillota > Bacilli > Caryophanales > Bacillaceae > Peribacillus > Peribacillus sp. SRI_006. Next base: position 297,860 of record NZ_JBYCZT010000003.1, on the reverse strand, counting down.
TCCGCCCCTTTCATATCGTGAATGCTCGTATCATTCATATAAATTTTCCCCTCAGTCGGCGAGTCGATAGTTGCCAACATATTGAGCAATGTCGATTTCCCCGCTCCAGAAGGTCCCATGATTCCTACAAACTCCCCTGCATGAATGTCAAAAGATATATTTTCCAACGCCGTATAGGCAGCGCTTGATTTACCATATGTTTTTTTTATATTTTCCACTTTTAATAATGGTTCCATTTGTTTCACCTCTTCAGTATTGTTGATACATTTATCTTACATGCTCATTCTTACAGCATCTTTGTGCCAACCTTACAGCAAGCTTAAATCCATCAAAAAAACGCCTTCCACTTATGGAAGACGTTAAAGTAAAAGTATTTAACTTTGCTTCAGAAGCCTGCGGTCGATAACAAAATTACCAAATGGAATGAATGAAACGATGAAAATCATCGCCATTTTTAAAAAGGACCATTTTGATATGATGCTCACATAAAGTAATAAAAGCCCAAACACGACAAACAGGAAACCATGGATGCTGCCTAAAATGAGTGTTGCTTCCCCAATATCCAATATGTACTTAATGGGCATACCAATGGCAAGCAATAAAACATATGAGATTCCCTCAATTATTGTAATAAACCGAAACCATCCAATAGCTGTCGAAAACATTCTCTCATCCCCTTATTGTACAAGTATGGCATACAAATCCAGCTTCCTGTCCCAATCCAAAGCCCGTTACTCTATCATATAATATTACGGTGACACCCACTAATAAATAGTACCAGGTTTTCCTAAAAGTAGAACAACAAAAGAAGCCCAATCAAAGGATTGGGCCTGAATTTAAAAAGTGACTCTTTTTCCAATGACCGCCTACCAAGGAGCGGAAGTTAGCACAATAGCTTATTACGTCACATATTGAAATTCCCTATTTTATTTTTTAACCAGGAAGGTTCAATATTTCCTGTCGTAACACCTTTTTTACGTTCACTTCCATATTCCGCTATTTCTTCGAGACGCTTTTGTTCATAAGCTAACTTTTTCTCCGCTTTGGAAAATACATCTTCAATTTTAATCTGTGAAACAACTACTACCCCATCCTCATCTCCTATGACTAAATCACCAGGGTGAACAGTCACACCGCCACATGTGATCGTCGTATTAACTTCTCCCGGTCGCTCTTTACACGGTCCCTTTGGCGTGAATCCCTTTGCAAAAATCGGAAATCCCAATTCACAAAGAGCCTCTTTGTCACGAACAAACCCGTCTATGATAATCCCCTCAAGTCCTACTGCGTGCGCAGCTCCAGCCATTAACTCTCCTAGGTAGGCTTTTTCTTTGTGACCTTTCCCATCCGCAATTAACACATAGCCTTCACTTCCACCATAGATGGCTTGATGAAGAATTAAATTATCTCCCGCCCTCATATCAACTGTCATGGCTGTTGCTATCACTTTCATTCCGGATGACACAGGCTTTATCTTATAATCCATTACACCAGTATTAGAATCATGCAAAGCATCTGCTATAAGGGTCGTATTTAATTTTTTCGCTCTCTCAATGATGGACTTGGATATTAAAGGAGGCTTTGGTTTTAATCTATTCAATTGAAAACACCTCTTTTTATTTTTTATTGATCGTTTCAATTCTGCATGGATAATATGGCTAAATTGATAATGCACCGAAAAGGATAGCTGTAATTATCATAACCAATGCTGTTCCGACAGCGTATTTTAGTGAAAATTTTATATGCTCCCTAAACTCTATGCCGACAAGTCCAATCAATACGTATACCGACCCGACCAATGGACTTAATAAATGTAATGGCTGTCCTAATAGAGAGGCTTGTGCTATCTCCAGTTTATCGATACCGAACCCCGAAGCAGTTTCAGCAATGATTGGAATAATACCGAAATAATAAGGGTCATTTGCCATTACAAACGTAAATGGCATACTGGTCAGTCCCACAATTACAGGCAATTGTGGACCTAGGAAGTCAGGTATGATATGCACTAATGTTGAAGCCATGGCATCAACCATTTCTGTTCCCTCTAAAATCCCTGCGAAAATACCTGCAGCAAAGATCAGGGAAGTGACAGTTAGAATGTTTCCTGCATGCGCTTCGACTCTTCTCTGTTGCTCTTTTAAATTCGGGTAGTTTACAACCATGACTATGACAAATGCAATCATAAATAGAGCGGGTAATGGCAAAATGGCTTTAACTAGGGCAAAAATCAATAATAGTGTAAGAACGATGTTGAACCAATACAACTTAGGCCTTTTTAATGATAGGTCGGAAGTGCCCTCAAATGATACGGCTATTTCATCTTCGGTTTCTGTATAATGACCATATACACCTAATCTTTTCCGTTCTCTTAAACCAAAAAACACGCCTAGTCCAATGATATATAATGCCCCAGCAATTATAGATGGGATAATTGGTCCTAGGAGTTCCATGGCGTCGTATCCAAAGATGGACATTACCCTTGCAGTTGGTCCTCCCCAAGGAAGAACATTCATGATTCCCATCGACATTGCTGGGAGACAAGCCAATATTAACTTGTTCATCCCTAACTTCTCGTATAATGGTAATAATGCTGTCACGACAATAAGATAAGTAATCGTTCCATCCCCGTCCAAGCCTACCAATAAAGACAATACTGCAGTAGTAACGGAAATCTTTAATGGATCCCCTTTTGATATCTTCACCATTCTTGTGACCAAAGGATCAAACATGCCTGCGTCTATTAGTATCCCAAAATATAAAATGGCAAATATCACCATGATTGCAGTTGGTGCTATTGTTTCGATTCCACTCATCATCATAGGTCCTAAATCCGTGAATCCGCCTATCAGAGCAAAAATTACAGGAATGATAATCAGGGCATTAAGGGCACTTAATCTCTTACTCATAATTAAATACATAAAAACAACAATCATCATGAATCCTAAAATGGATAACATATATACCCCCCTTATTTTGTATCCGTTTTCATTCAGAATTACTTTTAAGGGATTCACCTGAATCCCTTTTAGTTATCAACCTAGCTTTTTTTGACCTTTGGGTTTAGAATGCAGCCTGTTGTTCGGCCCTGCCTTTAGAATATAGCTTCCACCATCGTGCCCAATTGTACTTTTGATACTACTGGCGATATCGAGTAATGAGACAAGATTAATGTCAGTCTGAATTCCCATTTCATGAAAGCCATGTACTATATCTTCTGTGGGGATATTTCCAGCAGCATTAGGTGCATAGGGGCATCCACCCAACCCGGTCGTGGAACTATCAAAATCAGTGACCCCTTGCTGCAAGGCAGCTACCGCATTTGCAAATGCCATTCCCCTTGTATTGTGCAAATGTAAAGTGAACTTGAAACTTGGGAATAATCCTCTAATGATCCTTAACATTTCGGATACTTGCTTTGGGTTTCCCATTCCAGCCGTATCTGCCAAAGAAACTTCGTTTACGCCCATAGCCTTGTATCCTTCAAGAATGGATACTATCTTTTCCAGAGGTACCGTCCCTTCAAATGGACAGCCAAATGCTACCGCAATTGAGCCTCCCACTTCTACACCATATTTTCCAGCTAGTTCCACTATTGGCAGGTGATCCATTTGTGCTTCTTTAACTATACAGTTGGAATTGGATAGGCTATGTGAATCTGTTGCCGATAGTAATATCTTTATTTTTTTCATTCCCGCATTAATTGCACGTTCCGCGCCACGCAAGTTTGGAACCAGCGCTCGGAATTTTACTCCATCCAAGTCCTGAACCCCCTTTACCACCTCTTCAGCATCTTTTAATTGAGGTATTGCTCGAGGATGTACAAAAGACGTAACTTCAATGTGTTTGATCCCTGTACTTGCCAGACCACGGATTATGCGAATCTTTTCTTCTGTAGGTATCCATCTATCTTCCATTTGAAAACCATCTCGCGGGAGAACTTCCCATATATTCACTTTATTAGGTACGATCATTTGTTCATTTTTCATGTTAGATGACCCCTTTGGCTTTTAGATTCGTTAATGCCTCTTCAGATAAACCAAGTTCTTCGCCATAAATCTGTTTGTTATGCTCTCCCAGCTCTGGTGCACGATGACGGATACGCCCCGGTGTTTCTGAAAACTTCGGAACAATACCGGGAACTTTAATTTTTCCTAACCGGGGATGATCAACTTCCAAAATATTTTCCCTTGCTTGATAATGAGGGTCTTCAAAAATATCTTTTATGTTCAATATAGGTGAAATGGGAACACCAAACTCATCCATTTTCTTCACAAGTTCTTGTTTATTAAGAGAATTCATAAAGGACATAACAAGTTCTTGAAGTAAGCTATCGTTATTCATTCGTTCTTTATTTGTTAGATAATCAGGATTTTCTATCAAATCCGAACGCCCCATAGCTTGAGCCAGACGTTCCCATGTTTTTTGTGTACTGCATACCATAACAACCCAATGTCCGTCTTTTGTTTGGTAAGTACCGGAAGGACTTGAATGACCATGAAGCATAGGTGCTCTCTCACGTACTTTACCGAGCTGGTCATGTTCAGCAATTAGGAAATCCATCATCCTGAACATTCCTTCATATAGTCCCATCTCAACGATTTGACCTTTGTCTGCGTTAGAAGTTTCACGATGAAAGAGAGCGCTTACAGTTCCAAAAGCAATATAAATGCCTGAAATATAATCGAGTAGTGAAAATGAAGGACTTACTGGGTGGCGGTCTTGAAATCCTTGTAAATAGGTATATCCAGAAAAAGCGGTACTAGGCGTTCCAAACCCTGCCTTTTCTGCATATGGCCCCGTTTGCCCGTAACCCGATTGCCTAGTCATAATGAGACGGGGATTCACTTCCCTCAGCTCTTCATAGCCTAATCCCCATTTTTCCATTGTTCCAGGCCTGAAATTTTCTATCAACACATCTGCGGTGCTAATTAATTTTTTAAATAACTCCCTCCCATCAGTAGTGCGAATATCCAAAGTTATAGACTGCTTATTACGTGCAAGACCCGGCCACCTCAATGGTTCGGAACCCTTCCATGGTCCAAGGCCCCTTAAAGGATCCCCTTTATCCGGAAGTTCCACTTTTAACACTTCAGCTCCCAAGTCCGCTAATAAGGTAGCTGCAAACGGAGCAGCAATCACAGTCGATGCATCGATAACACGAATTCCAGTCAAAGGTCCATTTGTTGGATTATCCATAATTATTTACTTCCTCCTTGAAGTTATGAGTCTGGTATTTTTGCTAAAAAAAATTGAAATGAGAACATTTATATAAATCGCCATACTTTCTTTGTTCCATCTAGTGGAATATAAAATTTCATTAAACGGAACTTTATGAATGAATTATAACAAAGCCACTTTTATCTGTCACTATAAAAGTTGAAAAATTCTGTTTTTTATAATTAAAATAAAAAAAGCACCCAGTAAAAAGGCGCTGTAAAATCTTGTCAAAATGTGGCTATTCTTTTGGGTCATTAAAACTTTCCGAAATCCTTAAAGCATTCATTTTCACTTCATTTTTTATTGAATCCATTAATACTTGAGTAAATCTTGTACTTGGACCAGAAACGCACAGACAAAAATTCACTTCTTGATCCAGCCCGAAAATAGGTGATGCGACTGAATTAACTCCGGCTCCTCTTTCGTCTAAACTGATAGCAATAGATTCTTTTTGAATGATTGGCAATTCGTTTGATAGACTGAATCGTAATGCTTCGGAATCTAGGTTTTTTAGAATTGATTCAACAAACGCCGGAGACTGAAAAGCCAATAATGCTTTCCCGCCTGAACCCTTCTCCAATGGAAGTGCCTCTCCGATACTTACTACATGACGAATAGATTGATTACTGCCGTATCGTGCAATACACCTTCGTTCTTTATTTTCAAGCATATATAAACTCACTGATTCTCCAATTTCATTTCTTAGCTTCTTCATAAACGGTTTTGCAAGTTCCATTATTTCAAAAGAAATGGTATTTTCCGCAATACGACCAAACTGATACATTTTATAGCCAAAATGATACTTTGAATTGGAGAAGTTTTTTTGCAGAAGACCGTTTTGTACTAGTGTTTCTAATAGTCTGGAAGTTGTTGATTTCGCCAAATTTATCTTATTCGAGATTTCCGTTAAGGATAATTCTGACTCTTCTAAAGTGAAACAGTTCATTATATTAATTGACCGTTGAACAGTTCTTGACCCTTTCAATCTTTCATTAGCATCCATTAAATGCTCCCCCTATACAATTATTCACCAACTGATTCCTTGGCCATTTAAATGTACTTCATTAATAAAACGCGTGGTTATTCCAACATCCTAATTATGGTTTTCCTAAGACGCTCAATTCCGAAACCAATTCGCTCCCTCATCCATGTGCACGAAGGGAATATCCGTATCAATTACACCTTTGATTCGTTCTAAATCAACATCTTTCCCTTCGAGCCATTTCGCAAAATCTATGGAAGTTGGCTCTTGGTTCCCTCCCAAGGCAATCCAAGCTTTCATCTCTTTAGGTAAATAAGCGGATGTATGAATCGTTCCCGCCCAGCTGCTGTATAAATCCGAAAAGACACCTTGATTGGTATCATTAAACAACCGATAAGCATCGTAGGCTGAAGAAAGTTTCCCCTCATGATCTTGGATGATCTCCAATCGGCGTTTCGAATCGATAAGATGGTTACGGTTTTCATTTTTCATGATTTCAAAGTGATTGGTACAGGCATTTGACGTGCGCACCTCTACATTTCTTGGGGAGGTCTCCACAATATAGGTACTTCCGCTTTTATCATAGACGACGTAAGTGAAAGAATGACGATGCGGGATTTCCTTCAGCATCGCCACCGCTTCCTGAACGTCCGCACAAGATTCAACAATCAGTCTGCCAATCATGCAGCAGATGAAACCATCACCAGGGTTCTTGCGATTCATGAAGTTATAGCCTATCACCAACCCTTTTTCGTTCATTCCATCCATCCGGCCAGTCCCTCGCTGACTAGGGCCGATACTTGAATACCCTTGATCGGTTGGCTGGAATAAGACATAGCGTCCTTCATAAGTCTTCGGGTGGTAATCATAATTGCGAATGAGATAATCATTGCCTGTCATGATTGAACAGCCCGACCGGACATAATCCAATCGGTATCCACCGAACTCTTGCAGCACGCGGTCCATTGACCATTTCAACGCTTCTTGCAATCCGAGTAATTCTTCCCAAACTCCAGGGGCGAATTGTGTAATGGCTCTCTTGACCTCTTCTTCTTCAACCGTAAACCTCGGCTGCCTGATCTTCCATTGATCTTCACGGTTCTTTACCGTTAGTGAATCTTTTAATTCCTCCCCTTGCATGTATCCAAACTCATAATGTGTACCCCGAAATTGTATGACATCACTATATATTTGCTTCACGGCTTATCCCTCATTTACAGTAGTTGCTATTCAAATTAAGGATACTTGAACTATTGTTGAAAATAAAGAAGATAAGCCTTGAACCTTGAATCATGTCATTAGTTGAGAAGTATTTTCCCGTTATCTTACTATTGATGGAGACACGAATAAAGGCAGTGTAACGGTAAAAAGCATCTTCATAAATTAGGAAAATAAGCGGTTTTTTCGTGCTATATTAGTTATAATTTAAATTTTTGAATTAAAGGAGGGTCTTACTTTGAAGGTACTCATTGGAACAATACTTTTATCAATTAGCCTTTTATTTTGGTCTTTTTCTAATTTTGACAATTACTATCCAACAAGAGAATTTATACTTGTACATATAATAGTTAGTATCGTTGCCATTTTTATATTACTGTCATCATTAATACAATATATTAAAAATCCAAATGAAAAAATATAAAAATTATGCCCCACCTTATACAATTGGGGGATATCTCCCCACCCTGTTTAAACCATCTGAGTATTGCTGTACACTGATAGTCAATTCCTCACAACAAACTTCTTACTTACGGAATAAGCTAAATTTATTTAATTTGTTATAATTTAGCCCCTACTCTAGATGAGTAAGGGCTCAGACTATTGAAAACGTATAAATAAAAAAGGCGAACTTCTCAGTTCACCTTTCAATCTACTTTTTCTTCTTTAATTTCCTACTGACTGTTTTTACGATCTTCACAATAATAAATACCACTACAACAAGAATAATGATATCAATTATACCATTTACTATATTAATACTGTGCAATGTCTTCCACTCCTTAAAATACGTATTTATTAAATGTACCAGTTTTAGTTTTAATAGCAACTTGTACATACGCATCGGTATATGTGTATACGACTGCTAATCCAGTATATTTAACTGTTTTATCCATACTAAATTCTTCTTTGTTAATGAATGATGCTATACACGGTGGATAATTGTTTTCGTGCGCATTGAATAAGTTCCTATTTACTTTAATTTTCTAATTCTATCAACTCTGTGGATAATCTTATTCTCTATCTTGAATCACAACTCTAAAGGAACCAAAAGTTTGTTGACTCTCATAATTATCAGCATTTACTTCATAAGGAAATGGGAAGGCGATGAGTTGGAAATTATTTTCTCCTTCAACGTCGGGTAGATTAAAATCAAAAAGATGTCTAGTTTCTGGTGGAACAGTGGTATATAAGACGTCTGTGTTATCTCTAACTGCCACTTGTTCCCAATCTTTTAAAGCTATGATTGCATATCTGATCTCAGCATTTGTCTCATTTCCGGCAGAGAACTTAAGTTCCTTGCCTTCTTTTTCAGTCATAATTGATTGCAACTTTTCCTGACTATTTGTGATAGATATATTTTCATTGAATCCATCCTTTACAATAGCATCAGGTTTTACTTGCATTACTTTTTTTGCATCTTTCCCGCTGTCAGCTTTGTTGATGGAATACCGCATACTTAAAACTTGTTCTAAAATCCCTGCCCTATTTAGGTCGAGCTCCTTCAATTTATACTCTGGCTTTTGAACGATTACAAAAGTCAATTCACTGGAATCGGAACGAATGGGAACAGAAATTTTGAAGTTTCTGGAGGTGTTAGGTTTCGCATCAAAGAAAAATTTATTTACTTCCTGCCCCTTATTTTCAGCTTTGAAATTTACTTGTTTATAATCTTCAAAAATAAGTAAAGCATACTTTCTGTCCTCATCAATGTCATTGTCTACTGAGGCAACAACTGTCACTTCATTGTTTTTACTATTAAGTGCACTTCCTTCATCGATAAGTTTACCATTCAAATCTTTCAAACCATACCCAACCGAACCATACTCAGCTGCATTCGTTTCTTTGCTTTCTTTTTCAATATCATCATTATTAGACGTGTTTAATCTTAATTCTTTAGGTGGAGATGAAGCATAAAACCAGTAAAAAACCCCAAGCAATATCAAAACAGATAATGCAACTATGTAGTATTTTTTCATAAAACCAATCTTCCCCTAATTAAAAGAGATATGCAATGAGCATATCTCTTCATTATTTTTCTACTACCAATTACCAATAGGCCTTTGTTTGACCATTAACAGTATTACTGTAGTTGATTTTGTTGTCCCAGTTGGCCGGACTGTTGCTGACCTTGTTGGTTCCCCATGTGTTTTCAAACTCTTCAACCTGGTATTCATCAAGGACAGGTTTTTTATTTAAGAAATAATCAACCTCACGTATTTTTTTATTTAGAGCTTTATGTTCTGGCATAATTAATGCTGCTTGCCATTTAACGAGCCCTCGATCACGAATTGTCCCCATCAGAATAAATCCTCCTTTACATCCATTAATTACGAACTAATATTCCTATAAAAGACAGAAAAAAATCACTCCATATACTAGGCTTCATTTACCTATTTATATATAAATATATCAATTGACCTTATACAAATGTGTTTCTTTTCGTACCAATATGAGATTTAATATGGATTATTTCCGACAATTCATTTACTTTTTATAAATAATTTAGGAAAATTATTGTAAAATGTTATTATTCTGGTACAATTATTACGGTTGGAAAATATTACATATGCTCAACTACTCAATTCGAGTAAGGGTAAACAGGGGGAAATGAAGTTGAAAAAATTAGTTACATCAATGGCGTTAGGATTGCTTTTAGCGTTTCCTACAATAAGCCATGCAGAAGAGGCGCCTTCGGCACCAAAACATACCGAAGAAGAAATCCAACAAGGTATTGAAGATATGGAAAATGCCTTTGAACAAAATGAACTAGAAGTGAATCTATCTGATGACGAAGGCGTTGAAAAAGTCGTTACGGATGAAAGTGGACAAGAAATTGGCACAATGGGTATCGAAGTAGTAGACAATAAGGACGACAATTTAATTCCAGATCGTTCTGAACTATTTACTCCTTTTGCAACAACAGTTCCAAAAGGGACAACTAAAACTTTTAAAGTATACTGGTATGCAGCTACTGTGAATTACTGGTACTATAATGATGTAACTGTTGTTAAATCAACTGGTTTGGGGCAAATCAAATCTGTATATGATGAAGATTACCTTGTTATTCCTCCTGGTCATGTATCTAGTGATTCTTTGAAGATCGTTAGAAAAAACGAAACTGCATCTAAGCCAGCAGAATCTAGATACACATTAACTTTTGATGCTCCAATCGGGAAAAAATTGTGGATCAATGGTAAAGTGAAAAACGGAAAGTTTTCTACAGGTTTTAACTAATTTACAAAGGAATGGTATATATGAATAACATCTTATTTCCTGCATTAATTGCCGTAATTCTAGTCGCTGTGGTCATTCTATTGGTTAAGCTTTTAAAAAAAACCAAGTCCTAAAACTAAAGGTTAACCGTTTTAAAAAGAATCAGTTTAAATTGGCTGATTCTTTTTAATATTATAGAGTTCATACCTTTTCATTTTTGTGAGTCTCTCTACTTAAGATAAACTAAATACAATAGAGTTAGTGAGGTTTTATTTAGGTAAACATTAAAAAAATGCCCCTACTCTATTAAAAGTAAGGGCATTTGATTATACAGCAAACAATTTAGTGAAAGTTGCCTTACCGGCCTTGTTATCTGCAGATATCTTTTTAGCTTTCTGGAATTTAGATAATGCTGACTCAGTACCTTTTCCGAATATAGAATCAAGTGAGCCAGGGTTATATCCTTCCAAATAAAGTGCAGCCTGTAGAATCCATGTAAGATTGCCTTTCGCACCTTTTTCTACCGTAAAGATGGCATCCTTAGTTTTCACTCCCCATTTACCATCCACAACAAGCTTTTTATTGAATTGTTTATTGAGTTCCGTTTGTAACGCTTTGATTACTGCAGCTTGAGTTTTAGGGCCATTAAATCCATCCACATTAAGACCAGCTTTATAACGGCTATTTAAGGTTTTTTGAATCGACCTAACCACTTCATCACTACTGTTTGAAGATTCGTCATCCTCTTTTATATCTGGTCGTACAATAACCTCTTTAGCATTTCAAAAATTGATTTTCTGCCCTATTTTTAATTTAGTTGGATCGATACCAGGATTTGCTTTTATTAAATCTTCAACTTGAACCCCACCTGTTCCATCCTTATGTGCAATGCTCCATAAAGTATCGCCTTCTTGGATTGTATAAACATCAGGAGCCAGTTCTGGTTTGGATGGATTTTTTGAACCTTTCCAATCAAAAGCATCTCTACAGTTATACTGACAACATGCTTTCCAACTATAACCTGGCATTTCATTATGGGCTTTATCATACTTACCAAAACCATCTTTAACAAGTGAAGCGTGTAACTCTGCAATACTTGCAAGGGTAGCTTCGTCCATAGTGTCATATCGATAATCGCCAGCAACACAGATTCCAAGCGAGAACTGATTGCTGTTTCCAACATGGTAGGTCCTTTGTCTAATATCATTTGCATATACAATTCTAGCCCTCTTACCATTTGGGGTATTAATGAGATTCTTAGGCTCGATAATAAATGTATATCCACCTCCAGTCCACCCCACGTGTTTACATGGTGATCCGCGAAGCTTTCAGCATTAGATCCACCCAAACTTTTTTGTTAATGAATGATGCCATACCGGTAAGTGATTGTTTTAGTGCGCATTGAATATATGCCTTTTGACTTTGATTTGCCAATTCTATCGATTATTTGTGGAAGATAAAGTTCATTTACTTACTTTATACGGATGATAGCTGATTCAGTAGGATTATCTTATACAACATTCCCCTATTTCAACTAAGTCTTAAGCAAAAGAAAAAATACACCCTGTAATCTCCTCTTAAATTCGATATTCACATCATAAGTTGTAAATAAGATACGCCTTTAAAATTTTTGAAACAACTCACCACCCCATACCTCCTTCATAATCTGTAACTAGGCACATTTATGAGGGGGACGAATCATGGAGATGGAATTAACGGCACTCCATTGGATTTATGTTGTTTTTATTGCATTGATAATCGGGTTTATGGTAAAACGTCGTGATACTACCCTCATCTGCATAATTGGGATTTTCCTTTTGGCTTTAGTGGCTACAGGCAGTTTAGCCTCTTCCATAAGCGGGATATTCAACAGCTTCATTTTCGCAATCACAGAATTAATGTCAACGATTTTAATCATTTCCATCATCGTTGCCATGAGTACGGTTTTGACGAAGTCGGGCATTAATGATGTCATGATTGCACCATTTGCGAAATTCATTAAGAACCCTACACTTGCTTTTTGGGTAATTGGAATCGTCATGATGGTGATATCCTGGTTTTTCTGGCCATCACCTGCCGTTGCCTTACTTGGGGCAGTCCTGCTCCCAGTTGCCTTACGGGCTGGTTTACCTGCACTTGGGGTGGCGATGGCGATGAACCTTTTTGGTCACGGAATCGCATTATCAGGGGATTTCATCATTCAGGCTGCTCCTAAACTAACGGGCGATGCGGCTTCGATACCAGTCGGTGATGTCATCGCTGCGAGCATACCCCTTGTCATTACGATGGGGGTTGTCACCACCCTCTCCGCCTTTATCCTTTTAAAGCGGGATATGAAGCTTGGAAGAATCAAGGCGGATAATGAGGGATTTGTCCAAGATCAAACAATGAGTGAAAATCTGCTTACACTGGGACAAAAGAAATTTTTTGCCATCTTCATTCCGATCGCCTTTCTGTTGGATGTTGTGGCATTGTCGATTTTGAAGTTGCAAGGCGGGGATGCCACGGCGTTGGTTGGCGGTACAGCCGTTTTCATTTTGCTGATTTTATCCCTTGTCGCACATAAGCAGCAAGGGCTTGAAAAATCAACGGGCTATTTGATTCAGGGTTTTCAATTTGGCTTCAAAGTATTCGGACCCGTCATTCCGATCGCCGCATTCTTTTATTTAGGTGATTCTGGATTCAATCAGATCATCGGTGACTACTTACCGAAAACATCCCTCGGCATCGTCAATGACCTCGGTGCCGCATTGGCCGCCTCCGTTCCTTTAACGAAAGAAATAGCCGCCGTCACATTAACCGGCATCGGTGCCATCACCGGCTTGGATGGATCGGGCTTCTCAGGCATTTCTTTAGCGGGCTCTGTCGCTAAACTCTTTGGCACGGCAATCGGAGGAGGAACCGCCACCTTGACTGCACTCGGGCAAATAACAGCGATTTGGGTTGGCGGAGGTACCCTCATTCCATGGGCACTGATTCCGGCAGCTGCCATATGTAATGTCAGTCCCTTTGAACTTGCCCGCCGGAATCTGCTTCCGGTAACCATTGGTTTAGCAGTGACTACAATAGTAGCAATGTTTCTCATTTAATCGAATTGCGCCGATTTGTTTGGACTCCTAAAAGGAGGTTCGATTGTTTTTTACTTTTTTATAAGGATGGACCCATCATTGATTGAAGAAATTAGCGACATTCCTGCCGAATAACTGGCTAGCCGGGACCCCACAGGCGCTTCCGTCGAGGAAGCTTAGCAGACAGTCGGCCGTGGGAGTGGATTTCTGAAAATAACTGGAGCTTTATAAATTTGTCTACAGTAAAAAGGACTGAAATAAATCAGTCCTTTTTTAGATGAAGATTGGGTTTCATGGTATCCAAGCGGATACTTACATTAGAGCAGGTTTTGGTGCAAGGCAGTCAGTCCGCTCTCTTAAATCAAGACTCCACAACGACTATTGAGTACATACTCTTGAATGATTTTTAAAACGATATCCTGGTTTTGCTTTATATAGAAATGATCACCCTTTAATATATGCAAGCCTTCAATATGTTCAATGTATTCATTCCAGCTTTCGATACTTTCCTTCGTCACGGTATCATTCGATCCCAATAGCAAAACGGCTTTGTTTCCCACCTTTTTATCGCGTTTTTTTTCATGGTGATAGTTGGATAATACATTCAAGTCGGACTGGATTATCGGAAGGAATATATTCATGAAATCTTCCGTTTCCAGGAGTTCCTTGTTTGTTCCCCCGATTTTTTCAAGCGATTGTTTTAAATGTTTTGTATTAGAGCAATCGATTTGGTCTACTTTATATTCTGGGGATGACTTACTTGAAATGAATAAATGTTCAACTTTATTATCATCTCTTTCTTCTAATTTTGCCGCAATTTCATAGGCTACGATCGCACCCATGCTATGTCCAAACAAAGAGATGTTTTCCAGTGAATTCATTTGATGTTTCGTTTCCATTTCCTTCAATAATATATCCGTCAAATCCGTCATATGTTCACATAATGGTTCACTATATTTACTGCCATGTCCAGGGTATTCCAGCGGAATAACCTCTATCACGTCATCCTCAAATTTCCATTCTCTATAAAAAGATGCACTTCCCCCAGCATAAGGGAAACAAAAAAGTGTTTTCTTCAGTCCTTCCATCCCCCTTCTCTTACAATCCATTATTTCAACATGTACTTCATAAAGCTTTCAACATACCTTGAATCGATTTCCGGCATTTTCATTGATAGCAGTTCCATTTCCTTCTTGGTTTTTCCTTGCAGGATTTCCGACTCTTTTAATTTTGTTGATTCATCTATTAACTGGGACAAAGCACTTAATGAATGAATCTCGTTAGATTGTGTCTTTTCTTTTAAAGATTGTAACCACTCTTCCAAATCCATATTGGAGTAAGGTATTTCATTTTTTTCGAAGAAGGAGGTCACGAATTCACTTGAAACTCTCTGATCATTGAACATATGATAGATTCCGAGCTTCTGATTCTCTTTCAATCTTGATATTTTGTAAATAAACTCACTTACAAAATCGACTGGCATCAATTCGAAATGAATTTCCTCTTTAAATGGCAATATCCTTTGTTCAATAAATGATTCAAAAACCTTGTACAACATATCCTTCTCGTTCCAAACCCCATTTGAATTAGATGAAATCCTGCCTAATCGGAAAATATCGATTGTCAGTCCAAGTTCCCTTGCTTGAAGAAGCAATTTCTCGGCAACCCATTTGGACTGGCTGTATCCGATCATTAAATCGGGGGAATAAACCAATTCGTCTTCCTCGTCCCATTTCCTTTCTCCGGTCAAGACAGAAAGCGTTGATGCATAATAAATGTTTTTACGATTGCATGATGAAGCAAACTTAATGACTTCCACTACACCATCCACATTCGATATTTTTGATTTGCTATACGGCTCGAAGAAATTCGTTTCAGCACCGACATGATACACGTGAGAGACATCATTGCTTAATTTCTCATATGTCACATCATCCAGACCGAAATGATGTTTACTAAGATCCCCTTCAATTACAACGATTCTACTTACGAATTCATCCTGCCAAAGACCATATTTCATTAAAGTATCTTTCAATCTATTTCTTGAAGGAAATCTAACCAAACAATAGATTTTGACATCTTCCAATTCCAGTAATAATTTGTTTAATAGGTGTGCTCCCAAAAAACCTGTTCCACCTGTAATCATCATATTTTTTTCAATTTGAACGGGTTTAGCGGATATTTCCCTTATTTTCTCCATCAATTCTCGATCGAGCACGGAATCCTTCTCCATCACTGCTTCCATGCTGCAAGAATAGTCGACTTCAAGTGCCTCAACAAATTTATTCACTGTATTATTTTCCAATAAGATTTGTAAAGTGGCTTCAGGAAGTACAGTTTCCTTCATTACATAGACCAGTTTGGTAGCTAAAATGGAATGGCCTCCATGTTCAAAGAAGTTGTCGTCCAATCCTAGACTTTGATTTCCCAATACATTTCTCCAAATCTCCAATACTTCTTTTTTCTTTCCAGTTTCTTGATTGGCTAAGGAAGTTTTATTTTGCACGATCTCCATTTCCAATAATTTCTCTTTATCGACTTTACCGTTGGCATTAAGCGGGAAATCATCCACCCTGACAAAAAAGTGGGGAATCATATATTTCGGCAATTCATTGTTCAGATAATCTTTAATATCCTTTTCAGCGTTTTCCGCTTTTTCATCTTCATGTTTGTAATAAGCGATCACATAATTTTCATCATTGATGTTTTTAACAGCAACGACTGAACTTTCAATCTTCATGTATTGATCAAGCTTGTCTTGAATTTCATTCAGTTCAATTCTAAAACCGCGAATTTTCACTTGACTGTCTTTCCGACCTTTATACAGGATCTCACCATTTTGTAACCGGATGCCATGATCACCTGTTTTATACCACTTCATCTGATTCAAATCATCCTTGATCAACGCTTGTTCCGTTAATTGCGGCTGATTTAAATAGCCTCTCATGACCCCTTGACCGCCAATGTAGATTTCGCCTATTTCCCCATTTGCTACCTCGACTAGTCCTTCAGATAGAATCTTGATTTCTACATTGCTCAATGGTTTTCCAATGGGAATAACATCTGCATCTTTGTCTTCGACCTCATGACAAATGGCAAAAGTTGTGCATTCAGTTGGTCCATACCCATTAATCAAGGAGAAGTGACCGATTGTTTGCTTCAATCTTCTCACATGGGAAACCGAGATTTTATCTCCGCCAACCACAATTTTCTTTAATCCTTCAAAAATTAGTGGATCCTCATCTACCATTGCATTGAAAAGACCTGTCGTAAAAAAGGCTACATCCACCTTTCCAATGGATATCGCTTCTTTCCAATCATCAAAAGAAGTGAACTCATTCGGCATCAGGAATAAAGTCGCTCCATTCAATAAAGCTCCCCATATCTCAAAGGTTGCGGCATCAAAGCATGGGTTGGAAAATTGGGCCACTCTATTATTTTCATTAATTTCTAGTATTTCAGAGTTCAGTACTAAATTGACTACACTTTTATGCTCTATCATTACACCTTTTGGCTTTCCAGTCGTTCCTGATGTATAGATGACGTATGCAAGACCATTCTCCGAGGAACGGTTAACGGGGATATGGCAGTCCCTGCTTAGTTCATTCATCTCAAATAGAATTGGTTCAATATCCAATTCCCGGAGCTTCCCTTCTTGACCATTAAACGATAAGAAGAACTTCATATCCGTATCTGCAAGCATATATTCCAATCTTTTTAATGGGTAATTTTCGTCGATTGGAACATAGCAACAGCCTGACTTTATTATGGCAAGCATCCCTATGATCAGTTCAATGGACCTTTTGCTTGGAATACCGATCATTGTTTCTTCTTGAATCCCCAGATCTATGATCCTTTTGGCTAGCTTATCTGAAAGCATGTCTAGTTCTTTATAAGTAATTTGACGTTCATTTTCGCAAAGTGCCGCTTTTGATTGATTATCTTCCGCGATTTTTTTAAAAGCTTCAGTTATTAACATCAATTTATTCGTCGTCATCGATTTACTTATCATCGGGCCCCAACTTTCAAGTGATTTATTAATTTTCCAATAGGTGGCAGTGTTTCATTTTCTGTTAGTTTTAAGAATATTTCCTGCATGGAATCCATAAAATGCAAAATTTCATTTTCGGCAAATTTACTGTCTTTATAAATGATTTTATAATGCAGCTTGGATTGCATTACAGCCGCACAGAACGTAAGATCAAAATTGGTCGATTCACTTCCGACTGAATTTTCGATCATGATTCGCGAATCCTCTGCCGATTCTGTGCTCGGATAATTTTCGAATACAAATATATGTTGGAACAATTCCTTATCCCATGGAATTTCAGCGTATCGCTTTATATCCGTAAGTGAACTGAACTCATACTCTCTCATTTGTAATTGCTTGTTTTGAATCGCAGTAAGATAGGATTGCAAATCATCTTCCCAATCGATTTTCAACGAGAATGGCAGAGTATTGATCAATAAGCCTACAGCTTTTTCAATATGCGGAATGCTGAGGTTCCTTCCTGAGCTTGTCACCCCATAGCATACTGAGTCGCTCTCACTTAGGCACGATAGAACGATGCTCCAAACTCCTTGAACAACGGTATTGATCGTCTTTCTATGCCGCTTGGATAATTCTATTAATCTTTCGGTAAGCTCTTCAGGCAGGCTATATTCAATAACTTTATCCGCTGTAAAAGCTTCCTTATCCGTTTTCTTACCTACTAGTGCATTTACTTGTTCGAAATCCTTCAATTCTTCATTCCAAAAAGCTGCTTCATCCTGTTTATTCATATTCCTGACATGATTCATGACTTGCTTATAGGCAATCTTATGTTCATCACTGTCTTTTACCATATTGGATGGGTTTCGATAATTATCCAAGAAATGATTAATGACGATTTGCAGGCTCCAGCCATCCATTAAAGCATGATGATGTGTCCATATGAATCTATAGCGATGATCCGATAGCTGGATCAAGGTGATGTTCATGAGCGGACCATTCTCTAAATCCATTTGTCTGTTTTTGCTATGCTCTAAAAGATTTTCTATCTTGGATGCCGTTTCGTCCTCACTAAACATCGTTAGATCCACATGATTAAACACATAATAAATGTCATTTAGGATGATTTGGTAACGGTCCCCCAATTGATTGCGCCTGAAAACGGATCTAAGAACGTCGTATTTTCTACAGGTTTCATTCCATGCTTCTTCCAATTTGTCCAAGTCCAGATCACCTATTAAATCAATGGATAGCTGTGAAATATATTCAGGACTTTGAGTTACTTCACTATGGAATAACATCCCTTCTTGAAGTGATGTCACTGGGTAAATCTCTTCAATGTTATTAAACTTATTAATGAAATGGGTAATCGTACTTCCATCGACTATCTTCTCAGCTTGAAAGTCCGTTTCGACAATGGAGTCATTCAAATCTGCGCTTCCACTTAAAATATTGTTTAAGTGTACTTCAACTTCTTTACATATCATTTGGTAGTTTTCATTGTTGCTATCGCCAATAATATTCAGCATGAGCCTATTGTTTACGATGCTGGCGACAAAATTGAGCTTATATGGAAATGTATAGTTCAAATCGATATTGCTGCTATTGGTTTGTTCCATATCACCAGTGTTATTAAATTGACCTAGATAGTTGTAACTCACAAGGCTGTCTGGATAGTTATGATTCCGAGTGGAAATATACTTTAGGATGCCAAAGTCAAACCCTTTGTTTGGCACACTTCTTAATCTGTTTTTTGTATTTCTCAAGGTTGAGCCCAAAGACGGCATTCCTTTAATCCTTACTGGATAAATGGAGGTGAACCACCCTACTGTCCTTGATAGATCAATATCATCTTCAATATCCTCTCTGCCATGACCTTCTAAATCGAGCCAAAATTCATCAATTCCCATTATTTTGGAAATTGAATGGGCAATAACGGATAATAAAACCTCATCAATCGTCGTTTTATGTTTTCTTAAAGTGTTTTTAATGAGGTTTTGTGTTTGGTCCTCATCCACTTGTATTTTGTACATGTTTTCAAAATCACATGTTTCTCCTAAGCTATGCGTCAGCGGAGAAACTGGAATATTCATTTCCTTTTCCCAATATTGAACGGCATCTTCCGGGAGGCCAGTGTTCTGATACTCGTTCAGTTTCTCGGACCATTGTTTATAAGAAGTCGTTTTTAAAGGCAGTGATGGTTCTTGTCCATTCTTTATCTGTTGATAGCATCTTTCGAAATGATCAAGAAGTATCCTCCACGAAACACCATCAACCACAAGGTGATGAATCACCCAAAAAATCCTTTCCTCCTTTTGATCCCTGAATAGAAGGAACTTCATCATGGGGCCGTTGTGTATGTTTAAACTTTGTTGGGCGTTTTCTTCCAGCTCCTTAATTACTTTCAGACTATTTTCATCTGTAAAACTGGAAACATGATACTCATGAAAACCGCATGCCGTATCAGCATTTGATATATTGCCAATATAAGAATCACCATGTTTTTCAAATAATGTCCTTAATATGTCGTGCTGATCAATTAATTTCATGATGATTTGTTTATATTGTTCGGTCGCCAATGCGTGATCCTTCACCAAAACGACTGACTGATTCCAATGATGGATATTGTCATGATTTTCATTAAAAAACCAAGATTGAATAGGCGTCAACGGAATATAACCTGATATTTTTTCTTGGACCACTTGTTTTTGTTCCAGCTCATTTACAATATTCCCTAGCTCACGGACCGTTTGGTATTCAAATAAATCTTTAGGCGTTATAAATAGATCTTTTTCTTTTGCAGCCGAGCATATTTGAATGCTGATGATTGAATCACCGCCACATTCAAAGAAGTTATCTTCCGGTCCTATAGCGGGATCGTTTAATACATCTCTCCATATTGTCAGAAGCTCTGTTTCAGTTTTGGACAGCTCTTGCACATCCGGCACTTTATTCTTCCTCTCATCCAACTGTTCCTTCCATTTCGGCAGGGATTTCCGATCAACTTTCCCATTCGGCGTCAAAGGGAATTTATCCAGTTGCATAAAATGAGCAGGAATCATGAAAGCAGGCAGTGTTTCTTTCAGTCTTCTTCTGATTGAATCCACCGAAACCTCAACATTCACCGTATAATAAGCAATTAGCCTTTTATTCTCAAATCCATCTTCCATTGCCGTTACATAACTATCTTTGATTTCTGCTAGTTTTCGTAATGAAACATTAACCTCCGATAGTTCAACACGGTATCCTCTTATTTTCACTTGGTCGTCCGCTCTGCCTATATAAACTAATTCCCCAGCTTTATTATGCTTAACTAAATCCCCGGTTCTGTATACTTTTTCAGCAGGGTTGAATGGATTGGATATGAATCTTTCATTTGTCAGGCTCTCATTATTCAGATATCCCCTCGCTAACCCAATTCCTCCGACATAAAGTTCACCAACCGCTCCTGCCGGCACTAGTTTCCGGTTTTCATCCAACACAAGTGCAACTGTGTTAGTCAGTGGCTTCCCAATTGAAACAACGAATTCATCTGTTGCATCCTCATTGGGGGGAAACATTTTAAAACTTGTACACACCGAATATTCAGTAGGCCCGTAGCCATTGAAAAACGATATATGCATAAACTTCGAAACGAGCTCGACTGGACATTCAGAACCTGCAGATCCCAACACTTTAATCGTGCTCAATTCATTGATTGGCAGTTCCTTCAACACAGCAGGCGGTAAAATGATATGAGAAATTCCTTCGCGCTTAATTTGTTCAACAAGTTTATTCATGTCAAATTGATTTTCTTTATCTACGCTTATATGCAGCTCCGCACCGAACAATAGTGTGCTGAAAATCTCTATGACGGATGAATCAAAATTAAACGTAGCGAATTGCAGCACTTTAGCTGATGTATCTAAACACATCATTTTATTTTGGTTATGAACCAAGTTAATGATTCCTCTATGTTCCAACATGACTCCTTTTGGCCTGCCTGTCGTTCCAGAGGTATAAATGACATATGCTAAGTCCCGCTGATCTGCAATGTGAAGATTCTCTGTCATTGACAAATCCGATTCATTTTCAATATTTTCAAAATATATTATTTTGGATGGGTCAATCAAACCACTCTTTCCGAGTTCTTTGTGACTCAAGCAATAGGAAATGGACGAATCTTCAACCATGTAGCTTAATCGTTCATTAGGATAATGAGGATCCAATGGAACATACGCAGCACCTGCTTTAATTACTGCCAACATCCCCGTCACCATATCAATTGATCGATTCACATAAATTCCGACTCTTTCTTCTTTAGAAATCCCTTTGCTTAGTAAATAGTGTGAAAGCCGATTGCTCTTATCATTCAATTCGCGATATGTAATGGTTTTGGAACCATCAACAATGGCTACCTTATCAGGAAATCGCTCAACAATTTTATGGAAGGCTTGTGGGATTGTGTCATTGATTCCCTCAAAGTGAATGGTTTCTCCCTGCCATTCTTCCAATAATACTTTCTCCTGCTTCTTACTCACGACAGATACCTTCTCAATGGATTGTTCAGGCAGATAAGTAATCTTCCTGATCCACTCCAGGAAATTTTCAGCTAATGATTGAATGGTTTGTTCATTGAAGATCCCTGAATTATACTCAAAGGCGAATAATAGCTTATCTTCATATTCTTCTGCAGCTAAACTCATATCGAATTTTGCTGTCTTTGATTTTAATACTTCAGGCGTTATCTTTATGTATTCACTTTCCAATCCTGCTTTGGCATTATTTTGTAAAATGAAGACGGTTTGAAATAAAGAAGTGCTTGCTAAATTTCTTTCAGGGTTAATGACTTCAACGATCTTCTCCAATGTCATTTGCTGATGATCATAGATGTCGATGATATGGCCTGTATTTCTTTGCAGTATCTCTTCAAATGTTTCCTCATGTCCCAGCTTTAATCTAAAGGGCAGTGTATTGACAAAATAACCTATCGACTTTTCTGTCCCTTCAATCATTCTATTCGCCAAAGGACTTCCAACGATGATATCATTCTGACCTGTATATTTTGCTAGAAAAGACTGATACATCGTTAGCAGTGTCATGAATAATGTCGAGTTTTTTTCCAGGGACATCCGCTTTAACCCCTGGAGCTCTTCCCTCGTTAATTCCACTATAAAACTACTGCCATCGTTGCGATTTTCTTTTGTACGAACCGTATCTAAAGGAAGCTCCAATTTAGGTAATTCCCCAGATAAGTTTGTTTCCCAAAATTGCGATTCTTCTTTCATGTTATTTTCCAGCCAGTTTTTCTGCTCTAATGCAAAATCCTTATATTGTTTAAAGTCATTTCCAAGGATAAGTTCCTTTTCATTTACTTCACTGTCATAAAACGATAACCATTCATCTAAAAATATACTCACTGACCATCCGTCAAAAACGAAATGGTGAAGATTCACAAATAAAACAAAATCCTTTTCACTCAATTTAACAAGTTTCACTGTCAGGAGAGGACCTTTTTCAATTTCAAAGATTTCCGATTGGACATCGTCTTCAATTTGCAGCATACGAGTCTTTTGCTGTTCGGGCTTTAACGCAGAGAGATCGATTTCATCTATTTTAATGTACAAATCTTCCCTGATTTCCTGATAGCCTTTACCGCCTTTTTCACGGACGGTCGTCCTCAAAATCTCATGTCTAGTAACGACATGATTTAAGGCTTTTTCCAGCATTGAAGTATCCACTGTTCCCGTAATTTTATATTTCTGAGGGATATTATAATTGGCTGTCTTACCGTTGAGTTTTTCGTTGAACCATAAAGCCTCTTGGTTACTGGATAAAACATGACTTTCTTGTTGCGCTTCTATGTGCTCCTTGTCATGATCTGAAATTTCATTAATGATGAAGTCCGTCAACGAATCGATTGTTGAATTTTGAAAAATATTTTTCAAAGTTAGAATTTGATTGTATTCTTTGTTTAATTTGGTCAATAACTTCATGGCTAAAATCGAGTGTCCGCCCATTTCAAAAAAATCGGCATCTTTATCGATTTGACTTGTTGATAAGACTTCCAAAAATGTCTTTTCCACGAAAGATGAAACGACCTGCGTTTCATTTCTTGGAGGTGTACTCATTTCCGGAAAGATCTTATGATTTAGCATTCTCAAGGTAGGATTTTCAAACAAATCAGCTAATTTCATATTCGCATCAAATCTTTTATTTATTTTAGACACCATTTTCATGGCTGTTATCGAATGCCCGCCCAATTGAAAGAAATCAGAATCACCATTAATATCGCTGTTCAAGAAAAACTCTTGCCAAATTTCTTTAAGTCCTTGATTAACGTATGTGGATGTCATCGAATGGGCATCCGTTGCTTGATCGTCTTTACTCACATTATTTTTTAGTTTTGAAAAGTCAATATCCACATATATTTCATCAATTTGCTGAGCTTCAGTAATTTGATGGGCAATCTGCATGAAGGCTGATTGGATATCATATACTAGTGAACGCTGTAAGAAGCAGGTATTAAAGTACAATTTGCATGTAATCGTTTCTTTATTATCCTGGGCTTGTAACGATAACGGAAAGCTATGTGACTCTTTTCCGCCTTCGACCTCCCAGTCAATGCTAAAGCCTTCATCTTTCGCTTCCGGATAATTTTCATAAACAAATAAAGTTTCAAAAATCGGATCTTCCTTCTTTAATTTCGTATGCCGTTTGATATCCACTAAAGAAATTTGGGAGTAATCCAGCATATTGTTCAATGTTTCCTGGAATCGTTTCAGTAAATCGGTAACGCTGTCTGTATCGTTTATTTCAGCTATCATAGGAATCGTATTAATGAGCATCCCAACGATTTCTTCCGATTTGAATAAGTTATTCGACCTGCCAGAGCTAACGATTCCAAAGACGATTCGATTTTGATTGGACATTTCCTTTAGGACGATTGACCAAATTAATTGCAGTAATACATTAAGCGTTACATGGTTTTTAGCGGCAAACTCTCTTAAAAGCTTACTTTGTGTTTTATCCAGCTCCCAGAAGAGATCATTGTCCTGGTGGTTATCCTTCACATGTTTCAAGACGGGAAATGTGATCGTCGGCTGCTCAATATCCTTTGCAAGCTCTTTCCAAAAACGATTTATATCTTCCGCATCTGTTTTATTCATATACCGGATAAAATCTCCATATTGCTTTGGTTTTTCAATAAGTCCTTTGGAGTCTTTTCCTACAATTCGGCTGTAAATAACAAAGAGTTCATCGATGACTATGCTGGTACTCCAGCCATCCAAAATTATATGGTGATGAGTCCAAATCAAGATAAACTGATTTTCTTCAATTTTCACTAATTGGAGTTTCATCAAATTGGAGTTATTAACATCCATCTCCTGGGATTCGGAAGTCACTCTTTTAATTTCCATTATTTGTTCATGCTCACTCAACTCTGTCATATCGATCATTTCTGGTTGATATTCCATTGTATTGAAGACAACCTGAACATTATTTTCAATATTTTTAGAGATGACCTTCATTCTTAATGCTTCATGTCGTTCTACAACCTGACTCCACGCCTCGAACAATGCATCTACTTCAAGAGCGCCCGTTATCCTGATTCGCATTTGAGAAATGTAAAGGTTCTCTGTTGAATTGTTCATTTCCAGTTCATAAAGGATTCCTTCTTGAAGCGGAGTTAATGAGTAGATATTCTGAATAGATTTCTCCAATTTTGCGCCTCCCGATTCCATTATCTTCGTGTCGTCCATACCCGCTTACTACAATCATTCTATTAAATCAGTAATCACCTTATTTATTAGAATTCAATATATGAAACAAATCTTCCTCAGTGAGCATTGCATCCGGGAAATCACTTTCTATTAAAGAACCTTGGTCAAATTCAGTTCCCTTGATTTCCATGACAATATCACCAAAAGCTTCCATTATTAGATTCATCTTTTCTTCGGCTAATTTTGAAATTATTTTTATGATTAGTTTTCCATCCTGGATAAATGACAGGAAATGCAGTTTTGGTTTATTTTCAAATTCACCAAAGTCCCTGCTATTGGATGATTCAAATTGAGAATCCAATCTTCCTAAGTAATTAAAAGTTACGTAGATATCCGGCTCCTGAATGACCCCAGGCCGTAAATACTTGATGACGCCATAATCAAAACCTTTATTTGGGATTTCCCTTATAGCATTCTTCGTGTTTTTTAAAGTATCGTCAAACGTCCCATCTGAATGCAGCAATATTGGATACATCGCAGTAAACCAGCCAACGGTCCTAGTAACATCGATTGTTTCATCCACCATTTCCCTGCCATGCCCTTCTGCTTCCAACCAGAAGTTCTTCACTTCAAAAGATTGTTTCAAACCCTTTGCGATTAATGTCAACAATACTTCTTCCACAGTCGCTTTCGATTGCCTTGATAATTCCTGGATCAAGAATTCAGTTTCTTCCTCACTGAATGATTTCTCCATCGTTCTTTCTTCTTTAGCTATAAAGTCTTCCGCTATCTTAAAATCCGTTATTTCACTTTTTGTTTTTTGTTCCCAATAACGGAGTGTTTCAGGGTCCATCAACGATTCATTGTATTTCTTCAAGAAGTTTGACCAGTCTTTGAATGATGACGTTTTATAAGCAAGCCTTCCTGTTTGATTGTTTAATGCCTGATCATGGAGAGTATTGAAATCCTCAAGTAAGATCCTCCAGGAAACGGCATCAATCAATAAATGGTGGATTACCCAAAAGAAGCGATACTTGTTCGGCTGTTCTTTTAAAACAAGCATTTTCATGATCGGTCCATTACTTATGTCCAATGAACCTTGAGCCTTACTTTCCCATTCATCTCTCACCCTTATTCGCGTTTCCTCATCCAAATGATGTATATCCTTATAGACTAACTCCCATGTTTTGTGTTCGGAGTCTATATTCCCGATATATTTATCGTCACGTTTTTCAAATAGGGTTAACAATCCATCATGATGTTCCACGATATGTGATAGAATTTTTTCAATGTCCTCCATTTGAACACAGGAATCTTTACTAAAAACAATGGACTGGTTCCAATGATTGATGGAAGCAGTGTGCTCCGCAAAGAACCATTCTTGGATGGGGGTCAGTTCCACATTCCCTCTAGTGGCTATAGGTTGAATCATGACCTTGTTTTCAGTTTTCGCTATCGCTGCCAGCTCTGCTACCGTTTGATTTTCAAAAATTGATTTTGGACTGATGATTATACTTTCCTGCCTTGCTAGTGAACATATTTGAATGCTCTGAATGGAATCGCCGCCAAGTTCAAAAAAGTTATCCCGGATACTGATGTCATCCAACCCTAAGACACTTTTGAATATTTGAAGAAGCACTTTCTCATTGAACGTCTCAGGTTCTTCTAATGTATTGCTTCTGGTTACGGGTACCGGAAGAAGTGCTGAATCAATTTTCCCATTTGCATTTAACGGGAATTTGTCCACTTGCATAAAGAATGAAGGAATCATGTAGCTTGGTAATCTCTCTTTTAAAAATGCTTTTAAGTGATCGTAATCAACTTGTTGTTTGGATGTGAAATAAGCGATTATTTGTTTATTTAAGTTTGGCTGATCCTGAACCTTAATGAATGAGTCACTTACTTGCGGATACGCATTGAGGTTGACCGAAATCTCATCCACTTCGACACGGAAACCTCTGATTTTCACTTGATTATCTTGACGCCCCAGAAAAATCAACTCACCATCGCTCGTGAATTTTGCAAGGTCACCGCTGCGATACAAACGCTTTCCAGCTTTAAAAGGGTGTTCAATGAACTTTTCTTTTGTTAAATCATCATTATTCACATATCCAACAGCTAACCCTTCACCGCCAATATATATTTCCCCTGGAGCACCGATTGGTACGAGTCTTTGCTCAGGACTCAATAAGTAGACGTCAGTATTCAGGATGGGTTTGCCTATCGAGACTTTATTATTGGTAGTCCCATTATTTTCATACGCTTTAAACATTTCAATCGTGGTCCATACTGAATATTCCGTTGGACCGTAGGCATTATAGAAATTTATACTTTGATAGCGATCCAGCAAGGTTAATGGACATTCAGACCCGGCTGAACCGACGAATTTCACATGGGAGCCCTCTATATTGAGCTCTTGCAATACTGCTGGCGGCAATACTAGATGTGTTAACTTTTCACTTTTGATTTGATTTTCCAATGCGAATAAATCAAACATTTCCTCCTTATTATTCCCGATATGCAGCTCTGCACCATTTAATAAGCTTCCAAAAATCTCATATATAGAAGCGTCAAAATTAAAAGTGGCAAATTGTAATACCTTTGAGGTCTCATCAAGTTGTAAATACTTGTTTTGGCTTATTATTAAATTCACTACGCCTCTATGGGACAACATGACACCTTTTGGTTTTCCTGTCGTTCCCGAAGTATAGATTATGTAAGCTAGATCTGAAGGTGCAATAGATTCGTTACAGCACTTGGTAGCCACGTAATGTACGGATTCAAGATCAATCACCTTTGCTATTTTTTTAATGGCAGGAGCCTCAATTTGATTCGTAATGCATATATCCATTTTCGAATCATTGATGATATATTCCAATCTTTCAGCTGGCAGCATAGGATCAAGCGGAACGTATGCACACCCGGCTTTAATGATTCCCAACATGCCGATTACCATATCAATTGATCTGTTTACATGCAGGCCTACCTTATTAGAACCGTTTTCGGTATGATTTCTGACCAATTTCGCAATCATATTCGATCTTTGATCTAATTCCGAATAAGTAATGGCCTGACCAGTATCAGCTACGGCTAATTTGTTTGAATGCTTCTTGACGATTCTTTTGAATATGGAGGTGATCGTCTCATTTTGATGCGCATCCGAAGCCTCACCTTGCCACTCAAAGAACAATTGATTCATTTGATTGTCATCTAAATACTCCAAATGACAGATAGGTTTATCCGCATTTCTGCAAATTTGGAATAACCATTTTTCGAAACTCAGCATGAGTCTTTCAATTGTTTCCCGCCTGAAAAGTTCATCGGAATACTCGAATTCCAGGATTAAATCATGAGAACCCTTCACCTTTATAGTCAGGTCATAATTTGAATAAGGAATTTCGAATTTGTCTTGTTCAAGAGTGAAGAATGCGTTGCTAAAGTTCCCATCAAAGCTTTCTTCCATTGCCAAAGCTGTTTGGAACAATGGGGAATGGCTGAGATCCCTGTCTGGATTAATGATTTCAACTATTTTTTCAAATGGAAAAGCCTGATGTTCCAATACATCCAAAATCACTTTACGATTCCGGTTCAATATTTCATGAAATGATTCTGATGGATCAACGGTCAGCTTCAATGGCAGCGTATTGACAAAGCATCCAACTGTCCGGGCAAATTCTTCTTGGCCACGGTTTGCCACGGTACTCCCGACAATGATTTGATTCTTCCCGGTATACCGACTTAAAAACACTTGATAGGCAGTCATCATAAAAGCATATAAAGTCGTACCATTCTCCTTTAAAACCCTGTCAATCAATAAACGAAGTTCATTCGTTATGGCCATTTCCAGTCTTTCGCCTGAGTAAGAAGGTGATTTTGGACGTTGAAAGTCAAACGGAAGTTCTAATGCTTCTTCCTCTTGATCTAAATAACTTTCCCAAAACCTCCTTTGGCTTGGCGTACTTTCCTTGACCCACTCCTTATGCCAGACAGCATAATCTAAATATTGTATGTCCAGAGGGGGAATATCCCCAACCCTGCCTGTTTGAATTCTTTCATAAATCTCCAATAACTCTTCGAAAAAGGTGACAAACGATACTCCATCAAAAATGATATGGTGAAAATTGCATACCAAATAATGTTTTTCTTCATCAACTCGAAATAGTTTCATATTAAATAAATGATCATTTTCCAGGTCGAAGCATCTTTCCATTTCTTCAGTAAGATGGGAGGTGACCATTATATCGCTGACTTCTGGATCTAATCCCCGGCAGTCTTCATAGGCAATCATGTTTCGGCTTTTTTTTGATAAGAATTGAAGGATTTGATGTTCTTCTCCTTTGAAATTAGTTCGCAAAATTTCATGGCGTTCAATCATGAAATCTAATGCCTGTTGCAGGTCATCAATGTCCACAACGCCATTTAAAATGAATTTAAATGGCATATTATAGAGCATTTTCCTTTCACCTAGGCTGTCGAACAGATACATTCTATCTTGATTATGAGAAAGCATTCCTTCACTTTTCCCACGTTTATAAGGCTTATTTACCTCGTCTTCCCTCATGTCGAGGAGCATGTCCAGAAAACTTGCCAGTTTTTCTATATTCCATTGACTTGAAATGATTTCCGGTGTTAATTGAATACCAAACTCCTGTTTTATTGAAGACAAAAACTCGTCTTTTTTTTCATTTGTCCTTAGTGATTCATTCATGTCCTCTACTAGTGATAGTTTTAAAGGTTCAATAACAATTGAAATCAAGTTTAATAGCCTATTTTCCGTTTCACTGATCATCCTGTTCATAGAAAAACACCTCAATTCTTTTCCATTCAACTTAACTTATGCATATCGTCCAATTGTTTGATGAGTACAGATAGTTCCTTTATGGTGGATTGTTCGAACATCACCTTGATTGGTAATCTCACTCCCAGGTTATTCTTCACCATTTGAATAAATTGCATCGCTAAAAGGGAATTCCCACCTAAGTCAAAGAAGTTGGAATCTGTTTCTATTGTCTCTTGTTCTAAAATTTCTTTCCAAAATCCAATAAGTTTTTCCTCAATTAACCTTTCCTTCACCGCAATTGTTATCTCCATATATATTTCCCCTCATTTCACTTTCGATTTTTCCAGCATTTCACTTAAGATTTGATTAAATATAGAAAGTACGGATGACCTTAACTTTGGATTGACCGCTGCCTCATTAAATTTAATTTGAACACTTGAACCAGGGGTGATGATGATGACGATTGGATAATGGGTCGTTTCCCGTCCTTCTTTCAAACTCACATTGATTTCATCATTATTAGCTAGTTTCATCGGATAGTTTTCAAAAGCATATAATGATTCAAATAGTTGGTTTTCCAAATTAGCCCACTCATAAATCTCTGATAAAGGTGTATTCTCATAGGCACTTAATTCCAAAAATTCATTTTGAACCTCATCCAGTATTTCCATGTAGGTCTTTTCGTGGCTGATACGCTTGATGAACGGCACAGTGTTGATAAATGGACCAACCATTGCCTCAATATTTTGGATAGGAATATTCCTGCCGGATGTCACTACGCCGCAGCATATATTTTCCGTACCTTTTACTTCTTTCAAAGTGGCTAGCCAAACGGTTAGAAAGAAAGTATTCATGGTAATCTTGTATTCCTGACAGAATCGTTGAATGGAATCACTTAATTCCTCATCCAATACTTTCAAATAGCTATTCTCAATGTACCCCTCGCCTTCTTGCCCTCCCATTAAACTGGATCCGGAATTCCGGGCACCTTCCAACTTTCCTGCCCAATAGTCCCGCAGTTCCTTATTACTTGTATAATCTTTCATATATTCAACATACTTTTTAAATGAAGGACTCACGGATGATGTTGGTGTTATTGAATGATAAGCAGCAAAAATGTCATTAATCACCATCGAGTAACTCCAGCCATCCATAATAATATGATGGAATGTCCATATTAATTGGTATTGATTTTCCGTAAGCTTAACGATCATGAAGCGATTCAGCTTATTATTCTCGATATCTATGCTCTTATATTGATCTGCTAACAACTTTTCCAACTTCTCTTGATGATCGATCATTTCTTCATATTCAATCTCGGTATCCATGGAACTCATTAACAGTTGGTAGAATACCCCTTTTCTGCTTGAATACAATTTGGTTTTTAAAATGTCATGTTTCCCTGCAGTTGTCACAATGGCATTGGTTAATTTTTCGACGTCCAGAAAACCTTTAATATCAAAAATGAGCTGCACTTTATACTGGCTGCTTTCACTATCAAACAAGCTATGGTACAACATCCCTTTTTGCAAAGCCGTCAATTCATAAATATCAATAATGCCTGTTTCGTTGTGCAAGAGCTGGTTAAGTTCCTCTTCGGGCATATCCACCAATGGAAAGTCTTCCGGACGGTACATCTGTTTTCCCCTTGTTTCTTCTTCCAATGTCCGTAACAATTCCGCCATATTGTGTTGAATATATTGCTCAAAATCTTCTCTTACGAAATGTCTGTTATAGTTTATTTTTATGGTTTGCTCCTCATTCACTACAAGCAATTCGATATCGACTTCATGTTCGGTATAGGAATTATGTTGAATATCTTGTTCACTAAAAAAGGTGACCTCTTTTGCAGCCCATTCATTGTTTTGGTGAAATCTACCTAAATTATTGAAACTGATGATCGGCCTATTTTGTTTCATATATGTCTCGTTGCATAATTCGGTTATGATTCCATACTCAATCCCTTTATTAGGCAGGGTCCTCAACTTTTTCTTTGTACCTTGAATCGTGTTCGAAATCGATTCTTTATTTTCTATATAAACCGGGCACATGGTCGTAAACCAGCCTACTGTCCTGGACAGATCGACACCTGGAAATAACTCTTCGCGGCCATGTCCCTCCAAAGTAAAATGAATATCTTTTTTATTGAAATATTTCCCGATTAGCGCTGCGAAAATGGATAAGTATATTTCATCGATAGATGCTTTATACGCTTTTGTCATATCATTATAGATTTTGCTTGTAATCTCTTTATTCAGCTTCATTTCAAATGATTTTCCATCGTAAACATTTCCTGTTTTGACCAGGGCGTTTTCATATACCGTTTCATGTTCATTCAGCCAGTACTCTTTAATGCCTAAAGGAATGCGATTTTTATATTCATTGAGGTTATTCGCCCATTCCTTATATGATGTCGTTTTATTATCCAGTTTTAGTTCCTGATTGTTCATATCCTGAATATATAGCCGGTCAAAATCTTCGATCAAGATTCTCCAGGAAACCCCATCAACAAGTAAATGATGAATGATCCAAATGATTACATGCTCGTTTTGCCCAGTATTGATGCATACTATTTTCATTAGTGGTCCGTTTGAAATGTTGATGCCCTGTTGTGCACCAATCCCGAGTCTAGCTATTTCCCGTTCCTGTTGGTCCTTATTCAGGTTTGATAGATTTACGTAATTCAAAGTCCATTTTTCAGAAGTGTCGATATTCTTATCCACTTGCGAAAATGATTCTTCTCTATTGAACCTTGATCTGAGCCCATCATGATGTCTGACGATATGGGCCATGATTCTTTGCAGCCGTTTCTCATTCAATTGCGGGTAGCCCTTTAACGTTACAGATTGATTCCAATGATTAAAATTATTTATTTGTTGAGTAAAAAACCAACTTTGAATAGGTGTAAATGGTGCCTTTCCAAAAACATCAGACTGATTTATCGTTACATCGCCCGTCAATTCCACAACCTTTGCCAGCTCTTCGATACTTTGTTTTTCAAAGATGTTTTTTGATGTGATGAGAAGATTTTCTTTCTTGGCAAGTGAACAAATTTGAATGCTTAGGATGGAATCTCCTCCACATTCGAAAAAGTTATCAAAGATGGTTATTTCCTGATTATTCAGTACCTCTTTCCATATCTTTAACAATTTTTGTTCCGTTCCATTCATGACACTTTTACTGTTAGTTCCTTCCGGGTTCGTTTTTGTATCCGGCAAGCTCTTCGCATCCACTTTGCCGTTAACGGTTAGCGGAAAGGACTCCATTTTAATGAAATAAGAAGGAATCATATAATGGGGAAGATGATTCTTCATATAATCCCGGATATAATTTTCTTCAAGGTCATTGTCGGAGATATAATAGGCTATGATGAATTTCTTCGATTTAGATTCATCTTTTATCGCTATAAAGCAATCCTTTATACCAGGGCATTTATTTAGAACAGCACTGACCTCCCCAAGTTCGATACGATATCCGCGTATTTTCACTTGGTCATCAGCCCTGCCTGCAAAAAGTAGATTTCCATCCTCGGCATACTTAACCAAATCTCCAGTTTTATATAGTTTCCTTGAGGGATTGAACGGATTTTGAATGAAGCTTTCATCGTTTTTCCCCGGATTATTTATATATCCCCTTGCAATGCCTTTCCCGCCGATATACAGCTCGCCTATTTGACCTTTAGGAACAGGCTTCATCCTGGAATTGAACACGTATGCTTCTGCATTTAAGATTGGCTTTCCGATTGGAATCACTGTATCATCACTTGGAAGTACCTTATATGCTGTTGCAACGACAGTGCCCTCCGTTGGACCATAATTATTATATAAATCAAAGCTCAAACGATCGGGTATCGTTTTTAAACGATCTCCCCCTGTCAAAATAGCTCTGATTGATTCTGGAAATTTCATATCGTTAATAAATAATTGCTCGAGCAGCCCCGTTGAAAAAAACGCGAGTGTGACCTTCTCCTTTTCCATCTTCTCCGAAAGGATCTCTACATCCAATAAATCATAGTAATCCAGTATCAGGAATTTATTCCCATTCGTCAGATAAGGGAATATCTCCCAAACGGAAGCGTCAAAAGATGTATTCGAAACCAGTACTGCTGCATCCTTTCCATCTACTGAATAATAATTGATATGCCAATTACAAAGGTTGGCCAACCCTCCATGTTCAATCATGACCCCTTTAGGTTTTCCCGTTGTTCCTGAAGTGTAGATGATATAGGCCAGATCACTTTCCGATATCTTTGTTGAATCGAATACTGTGCATTCAATTTCTGGTTCTTTTAGTATGTCTTCGATACATAAAAGTTTTCCTTCATCACCGGGATACTTTGGAAGTCCTTCTTCATTACTTAAACAATATGTGATTTGAGAATCCTCAATCATATGTTTCAACCGTGACACTGGCTGTGAAGGGTCCAAAGGCACATATGCCGCCCCAACTTTCATAATGGCTAAAATGGCTGCAACCATATTGATCGATCGATCCATAAAAATCCCAATTCTATCCTCTACACCTACATGATTTAGGAATAAGCGTTGTGCCACCTGATTTGCCCGGACATTTAATTCGCTATACGTCACTTGGTCATCACCATGGACAATGGCAACATCATTGAAATTTGTACTCACTTTATTCTCAAACCTGGTTATTACATCTTCAAAACGATGATCTTCCACTTCTTGAGTTACATTGCCTGTCCCCATTTCGATTAATGATCGCAACTGTGCAGGCTCTAAGTAGGTAATGTCCATTATCCGCTTGCTTTCCTTGGTTGTAATCTCTAACAGCCAATGCTGAAAATTACTAGCCATTCTTTGAATCGTCGTTTTACTGAATAATGCTTTGTTGAATTCAAACGAAATGAGTAATTCATCCTCATCCATTTCTTCTGCCTGAACAACCAAATCAAATTTAGCTTTAAAGGTATTGATTTTTTTCGGTTTTAACTTGAAATTCCTATATGCCAGCTTTTCTTTTTGGTTATTTTGCAGGACGAATACTGTATCGAACAATGGCGTATTTTCCATGGTTCTTTCTGCCGTTAAATATTTCAAAATCTCCTTAGTAGGTAAATTTTGATGGTCAAAAACACCTGCAATATTTTTTATGTTTTTTCGCAAAATCCCTTCAAATGAATCTTCCTGGGATACATGTAATTTAAAGGGCAAGGTGTTGACGAAATATCCTATCAATTGTTCAGTATCCACATGGTTTCTCTTCGCCAAAGGGCTGCCGACGACAACTTCCTCTTCATCAAAGTAAACTGATAAAAAGGTTTGATAGGCAGTAAGTAAACTCATGAACAAAGTCGATTTCGTTTTTTTATGAAGACTTTTAAGGTTGTCTTGAATTTCTTTAGGTAACAAAAAGCTGATAATATCGGACGTGCTTTTACCTTCTCCGGTTTTTTGATGATCATATTGTAAAAAAGACTTTTGCCGTAATGCCGTTATTTCATTACTCCAGAACTCATTATCTTTATCTGTTACATAATTTGGTGAGTTTTTTTGCCATAAAGCATAATCTCCATATTGGATTGATTGGTTATCTCTATCATTTCGGTCGCCATTCTCGATTTCCTCATAAATGGCAAACCAATCATTGATCAATAATGGAATCGACCAACCATCAAAAATAATATGGTGGATGTTACATAATAATTGATATTCACTTTCATTCCTCTTCACTAACGTCATTGATAGGAGGGGACCATTTACTAAATCAAATTGCCGTTCCGTTTCTTCCTTCACAAAGTGATTCATTTTTTCTTCCTGCATGTCTAAAGGAAGATCCGAAACATCGAAATAATTAATATCATGATGAATCGACTCATCGAAAACCAAGATGCCCGCTCCAGCTTCTTCCCTAATGACACTTTTTAAGATTTGATGTTTATTGCTTAGCTTATCTAACGATAATTCCAGGTTTCCTTCATTCACTTCACCTGCTATTTCATACGAAAAAACGATGTTATATAATGATTTGTCTACATTGGTTTGATGAATGAACCACAAATTTTCTTGCTCATATGTTAAAGGATATGTATTTCTGGCATTGATATGGATAGGTGTATAATCTTGCTTTACCTCTTCTTTTTGACGAGCTTCTATGACTTCGGATAATTTCATAATCGTATCGTTTTCCAATAAAACGGAAGGAGCAATTTCAATATGAAATTGATTATTAATATTGACAATCAATCTCATTATCGATAATGAGTTCATTCCACTTTCAAGTAGCGACTGATTATTTTTTATAACCCCATTGCCTATGATGCTAACCACTAATTCCCTTACTTTTTCGCTTATTGTTTCATCTGCTGGGTTCTTGAAATTCGGTGTAGTTTCACGGTCTTTTATTATGAATTTTGGTAATGAAGATTTATCCAGTTTTCCATTTACAGTTAGGGGGATGTTGTCCACCTTGATAAAAAAGCTTGGTATCATATACGCTGGCAATGAGCTTTTTACACTTTCCCTCAAATAATCAGCAGCTAATTCTTCATCAGCAACATAGTATAAAAATAAATGCATATCATCATTAAACGCTTTATCCATCCTAACAACTGCGTTCTTGATGTTTTGCAATTCATTATACGCGCTCTCAATTTCCCCTAATTCAATCCTGAAACCTCTTAGCTGCACTTGCTCATCATTTCTGGAGATATATTGCAGATCACCATCATCCAACAGTTTCACTATATCCCCTGACTTATAGTAGCGGACATTATCGATATCCGTAAATTTCATCTCATTCATCATCGGGTTTTTATAGTAACCAAGCGATACACCTTTTCCTGAAACGTATAACTCGCCCTCTTCATCTCCAGTTACTTCTTCTCCATTTTGATTCATCACTTTGAACCCAAGATGAGGCAGGACTTTTCCGATATTGGTCATTCCTTTTTCAACATCACCCTTAGCGATTTCTTTGTAGGTTACATGAACGGTGGTTTCAGTTATTCCATACATATTTATTAGCTTTGGCAGCCTGCCATTTTCGGGTGAAAACCACTGCGCCAATTTCTTGAAGTTTAATGCTTCCCCTCCAAAAATAATGTATTTTAAACTTAATTCATTTTGACGATTTATGAGCTCACCACTCACTTCGAAGAAAGCGCTTGGCGTACAATTAAAAACGGTTGTTTGTGTATTTATCAATAATTCAACAAAGGATATTGGATTTCTGCTTTCTTCAAATGAAACCACAACAACTTCTCCGCCATATATCCAAGCCCCCCACATCTCCCATACGGAGAAATCAAATGCGTAGGAATGGAAAAATGTCCATTTATCTTTATTAGTAAACTCGAACAAATCGTCGCAGCCATAAAACAAGTTCATGACGTTTTCATGTGAAACACAAACCCCTTTAGGCTTTCCTGTTGAGCCCGATGTAAAAATGATATAGGCTGGATCTTCTGGTTCAATTAAAGTATGTACATTCTCACCTGTCATACCTTTTGATTTATCCATCACTTCATCAATGGATACATAATTACAACCAATGTCGCTCATCCGGCTTTTATCCCCAATTAATAACTTCAATTCTGAATTCTTTATTATATGCTTTACTCTTTCATCAGGACTTTTAGGGTCGATAGGTACATAAGTAACACCCGATTTAAGCAGGGCTATGATCAAAAATAAAACCTGCTCGGATTTTTCAATATAGATTCCGACATTGTCCCCTTTATTTATCCCTTTGTCCTTTATGTACATTGCCATTTTATTTGCCAAGATATTCGTTTCTTTATATGTAAATTGCATATCCTTATTTCTTACTGCAATATTGTCTCCATATTGCCTGACACTTTCTTCAAATAAATTCGCTAAAGAATTCATATTCATCATTTTCCCCCATTATTTTAAATATGTGCCTGATGCAACTGTCAACATATGAAAAACCAAAGAAACCAAAGCGATTACAATCGTTATGATCCATGCATTTCTTCTCTTAATGAGCGCCAATTTTTCCAGACTATAGCTGAATAGAATTAAACTGACAATGTAAAACAACTCAAACTCAGCCATGAATGTGTGAAGGATGGAGCTTTTATCATGCACCAGTAAGGATAAACTAGTGAATGTCGTTTCCTTGCTCTTAACCAATAATGCGATGATCGCATTAACACCGGATCCAATCACGATGCATACCCCTGCATTTATGACAGCTTGGCAAACCCCTTTTATATTTACCGGTCTTTCTTTTAAAACTAAAAATAATAGGCACACAATTAATATTTGAATGATGAATGTAACCAATAATCCAAGAGCTCCCATTACAATTGTGTTAATGGCAAAACTAAGGGCTCCGATCTCTGAAATGGACATGCCATTTAATACGTTCATCCCTTTTTGATCTGCAGAATATAACAAAAGCGTCGTTTCGATACCTGCTATTAAACTGAGTATCAATAACGAAATGACTAACTTGTGAACTCTATCCTCTTTTTTAAAAAGATATTGCACTAATTTGTTTTTGTTTTTTAATTCAGCATTTGCTGCCATTTTTAATTCCATTGGTATTCCCCCTCAATTATTTTCGTAGAATTTATCGGAAAGGTAACACTTCTTATTTCATCATTCACGAGTACAACCGTTGATTTATATTGGGTGAAATTTTTATAGAAAAGTGAGATGTTATCATGATCCATGTCAACCTTGGAAATTTCATAGATTTCAAGTGGAGAGGTCAATCCTGTTTTTAGTATCTTTGATAGACTTTCTTTTGCACTAAAGAAAACTTCTTTACTTAAAACACCATCGCTTTCCTTGATCATTTTTTTCTCGGATTCCGTTAAGTAGGTTTCTAAAAATTCAGAATCGGACTTCGTTTTAGTCTCAATATCGATTCCCATTGGATGCAGTTGATCAAAAAGCAATATTCCGAATGTTTTATCCGTATGTGTGATGGATATACCTATGTTCATTAAAAAGAACAAGCTTGTAACAATGACCGGCTGTCCAAAGACTCCTTTCAACAGGGATACATTTTTTATTTCATCCAAACCAATACCAAAAAACTCCATAATTGCTTTTTTTCCAAAGTACAAACTTTTCTTTGCTTCGATGGATCTTTTGGGACCATTTTGCAAATTTAAATAATTCCATTCTTTTTCGTTAAAAATATCATCAATATAGTCCAAATTGACTGAATTCGCTTCATAATACTTGATATAAGATTTATAAATTTTTTTCTTATTCATAAAGTATTCAATCATTTATAATTTTCCTCCCCTCTTTTTTCTAGAAATCCGCATTTTTTGTCCATTTTTTTCCTCTAAAATTTCTTTTTTTAAACAAATATTTCATTTTCTGGGTCAAATATTACCTATTATCATTATCGATAACACTTTATCACAACAATTTTGTCGAGTCCATTAAAAATTTGTAAATTATCTACATTACATAATAACTTTACCATTTTTTATTATTTTTCTACTTTAGTAGTATTTTCATAGGACTTATCGTGTGAAATTTAGAATGAAAAAATCAACTTGAAATTTTCTAATTAAAAAAGCCATATTTTATTTTTCACTATAATTTGTGAAAAATAAAATATGGCTTTAATACTGTTCAATCATTTTGGTTGTTTAATGAAAATGTGCATGGCCTTTTTTAATATCTCATTCTCTTCTTGTAGATCTTTAATTATTTTATCCTTTTCCTCTTTCATACTAAGCCCTGAAAAACCATTACTGGAGTCCGCCGAGCCAACTTCATTTGTTTCTTTATAGATATTGATCCAATTTCTTAATGTAGGTATGGATATATTAAGTTCTTCGGCCAATTCTCTAGGCTTTCTGCCTTCTTCCAATACTAATCGAGCAGCATAAATTTTAAAATCTTTATCATGGTGCTTCCCCATAATAAGACACTCCTTTTTTAAATTTATTTAGTGCCGATTTTCTGTACTTCCTTTATCAAACGAAAATGCTTTTCTAATATAAAGACTTTCATAAATTTAATTTCAATCTATTAATCAAAATGGAATTGATCGCTATTGCGATCACTAAAATCATTAGCGCTCCAATCAGGGGTTGGACACTGAACCAAACCAAGCCAAAATGAATCGCTGTTACCAAGATCAATAATGGTAATCCATAAAGCAGGCTTATTAATACATTGGGGTTGGATTTAATTGCAGCAGATGGGTTCTCCCATTCAATACTAGGATTTTTCATATCATATAATGGTGTTAGAAGATTATAGCAAACTACTAAACAAGAAGTGATTAATAACATGACTGCATTTTCCATTTCCCAATAGCCAAATAGGGCAAATATCAAAAAGCTGATCACCACGGCTATAATACTGATGATTGATGAAAATATCACTTTAGAAAAATAAACATATTTTTCATCAAACGGGACGCTTTTCAGTAAATAATGGTATTTACCTTCTCTTGAATAGGGGGTTCCGCTTATATTATTTATACAACACAAGAAAAGGACCGAATAGGAAAAGTATTTATCGAAGACTCCCTCTTTCGTTATATTCAAATAATTCGGGAATACTTCATTCTGAATCAGCAATAACATGACAAGTGAAAAGATCGGAGGCAAAAGAAGACCTAAAGCGATTTGCATCTTAAAATATGCTTCAGACTTAATGATCCATATCTCTCTTTGTAAATAGTTACTCCATTGATTTTTTGATATATTAACCTTTGAGTTTTTCATATTCGTTTTGTTGTTTCCCAATATCCCATTTTTAAAGTAATGAACAGAAATGTTCTCTATAATCATTGAATACAAAAGGAAACCTATTACCATTATCGAAATATAAATAATGAAAAATTGAACGGTTATTTCATTTGATACAAAAGCATCCAATATCCATTTGATCACTGGAATCATATTTGCGGTTTCAAATATATGTCTCATCAACAATTCCAACGAGTTTTTTAGCCCTTCAAAAGAATTCAAATCTATTTCCGAGATGACCTTTGAAATGGTAACTGGTGATTTTCCTGCAAAATATACAATGGAAATAATCATAAGCGTTAGGATGATAGCAATGTTAACCATTAAGTATGCTACTTTACTTTTGAATCTATAATAATGCCTATTCATGCACGATAGGATAAAAAGCAGGAACAAGGCCGTTAAACCATTGACAATTGGTAAAAACGTGATTAATTTAATCGCTTCGATAAACTTTAGATCGACTATCAAGAAGCCTAATGTTGGCACTTGGATCATCATTGATAAGATGATCGGGACCCATAAGCTACTTAACACTTTGGCCCTTGATATTTCCTTATAGGTGAGTGGCAGAGGTGCCAATACTTTAAATTCATCATAAGAAAATATTTGTGATGTGGACAAATAGCAAACCAACGCAAAGACCAGAATGCTGGAAATCGTTAAATTATAAAACAGGAAGACCTGGGTATCTCCAAGAAAATAAACAAAGGCGTTAACGACAGTCAGCTGCAAAAACATATAAAAAACGGCTATTATCAGGACAGCCTGCAACATTGTCTGCTTGGGCATTTTATAGAAGGAAGAAACGAAAAATCTAGTTAACTGAAGTTTTTCCTTCATATACCTGAGCCTCCATAAAGGTAGATTCTAATGAACTTTCACCTATTATATTTTGTATCTCATCATGCAGGATGATTTTTCCCTCTTTTAAAATAGCCACTGTATTACAAATTTTCTCTGCCACATCCAGCAGATGCGTCGAGAAAAACACTGTACCGCCCATTTCAACATATTGTTTGATTAACCCCTTAAAAACTAAAACGGCGTTTGGATCTAATCCGTTCAATGGTTCATCCATAATGATGATCGGGGGATTAATGGTAAAAGCCGCTATCAGGGATATCTTATGCATCATTCCATAAGAATAACTTCCCATTGGCTTTTTAATGGACTCCTGCATCCCAAACCGATTGATATATTTCCCCAACCGTTCTTTGTCATCATTTCCATATAGGTTCATCAAGAAACGAATCCAATCAAATCCCGAAACATTGTTAAACACATTGATAGTATCAGGAATGAAGAAAAATTGTTTTTTATATTCTATGCCGTCTTCTTTGGTCAGGCCATTTATTTCAACCTTTCCATTTTCTGAATCTAAAATGCCTGTAATGATGTTCAGCGTCGTGGTTTTCCCTGCACCATTTGCTCCTATAAAACCTAAGGTTTCCCCTTTTTTGATTTCTAGATTTACACCATTCAAAATCTTCTTGGCCGAGTAGCCTTTCTCCAAATCTGTGATGCTTAACAAAGTTATCATCCTCCCATCACTTCATGATTAACACATTTCCATCCTCAACTTATTCATTATTGAATTTCTTTTTAGAAATCCATATGTTCGTTATCAATATCGTTACTGCCGTCCATGCAAGTGCAGCTAATGCACCCCAAACCGCTTGTGAATTGACTGTGCCTAAAATCAGTACTTCCATGGCATGCTTACTCATGCTTGCCGGATTCACATTGTCTATTACCGGACTTAATCCAACTATGATTCTGCAGCCGAGGAGAAATACTATCGAAATTAATGCAATGATACCCTGGCTATTAAAAATGGTACTGATCATCGTCGTGAATGAAACGATGAATAGGATCCACAGCAGATAGAACAGTAAAGCCACTATTAAATCCCCAAAATCAACACTCGTAAACAAAAAAACTACATACAGATATGAAACCAAATATCCCAATGCCACACTGCAGGCAACAAACAGGTAATTGGAAATGATTTTCCCGCTTATATAAGATCCAACCGTCACAGGCCTTGTAAGTATGAAAGCAAGCATCCCATTTGCTTTATCGGATTGAACGACTCCCATCATGGAAACGATGATGATCATGACCCCTAACTGATCAAATTGAGACCCTAAAGTACTGGCAAGAACTTCGCCGCCTTTTTGGGCAGCCATGCTTGGATCAATGGTGATCCCTTGGCCCCCGCCCAGTGCCTCTAATATTGAAGGTAAATAATAGCTTACAACTGGTTGAGTTATTCCTAAAAATATAAATACGAGCGGCAGCCAAATCACTTTAAATTCACGTACCATCTGAACAAATTCCTTTTTAGCTAAAACGGCAAAGTTATTCATTTTTCCACCACCAATTTTAAGAATATCTCTTCCAATGTATCGTTATCTATTTCGAACCTGACAAGATCAACATTATGCTCCAAAGCATTCGCCAGTAACATATTCTTGTTTGACTCAATATCCTCCACTTCTATCTTTAATTTGTTCCCCATTACCTCTACACCTTTGACGAAGTTCAAGCTTTTAACGTTTTCAATCCATTTTTGACTTTTAGAGGTTATGTCGACATTGATTTTATTTCCGCTATTCCTGTTCAATAATTCTGACATCGTTGTGTCCTCAATTTTTTTACCGCTTTTTATAATGACAAACCTCTCACATATTTCTTCTGCATCGCTTAATATATGCGTCGATAATAAAATTGTCGTATCTTGCTTTATCTCTTTTATGATATTCAACACTTCTCTCCGGCCGATGGGATCTAATGCCGAAACCGGTTCATCCATGACAATCAATGCCGGTTTATGTAACAGCGCCTGTGCAATACCAAGCCTTTGTTTCATTCCGCCCGAAAAAGTCCGCACCTTTGAATTCTCTTCCCCGCTCAACCCCACTTTCGACAATATCTCTGGGATGCCGTTTAATAACTCTTCCCTCTTGATACCCGAAAGCTGCCCCATGAAAGTAAGGGTTTCTTTGGCTGTCATCCATTGAAAGAAGTTAGGGTATTGTGGTAAGTAGCCTATTTCCTTTTTCATTTTTGAAATTTTCTTACCATCAAGCATTACTTCTCCCATACTTGGATCTATAATATCTGCAATCACTTTTATCAGTGTCGATTTACCAGCCCCATTTGGCCCAATCAATCCAACACATTCCCCTGATTGCAATTCCATTGAAAAATTATTGACCGCTGTTTTTTCTTTGAATTTTTTTGTAACATTTTTAATTTCTAATTTCATATTCTTTCACTGTCCTTTCTACCGATAACGAAGTACAGAATTGGACCGATAGTATTTGCAAAAATAATGATGAGTGTCCACAATAAAACATTTTTCCTCGTCTTTCGATTTCTGTATAAATCAATTAATGCTATAAGCACTAAAATCATTCCAATTGCAATTACCGGTAAAATGATCGGCAGAATAGACATGAAATCAATATCTTTCAATTCGTTCCATCCATAATGCAATTCCATATATACCACTCCTTTGGTAACGAAATATTATTATCATTATCGATAATGATAACATCTAATTTGGAATTTTGCACCTATTTTTTTCTTAACAAAATATTGTTTTAGTTTTTATTGTTATTTATAATGATAATATTATCATAATGAATAATAATAAAAATATAGCGATATTTATTAATTTTCATTAAATGTAGACATTTTTTTAAAA
Organism: Peribacillus sp. SRI_006; assembly: GCF_057586375.1. NCBI lineage: Bacteria > Bacillati > Bacillota > Bacilli > Caryophanales > Bacillaceae > Peribacillus > Peribacillus sp. SRI_006. The sequence continues at coordinate 253,253 of NZ_JBYCZT010000003.1, read as the reverse complement.
ATTAAAATAATTAAAAAATACCTTATTATTTACTTAGAAAAAATATTTCGGTACTATTATTTTTCGAACCGTGTCATTTTCATGTAAATGACAATGATTCAAACATTACAATATATGAAGAATTAAACGTATTATTCATGACCAACAGGAAAGTTCACTAAAAATTATCCAGTTATAATTTCCAATGTGAGGAGAATACGATGATTAATAAAGCTGAAATTTTAATGCACCCAGTAAGAATAAAGATTACCCAAGCTTTAATGAGAAATAGGGAAAATGGTTTAACACCATTAGAAATGTTAAAAATCATTAAAGATGTACCCCAAGCAACATTATATAGACATATACAGGTTCTTTTGGATTCAGGGGTCATTCGCATAGTAAAAGAAAAAAAAGTGAGGTCCGTTTCCGAAAAATACTACGTTTTAAATGAAGAAGAAGCACGACTTAGCGGGGAAGAATGGAAAAAATCCTCTAATGAAAAAAAGGTGAACTATTTTTCTTATTATCAATTATCCCTTATGACCCAATATCAAAACTATCTTACTAAATTGGAAGAAAGAGACTGCGCAGAAGATGGTTCAACCTTTTCCCTTTTAGAACTAAAGCTTGATGATGAAAGCTTCCTTAACTTCCAAAATGAATTGAACGATCTAATGTTAAAATACTACAAAGCAACGAATCAAAGTGCGAAACAAGACTCTCCTATTCGAACAATCGGCGTTACAATTATTCCAGAATCATAAAAATGAAAAGGCTGTTCCAAAACCTTGGACTCAAAAACGAATATTATAGAAAAAACCGTTAGGAAACATATCTATATATTCACCAACCAGTCAGGTTGCAGTCCGTGTTTTGAAACAGCCCAATAATTCCATAATGGGCTTACCACCCGTTATGGGACATGACTAAAAGTGATGCACCCGCAATCAGCAGTTCCCCAATGTTTCCTTGATACTGCTGTATACTTCGTCCCACAGGTGTTTTTCTTCAGCAAAAGCCGCAGTTATCTTTTTAATAACTGCTTTTTGCTCTGCCTCGAAACGTTCATCATCCTTGGCAGGCAGGTCAGACCTTAACTCCATTACGAACTCTTGTACCTTTGGTGCACGAGGTCCCCAAACAGCTTTTTCTTCACCATCCTTATCAATGAATATAAAAATGGGAATCGAACGCGCTGTTCCATTCGTTAAATATTGATCCATCAGTTCAAGATTTTGATCTCGTAAAATCATGCGAGTTTCGATATTTGCCGCTTCAGATATATTCAGCAGAATAGGAATATTCATCATCGCGTCCCCGCACCAGTCTTCAGTAATGACAATAACTCGAAGTTCCTTCTTCTTTAATGCATCAAAAAAGTCTTGGTCCTCTGCAGAAGTGGAAAAACCTTGCTGGATCGATTGTAAGTTTTCTTTATGAACTTTCATCGAAGATACAAATTCTTGAGCAGGAATCCCCTTTTCAAACCATTCATTCAGTGTCGTCATCGTATTTCTCCTAACTATTCTTTAAATTAAAAGTACCATAAACCACTTATTATTTCATTGTTTCCATCCCGAAAAATAAAATGACAAATTGGTAAATTAAATCCATGTTTTCTTTCCCGTGTAAAGGGAAAACTATACTTACATTCAATAGCTTACTAACTATTTTATATTGATAGAAACATTGTTTTCTAGTTTAGGAGATGAAATTTTGTGGAAGGCTTTCTCTTTGCGCTACTCCCTGCATTGACATGGGGCAGCTTAGTGCTTGTTTCCGAAAAACTCGGAGGCAACTCTTATAATCAAACACTTGGCATTACAATCGGTTCATTACTGTTCGCCATCATGATGACTTTCATCAATCCGCCGGAATGGAGCAGTCTAGTGTGGATTGTCGGCATCATTTCCGGGATAGGCTGGGCATTCGGGCAGTTATTTCAATTCAATAGCGTCAAGGAAATCGGGGTATCGAAAACCGTTCCAATCTCAACAGGACTGCAAATTCTAGGAAATACATTTTTTGCGGTCATCATTTTCAGGGAATGGAATGACAAGATGACAATCATCATCGGCATTGTTGCAATCATCTGTTTGATTACAGGTGTCTTGCTGACAAGCTATGGCGATGGTGATAACAAAAAAGAAGGAAACATGAAAAAAGGGATTATTTACCTTGCTATTTCTACGGTGGGTTATGTTACATATGTCATCGTCGTCAGATGGAATGAGGTTGACGGATGGTCGGCCATCCTGCCGCAAGCAATTGGCATGTTCCTGGCTGCCTTGCTCCTTTCCATCAAACATAAACCGTTTAATAAGTATGCCGGACGGAATATCCTTACCGGAATGATGTGGGCTGTCGGTAATATCGGTCTCCTGCTCGCTAATCCCAAAGTGGGCGTGGCCATCGCATTCTCATTTTCCCAAATGGGAATCGTCATTTCCACTTTAGGCGGCATCTTTCTTTTAGGAGAGAAAAAATCCCAAAAGCAAATGGCCTTTGTCATCATCGGGTGTGTACTCGTAATTGCTGGCGGAATCATGATTGGCTTTACAAAAGAATAGTCAAAGGAGAGCTGAATGATGTATGAAGATTTAAAGAAAAAAGTGGTCGTGATCACTGGCGCGGCAAAAGGATTAGGAAAGGCCATGGCCGAAAGGTTCGGTAAAGAAAAAGCACATGTCGTATTAAATTATCACACTGAAAATGGTGACCATAAGGAAATCATCAAAACGATTGAAGCAGCAGGCGGGAAAGCCGCAGCCATTCAAGGTGACGTTTCAAAGGAAGCGGATGTGAAGAAATTGCTTTCTTTCGCTGTGGACACCTTTGGTAAAATCGACATCATGATCAACAATGCTGGTATTGAAAATGAAGTGCCCAGCGAAAAATTGACTCTTGAAGATTGGCAGAAAGTCATCGATGTAAATCTAACGGGGATGTTCCTGGCAAGCAGGGAAGCAATCAGTTATATGCTCGATCATGGCATTAAGGGCAATATCATTAACATGTCTTCCGTTCATGACCGGATACCTTGGCCTCATTTTGTCCACTATGCAGCAAGTAAGGGCGGAGTCAAGATGATGACAGAAACCCTTGCACTTGAATATGCTCCTAAAGGGATCCGCATTAATAATATTTCACCTGGTGCAATCGACACACCCATCAATGCCGAAAAATTCAATGACCCGAAAGCTAAACAAGAAGTAATCAACCTGATACCGATGGGATACATCGGAAAACCGGAACAAATTGCCGCTTGTGCCGCTTGGCTTGCTTCCGCCGAATCGAGCTATGTAACGGGAATGACCTTATATGCTGATGGCGGAATGACCAAATATCCAGGTTTCCAAGCAGGAAAAGGCTGAACTTAACTTGTTAGTTTTAGTAGCGATTGATATTTAGGAGAAAAGAATTTGAGGGACTAGGATTTCTCCTATGTCCCTAATTCCTTTTTACTCCCATTATATATGACTTTAATGATTCTAATGAAAATGCGAGATATCCCTTATTCCAAATAATTTGATATTTCTTCATTAGCAAAGCGATTTTTTGGATTCTTTAATCCAAGGTGATCACGGAGAGTGTCTCCTTCATAGTCCAAACGGAACAAACCCCTCTCCTGTAAAATTGGAACAACCTTCTCGACGAAATCCTCTAAGTCTCCTGGTAACAATGGAAATTGAAGCATAAAGCCATCTGCAGCTTTTTCAGTAAACCATACCTCCATTTCATCAGCTACTTGAGTTGGTGTACCGACAAATCTATCTCGTCTGGCAGGACTGAAAAATCTCGCATATAATTCACCCACTTTTATGTCTTCTTCACCAATAATTTTCTTCATTTCATTAAAGTTACTTTGTATGCTATTTACTAATGGAAATTCAACATACTTCGCTGGTGTATCTAAAGAATATTTTGAAAAATCCACGTTGCCCATATAACCAGAAACGAATTTCAAACTCTCATAAGGGTCGACGAGACTTTGGAGTTTATTGTATTTTTGAATGGCTATTTCCTCGGTTTCTCCGATAATAGGGGAAATGCCGTGAAGGATGTGGAGCTCTTCCACGCTTCTTCCAAAATCCAATAAAGACGTTTTTAATTCTTGATAATATCGTTTGGATTCTTCAATGTTATCCCAATGTGTGAAAACGACTTCGGCTGTTCGAGCGGCTAATCGCTGCCCTGGTATAGACGCACCCGCTTGAATGATAACCGGCTGCCCCTGCGCCGAACGTGCGATATTCAATGGACCTTTTACCGAAAAATAGTTGCCTTTATACCGAAGCTCATGCACTTTATCAGGATCAAAAAATTGTCCCGTTTCTTTGTTATGCACAAACGCATCATCTTCCCACGAATCCCATAATCCTTGGACAACGTCGATGAACTCCTCCGCTCGTTCATAACGATGATCGTGCGCCAAATGTTTATCACGACTGAAATTCAAGGCCGTCTCTCCGGTCGCATCAGCTGTAGTAACAACATTCCATCCCACCCGTCCGCCGCTTATATGGTCAACAGAAGCAAATTGGCGAGCGAGTACATATGGTTCACTATACGTTGTAGAAGCTGTCGCCCCAATGCCGATTTTTTCTGTCGCTGCAGCTAATGCTGTAATTAGTACAATCGGATCAAATCGATTAAGTATCTGAGGATGCGATTCATGATTAATGGCCAAACTATCTGCCACAAAGGCAAGGTCAAATTTCCCTTTTTCTGCAATTTTCGAGAGTCTTTGCAAGGCTTTCACATCAATACTTGAATTGGGATTTGATGCCGGATGCCGCCACGACGCAACATGCATACCTGTTCCAATCAGATAAGCAGCTAACTTCATCTGTCTGTCTTGAGCCATTTCTAATCTCTCCTTCCTTATTTATTAGAATAAATCTCCTTATAACTGCTCAATTCTTTCAAGGTAATGAATGTTGGAATATAGTTTCCATTGTAAGTCTCTTCAATAAATTTAGCCGTTTTCTCTGATTGATAGAGATCAACTAATTTTCGGTAAATTTCATTGTCTTGATCTTCACTCCTAGCCGCTATGATATTAATATAAGGCTTTGCAGTACTGCTTTCATAAATAAGAGCATCTTTTAAATTTAGTCCCGCTTCTACCGCAACTCCATTATTAATCACCGAACCAGCTGTATCTTCCATCACACGCGGGGCACTGGCACCATCGACAGGAACAATTTTGATTTTCTTCGGATTTTCCTTTATTTTGTCCTGTCCGCCATTCCCGTCAAAGTCATCCACAACCTCTAAGAGTTTTGCTTCTTGTAATAGCAATAAAGCTCTTCCCCAGTTAGCTTGGTCATTGGGGACAGCAATTTGTGCACCATTTGGGATCTCTTCCACCGATTTATATTTGCTTGAATACAAACCGAGAGGAGCAATAATTGTAGTCCCAATTGGAACGATGTCTGTATTATTGTTCGCATTAAATGAATCTAAATAGGCAACATGTTGAAAGGCGTTGATATCAATATCCCCTTCTGCCAGCGCTTCGTTCGGATCATATGCCGAAGAGAAATTAACAAGTTCAATTTCCACCCCTTCTTTTTCAGCCTGTTCCTTTAAAAATTCCCATGTTCGAAGTTCAGAGTTTCTAATCCCTACCTTCACTTTCTGTTTCCCTCCTGCATTCGTTGAATCACTTGAGCAACCTGCCAATAACACCCCCAAGATAAGCAGTATAGGTAAAATGCATTTTTTCATCATTCATTCCACTCTCCCTTAGTACACTACCGCCACTACACTCTTCTAATTTTCCGTTCGAATATATTTCCTAAACTTTGTACTCCCTGAACAACAATTACTAGAATTACAACGGTGACGAATATCGTAATAGTACTAAAGCGTTGATAGCCATAAGTTATCGCTACATCTCCAAGTCCACCGCCACCTATAGCTCCTGCCATGGCTGTAGCGCCCACTAAACCAATTGTTGCAGTTGTTATACTTAGAATTAATGACGCAAAAGCCTCAGGCATTAAAAACCTGAAAATAATTTGTATCGGCGTTGCTCCCATGGCTTTCGCGGCTTCAATAATGCCTTCATCCACTTCCAATAGCGAATTCTCCACAAGTCTTGAGATATATGGGCCAATATGAAGCACGAGTGGCACAATAGCTGCTGTTGTACCAATCGAAGTACCAACCATTAGTCTTGTAAATGGAATAATCGCCACAAGCAAGATAATAAACGGAATCGATCGGAAGATATTCACAATCGGATTCACGATAGAAAAAATAAATCTATTTTCATAAATATGACCTTTTCTTGTTACAACCAATAAAATGCCTAAGAATATTCCAATGATGCTTCCAAAGAAAAGTGAAATACTAACCATGTACAGCGTTTCCCACAAGGCGTTTAAAATGAGCTCTTTGCTTACTTCCATCCTTCGTAACCTCCTTCACTTTGACATTTTGATTCTTTATAAACTGTAATGCCCGATCAATTTCATCCTCATTTCCTATTATTTCAACAATTAAATTACCAAATGGGATGCCTTGTAACTCAGTAATATTGCCGAACAGAACGTTTATTTCCACATTAAACCTCTTCGCTGTTTTTGAAACGATAGGCTGCCCAGAGCTCAATCCCAAAAAATCAATTTTAAAAATTCGACTGAAATAGGCATCCTCATTGAGCAATCCATATACACTTGATGGCACTTCATCGCGAACAACCGATCGAATGAAGTTACGTGTTGTTTCTGTTCGTGGACGGGCAAAAATATCGATCACATTTCCTGATTCAATCACGCTCCCATCCTCCATCACTGCAACCCGATTACAAATTTCTTTAATCACTTCCATTTCGTGCGTGATAATTAGAATGGTAATTTTATATTCTTCATTAATCCGTTTCAACAGATTCAGGATTGATTTTGTTGTTTGTGGATCCAATGCCGATGTTGCTTCATCGCATAATAAAATCGAAGGGTTTGTAGCCAAAGCACGGGCAATCCCGACACGCTGCTTTTGTCCACCTGAAAGTTGATTTGGATAGTTCATTGCTTTGTCTTCTAGACCAACAAAACGGAGAATCTCATTAACTCGTTCTTCAATCTCTTTTTTCTTTTTTTTACCTAACAATAATGGCATCGCCACATTATCAAAGACTGTTTTGGAATTAAGTAAATTAAAATGCTGAAAAATCATGCCAATATTTTTCTTAGCTTCACGCAAATCTTTTTCAGACATCTTGGCAAGGTCTTTTCCTTCTACAATCACTTCACCTGAAGTAGGATATTCAAGTAGATTCACAGTTCGGATGAGTGTACTTTTTCCGGCTCCACTAAAACCGATAACCCCGAATATATCCCCTTTTTCAACGGTTATATTAATCTCCTTTAACGCTTCAACTTTCTTCTCCCCGCCATCAAAAACTTTTGAAACCCGACGAAATTCTATCAAAGTGGCCACCTCCTCATATTAACTAGCTTGGTATAGACACCCCTTAAAATGCGGGCACGACGGCTCCTTCATATTGATCAAAAATAAATTCTTTGACCTTTTCCGTCGTTAATGCATTCGCAAGTTTTTGGATCGCTTTATCGTCCTTATTGTCTGGACGAGCAACTAAAATGTTTACATATGGTGAGTCCTTCCCTTCAATTATCAGTGCATCATCGAGAGGTTTTAACCGTCCTTCCAGAGCATAGTTTGTGTTAATGGCCGATGCTTCCACATCATCTAGCGAGTGAACTAAAAGAGGGGAATCGACTGGAATGAATTCTATTTTTTTATCATTTTTTGTAATGTCCTCAATCGTATAATCCCCTGACTTGGAAGCATCCAACTCAATGATATTATTTGCCGCAAAAAGCTGTAACGACCGCGAAAAGTTTACTGGATCTTTCGGTACGGCTACTTTCGCTCCGTCTGACAATTCACCTATTGACTTAATTTTTTTGGAATAGACACCAAATGGTTCAATATGTACACCCTTCACATTAACCAAATTCAAACCACTATCTATATTTACTTGCTCTAAGTAAGGGGTATGTTGGAAGAAGTTTGCATCCAATTCTTTGTCTGCTGTTTGTTGATTCGTTTGAATACCATCCGTAGAAATCACGACATCCAGTTTCACGCCTTGTTTTTCTAAATCCGGTGCGATAAACTCTAAAATTTCTGCATGTGGTATTGAGGCTGCACCAATTTTCAAAGTCACTTCCTCATCCTTGTCTCCTTTACTCTCCGATGATGTTTGCTCATTACTTCCACAAGCTCCTAATACCAGCAATACTACTGTTAAAACCGTAACGGACAGCCATTTAATTTTCTTCAATGTTTCTCGCTCCTTTTTTATCCTTTTATATTGGAAATAACAGCTGCTTCATGCCCTCTGGATCTTTTCTATATGTTGGTCTCTTCCCCTAAGAGAAGCGGACTCAACAACTGAAAGGATTGGATCCGTTCTGCTTCTCTTCGAAGCGGTGTATGCAAAATAAATTCATCCACCTGAAAAACTTTCTGAATTTCCTTTAAAATCCCGTTAACATATCCTGGAGTCCCAGCAATAACACTTGCGGTCTGCTCTTCTATTTCATATGCTTCACCAGCCTGCTTCTCAAATGACTCAGCCTGCTCACGTGATTGAACTGTCAGCGTCCGGCCACTTTGTAGATGAACTTTAAATAGTTTGTGTTCGCTTGCCAGCTCCTCTGCTTTTTGTTGGGTAGGAGCTGCCACAACCGCTACTGATACGATAAAGCGACCTTCTGGGTACTTGCTTCGGTAAGCAGAAGACGCTTCATACAGCTTGGTATCATCACTATTGATAAATCTGGCGAATACAAAATCCATTCCGAGGTTAGCGGCTAGTTGAGCGCTGTCTGAACTAGCACCAAGCAGAAAGATTTCCGGCTTTTCAGGCGGTATCGGTGTTGCTTGAATACCAGAGAGCAAGTGAATATCATCGATTGAATTTTCAATTATCTTTCTCAATAAGGATGCACGTTCCCCAAAATCTTTTCCATCATTCACAGTTCCAAATTGTAACGCCTTTGTTGATAAAGGAAATCCACCTGGTGCTTTACCAATGCCAAGATCTACCCTGCCCGGGGCAAGAGTGGATAAAACATGAAAATTTTCAGCGACTTTATAAGGGCTGTAGTGCTGAAGCATGACACCTCCCGAACCTACACGAATGGTTGTGGTTTTCGATAATAAATAAGAGATTAATACTTCCGGTGAAGACCCAGCAACTTGTTCCATATGATGATGTTCCGATACCCAAAAACGGGTATATCCCCATTCTTCAGCTTTTTGAGCTAGGTTTACGGTTTGCTTAAGTGCATCAACTGCCGATTCCCCAGGAAAAATGGGGCTTTGATCTAATATTCCAAGCTTAAAACTCATATGACTTTCTCTCCAATCATTAATACCGAGTTAACAAATCGAATTAGTTGTTTTTAATGTAATTGAAATTCATCCTAACATTGTAAACAAGCACTTGACAACACCTTATTTGATAGAAAAATTTATTTAATTGATAAAAAAATTCTATTAATTGATTATGATTTTGGAATGCCTTTGCCTAATAATTAACCATGCTCTCGCCTATCATGGTTTGAGATTTATTCTTCTTACCGCTATCAGAATAGAATTAATCAATGAGAGGGAGAGGAGTCTATGAAAAGCTGGAATAAAAAAATGAAGAGTGACTATGTATGGAAGCTAAAATGGGGGGAATGTTCGCATCATGAATATGCTTTGAATTCAAATTGGACCGAAACCTTAGGAATTACAACAACAAAGGTGCTAGGCACAAAATTGTGTCTGGCACCTTTGTCATGTATATTCACCACTTACCATGGTTATATAATAAATCCTTGGCACTTTCAGATAAAAAATAAGCGGCCTTAATAATGGCATTTTCATCAATAGTAAAAGCTGGATGATGCCAGTCTTCGTTTCCGTTTGTACCAAAAAAGGCAAAGGTACCGGGGATATGTTGAAGGTAATAAGCGAAATCTTCACCACCCATTGAAGGTTCTGGATTGATTACATGCAATGATTGCTGGCGAGCAGACAAGCGGGCCATCTCTGTGACTGCTGGATGATTATGAAGCGCGGGTGGTCCAGGAAACCAACCAATCACAGGTTCCTGTGAAAAAGCGGCGGCGATATGATTCACAATCGAATAAAACTTCTCTTTTACTTCTTCGCGTATCTCAGAACTAAAGGTTCGAATCGTTGCTTCCAATATGACGTCACCCGGAATTACATTCCACGTGTTTCCACCTGTTATTCTCGTAACACTCACCACGGCACTTTCTAATGGGGATACATTCCGGCTGACGATAGTTTGAAGAGCGGTAATAAGCTGAGCCGCTGCTGCTAATGGATCTTTTCCGTGTTGAGGGATGGCCGCGTGGCTCCCCTTCCCTTGAAGAACAATATGAAAACGGTCCACTGCCGCCATTAACGGACCATCTTTTATCCCAATGGTGCCTACAGGCAAATTGGGTTTATTGTGCAGCCCAATCACAGCCGCTACATCGTCAATTTGACCATCTTTTATCACATGTACCGCTCCGCCTCCATATTCTTCTGCGGGTTGAAAAAGCAATCGCACTGTCCCGCACAACTCTGATTGATATTCTTTCAAAAGGTAGGCAGCACCTATAACGGCTGCCGTATGAAAATCATGGCCGCAAGCATGCATCATCCCTTTTACTTTCGAAGCAAATGGAAGCCCGGTTCGTTCCTCAATTGGAAGAGCATCAATATCCGCCCTTATGGCTACTGTCGGTCCGGGTCTGCCACCCTTTATATCTGCAAAAACACCTGTTTTCAATCCTGTATGACGGATTTCAATGCCCTCTTCCTCGAGCCACGTTTGTATAGATTTTGTCGTTTCAAATTCTTCATTTGATAATTCCGGATATTGATGTAAATGGCGCCGTATCGATATTAAGCGCTTTTCCAGCTCTCGACTCATACAGTCGCCTCCTTCTATAAATCCAAGCGATAGCATTTTACTAAAATATCCTGATTTTGAAATTCTTTCGTTCGATCCCTTTTAAAGCCAAACCATTCATATAGTTTAATGGCCTTATGCATCTTATCAGTAGAATGTAGATACAAACTGGAAGCACCTTGCGATTTTGCATAATTTACACTAGCCTTTAATAATTCCTGAGCGATACCGCGTCCCCTTGATTCGGGATGAACGGCCAACAACCGAATGATTGGTGAAAAAATCCCAAGTTCCGGCTTTTCATATGCTTTTTCAGATGATTGAAAAAGCTGTAATGTGCCAAGGATATCCTGATTGCACTTTGCAACCAGCACCTTATCAACATGTGGATTATCCAACGAGGATTCAATATTTTTTAAATATCCTTCCCAAGCTTCCGGGTTCGAATATTCATGTTCATATTGTTGATAACTTTCTACCAATAAGCGGCGCACCGTCTCTTTATCTGCTTCAATCAATTCATCGACTACGATTGTATTAATCATACGTCCTCCCTTGGCCCCTTCCTTTAATTGGCCCTTTCTTCTAAAAACGATACGGAAAAATCTCTTGATATCCGATTTAAAAATTGTCGTGTTCGATCTTCCTTTGGAGCATTGAAAATTTCCAATGGTGAACCTTCTTCTACAATCACCCCGCCATCCATGAAAAGAACACGATCCGATATCTCTTTAGCAAAACTCATTTCATGGGTTACAATCACCATCGTGATGCCTTCCTGTGCAATTGCTTTTATGACAGAAAGCACCTCCCCAACCAACTCAGGGTCGAGTGCCGACGTTGGCTCGTCAAATAGAATGACCTCCGGATTTAAAGCAAGTGCCCTGGCAATTCCAACACGTTGCTGTTGACCTCCTGACAATTGCGAAGGGAAATGGTCATGCTTATCTCCCAAACCTACTTTTTTCAATAACAGCTCACTTTCCCGTTTCGCCTCAGCTTTCTTATATTTTTTTGTAACAATTAACCCTTCCATTACATTTTCCAAAACAGTTTTATGAGCAAATAAGTTATAATGCTGAAAAACCATTGCCGATTGTCTCCTAAGGGACAAGATTTCCCTTTTCGTCGCCTTCTTGGACTTCACCTGTATATCTCCCACTTGAACGATACCCTCTTCTGGTTTCTCCAGAAAATTCAAGCACCTAAGCAAGGTCGTTTTCCCAGATCCACTTGGTCCTAGAATGGTAACTACTTCTCCCTTGCCTATTTTCAAATTAATCCCTTTTAAAACAGGCTGCTGGTTAAATGATTTTTTTATATCTTTTAAATAAATCATTGTACTCCTCCTCGATTATAGGCAGTGGCCTTTTTCTCAATTAAAAACGAAAGCCCCTCTGCAATGATTGTGAGACCCCAATAAATTAAACCAGCAGCGATAAAAGACTCCAAAAATTTCAAATTGGTGGATGCAACAACATTGGCTGCTCCTGTCATTTCTTTTTGGGATACAATGAAAGCAATGGATGACGTATGCAGAAATCCAATGAAAATATTCGTGAAATTCGGGATGGACTGAGCAATGGCCTGTGGCAAAACAATTCGCTTCATGGCTTGAAACGAATTCATCCCCACTGAATAGGCTGCCTCCATTTGGCCATTGGAGACACTGATAATTCCCGATCTGAATATTTCTGATAAATAAGCACCCGCACTCAACGATAAGGCGGTTAAGACAAATAAAATGATCGGAATGGAATTAGATTGTATACCCAAATCAAACTTTTTAGAAATTTGATCGATTAATAATGGAAAACCGAAATAGATGAGCATTATGTGCATGATAATCGGTGTTCCTCTAAAGAAGGAAACATAGCCATTTGCAATTCTACTTAAAAATTTCACTTTATAAATCCTAATCAAGGCAACAGCGAGGCCGATAATAAAACCTGCAAGAAGAGGAAGAATCGTTAAGATAAGTGTGATCGGAAGTGCTCTAATAATCTCCTTAAAAGCAGTCCAAATGAATAATATATCAATCGTCAAGTCCTTCCCTCCTCCCTTTGTTATCCAGTAACAGACACATCTACAGATTGATGCCGATTAATGCGGTTTTCATAAAGTCTGAATATCTTCTCGAACAATAGCACGACTGCATAATAGATAACGGCCAATGAGAGATAGACTTCGAGAGCATGTGCAGTTGCGGCAATCAATGTCTCTCCCCTCCCCATCATATCCATTACGCCAATGGTAAAGGCAAGTGAGGTATCCTTTAAGGATCCGATAATAGAGTTTGCGATATTTGGAAAAGCAATCCGTATGGCCTGAGGAAGCACAATTCTAAAAAAGCTTTGACTATTATTCATTCCAACAGAATAGGCTGCTTCCGTTTGCCCATAATCGACAGCCTTAATCGCTCCCCGGAATATTTCTGCAAAATGTGCCCCATTACTTAATGCATACGTAATAATGACAAAATACAGAGCATCCATTCTAGAAATATCAATATTAATGAATAACAGGATTGCAGGCAGTCCATAAAAAACTAGAAATAATTGTATTAAAATAGGCGTTCCCCGAATGAATGAAATATATAATATGACAAATTGATTCAAGACAGGGATACGAAATACTCTCAGGATGGCTGCCGCTATCCCGATGACCATTCCTAATAAAACGGATGCTGCCAGAATTTGCAATGTTACTCCAAGATAATATATTAATGTCGGAATGAAATCGACGATTAATGAAGGATCAAATGCTTTCCCCATGCTTTAGCACCTCCGCGCTTACTACTATCTAATTAAAATCCCACTGAATAGTCTGCCCCCAGCCACTTTTTACTTAGTTCGCTAACTACCCCTTCTTCTTTCAGTTCCACAAGTGCTTCATCAATTCTCTTCTGTAAAGGCGTTTCGTCTTTTCTTAGCAAAAAGTATACTTTTGAATTAAGAAGCGGCTCACCCACAACCTTTTGCTGTGCATCTGCTTGTTTATTTAAGAAGTCGACTGCAAATGGTGTAGTAATGGTAGCATCCGCCCGACCAGTTTTGATTTGATTCTTCGTATCATCTGCGCCTTGGCCAGAATAGACAATTTCAATACCGGCATTATTTTCTTTATTATACTTTTCAAGAAAAACAGCAGAATTGCTCGTTGCACTCACTATCGCTTTTTTTCCTTTTAAATCTTTAATGGAATGGATATCATTGTTGTCCTGATGAACTGTAACTTGAAGCGGAAAGACATTGTATGGTTCTTTATTAAATAGAAATTTTTCTTCCCGTTCATCGTTCACTTCCATTTGATGAGCAACAAAATCTATTTTGTTCGTTTCTAAACTTAATAATAGATTAGAAAATTCCATCGTTTTAAATTCAAATTCATATTCAGGCAGTTTTTCATCGATTTGACGAACCAACTCGACATCATACCCTGTCAGCTTACCATTACTATCCAAAAAGCAAATGTTAGGGAACTGCGTCCCTGTTCCAACAATGATTTTCTGAACTTCTTTATCTTTTGAATCCCCAGATTTTGCTGTACTGGTTGTTTCTTCTGAAGAGCAAGCTCCTAAAAAAGTTAGTAGCAGTGCCATGACAATTAATAACGTTTTTTTCATCTCAATTCCCCCGAACATTTTTAATTACTAACAATTGGTTCTTTATTTTCAATAATGCGATACAGCGTTTCATCTAGAATTTTACGAAGATACACAATTTTTTCTCCATCGTGATCTCGTTCTGCAAAAATCTCATAGCCTCTTCTTTCATAAATGGAAACAAGCCAAGGATGACGTTCAGCTGTCGCCAAATAGACGGCCGGCGCTTTCACCTGTTTCCGAAGTATGTTTTCTTCCACGTAGGTTAACAAAGTCGAGCCAATACCTTTTTGTTTATAAAGGGGGTCGACTGCAAACCACCAAATGAATGGGTACGGACTGAAATGATCAGGGTCATTCCATGGATGACGAACTGTCACGGTGGAAACAATTTGGCACTCCTCCTCTAAAACATAAGTGAGATTCCGCCTAATATTATTCGTCACTAGCTGCAAATCAGCTGTCGCAGCCAGAAAGTTAATATTCAATTCCCTGATTGGTTCATAAGCCCGAAGTGTGACGTTTAGCACTTCTGGAGCATCGTTTACAGTGGCAAGACGGATTAACTGTGTCATGATTAACTCCCCTTTTCTATAACATATTATTTACACAAGAATAGTCGGATTTATTTTTGCAATCTTTCCTTAATTCAATCAGTCATACTTATAGACTCAGATTTAAGGGCGTGATATTTTTTGTTATTGTACTCGTTTGAGTACTTTTTCAAGATGAGGAATTCCAATTTCCGTAACGCTCTCATATACACTACCTCGCCCAATTTCAATAATGGGCACATACCGAACTCCATATTTGATTTCTAAAATATCTCGCCGATCATCATGATTGGTAACATCCACCGTTTGATAAGCGATCTTCTTTTCTTTTAAGTATTGTTTAACCTCTTCGCAATAGTGACATCCTTGTTTTGACCAAACGACGACAGATAACGCTTCTCCCATTTCTTATTCCTCCTTCAATTTTTAAATTGATTCTTCAATCATTGATTAATGCTTTCTTTCGCATAACGATTTTCCGGGAATGGAAGCCCCAAGTTGCCTCTTAATGTTTCTGCTTCATATTCAGTACGATATATTCCCCTTTTTTGAAGGATAGGGATCACATAAGATACAAAGTCACTTAAAGCATTAGGAACACTTGAAGCAAAGATAAATCCGTCCGCACCCTTCTCTTCAAACCATTTCTGAATCAAATCCGCCACTTTCTCTGGAGTTCCAATAAAAGAAGTCCGGGGTGTAGACTCTTTAACTGCTACTTGACGGAGCGTTAACTGTTTCTCCTTGGCTTCCTGTTTAATTCGATCAGTTGTACTTCGGAAACTGTTTTTTCCGATGTCTCCGAGATCTGGGAAAGGTGCATCCAGTTCATATTGGGAAAAATCATGATGATCGAAGTATCGTCCTAAATAGTCAAGCGCCTTATCTATAGAAACCAGGTTAGCGAGTTCTTGATATTTGTGCTCCGCTTCTTCCTCAGTTGCACCAATGATTGGCGCGATACCTGGCAGAATAACAATTTCATCAGGATCTCTCCCGAATGCAATAGCCCTGTTTTTCACATCTTGATAAAAAATCTTGGCATCTCCCAAAGTTGGTTGACCTGTAAAGATTGCATCCGCTTCTTTAGCCGCAAGGTTTTTTCCAGCTTCTGATGAACCTGCTTGAAAAACGACTGGTCTCCCCTGTTTTGATCTGGCAATGTTGAGTGGTCCTTGCACGGAAAAAAATTCTCCTTTATGCTTTAATTGATGCATTTTAGAAGGATCAAAAAACTCACCGGACTCTTTATCCCGAGTAAACGCGTCATCCTCCCATGAATCCCAAAGTCCCTTGGTGACTTGTATATATTCTGATGCAATCCGATAGCGTTTGGCATGATCAGGGTGTTCTTCAATCGTTTTGTTATAGTTCAAGGCCGTACTCTCAAGAGGGGTAGTAACAAGGTTCCATCCGCCACGACCTTGACTAATGTGATCAAGTGAAGCAAATTGCCGGGCTACAGTAAATGGCTCACTGTATGAGGTGGAAACTGTTCCGACAAGCCCTATTCTTGATGTAAAAGCAGCGAGTGCGGATAAAATGGTAAGTGGTTCAAATCGATTTAAAAAATGCGGAATTGACTTCTCATTGATAAACAATCCGTCAGCAATGAAAAGTAAATCGAACTTTCCCTCTTCAGCCTTCTGGGCCTGCTCCTTATAAAATTCAAGACTTACACTGGCATCTGCTTGAATGTCTGGATGTCTCCAACCGGATATACTCCCTCCTACTCCATGAATAAGCGCTCCAAATTTCAACTTTCTCTGTTCAGACATCGATACTCCTCCTTTAATTAATCGGTTTTCAAATTTGCTACATCCCACATCTCCCCTGATTGCTGAGGCCTTTTTAATTTTGGCTCGTAACGTGTTTCTCTTCAGATAAGACTAATTGAAGTGGACTCAACAATCGAAAAGATCTGAACCTTTCTGCTTCCTTTAAAATCGGCGAATGTAGGATAAACTCATCTACCCCGTACTTTTCATGTAAATTTGCTAAGACTTCTTTTACATAAGAAGGAGTTCCAGCAATAATATTGGAATCCTGTTCTTCTATTTCGTAAAGCTCCCCAGACTGCTTCCCGAATAACTCAGCTTGCGCTAAGGTTTGGACTGTGACAGAGCGACCGCTTTTGAGATGAACTTTCACAATCTTCTGATCACCTGTTAACTGTTCCGCTTCTTGTTGTGAAGGAGCAGCAATCACTGAAACCGATACCTTAAAGCTACCAGTTGGATAGATACTTTGGTAAATGCGTGCAGCATCTTCAAGTACAGTCTCATTACTGTTGATAAATCGAGCAAATACATAAGCTATCCTAAGTTCGGCTGCTAACCTGGCACTGTCAGCACTTGCACCAAGCAGAAACATCTTAGGCTTTTCGGAAGGTAGCGGTGTCGCTTGAATGCCTGCAAGCGGGTGAGTTTCATCAACTGAGTTCTCGATTATTTCTTGCAGGAAAGATAACCGCTCTTCGAAATCTTTTCCAGCATTCACAGTTCCAAACTGTAGCGCCTTCGTTGATAAGGGGAGCCCACCTGGTGCCTTTCCGATGCCAAGGTCTACCCTGCCGGGCGAAAGATTCGATAATACGTGAAAGTTTTCCGCCACTTTATATGGACTATAATGCTGAAGCATAACACCTCCGGACCCTACCCGAATCGATTTTGTCTGGGCCAATAAATAAGAAATCAATACTTCCGGGGAGGACCCCGCCAGCTGTTCGGCATGATGATGTTCGGATACCCAGAAACGGGTATAACCCCACTCTTCTGCATGTCTAGCCAGGTTAATGGTTTGCTGCAGTGCATCAAATGCTGAAGCTCCTGGAAATATCGGGCTCTGGTCTAAAATGCCAAGCTTATAACTCATATTCTCTCCTCCGATTTAATTCAAAGTTCACTTATGCGAATAATTATATTTTGACATATCCTATCACCTAAAACATGTTAATGGCAATGGTTTTACTAATAGAAAAAAATATTGTATTGATAGAAAATATCTATCAATTAGATTGTATCTGTAATTGCTGATGGGTTTTCTCAAATTTCTGAATTGATAAAAGAATGTCTTTCCATAATAAAGGGGATTCCATCCCGTGATTTAAATGCGTCAGATAGATGTGCTGCTTTATCTTGATTAAATGTGACACATCCACTTCAATCAAAGTTCCCTGTTCTAACTCTTTTTTAATACATAAGTACGGTAAAAATCCGATACAGCTTCTGCTAAGAATTAGCGACTTCGCCACTTCCAGGTGATCAACCTGAAAATCAATGCGCGGCTCTACATTTGATACTTCAAAAATTTTATGAACGTGGTTCCAGTCAAGCGCACCACACTCAAAAAATACCAACGGCTCCATTGCTAATTCCTGTACTGTTAGCCCAGTTCGAAGTTGAAATGGATGTCCTGGATACACGACTAAACGAATTGAATTATCAAGGGTTTTGTGATTTTGCAGACCACTATGTGTAACATCCTTCATAAAGGCTATATCAACCTGTTTCTGAAGCAATTTTTCCATTAATGCATCATTTGTTGCTGAAATGAATTTAAAGCGTAAATTTGGGTTTTCCTTTTTCCATAGAGGAAGAGCAAATGGAATAAAGTATTGCGATGTAATGATATTAGCCCCTATCGTTATTTCCTCCAGTTCGCTTCCTGTCTTCAACTGCTTTTTCCCCTGGTGAAAGGTACGAATAATTTGATCCGCAAATGGAATGAAGGCTTTCCCTTTTTCGGTTAAAATAATCCCTCTTCCTTGCCTCTCAAATAGTACTGAATCGAGTTCACTCTCAAGCGTCTTAATTCTTGCCGAAACCGTTGGCTGTGATAAAAACATCGCCTCTGCGGCTTTATGAAAACTATTAAGGTGAACAACATACATAAACGCTTCAATATGATCAATATTCATCTAGCCAACTCCTTTTTCCAAAATGAACGCAAAAAGCTCCTGTTCGCTTATCGCGTTCAGGAGCTTTCGGTTGTCCAATCAGCTCATCCTCTTATAATAATTCTTTCTCCGATTTTAATCTGATAAAACCAATAAGTAAAGTATAATTTAATTAACTTAACAAAGAATAAATCACATTTTTTTTGCATTATCTTACAATTTTATTCAAGGGACGCAATCTATTATGCAGATGAAAATTTCAGGATTCTAAGTAAATAAAACGAATAATCCCATTCTCTTATTGCCCGCTTTTCAATCCTGAGTGTGCATCTTTTTTTAAAATTTGGATTGAACTTTTCCAAGCTGTCCATCTGTCTACGTTATATTTTTTTCTCCTTATAAAATAGAAAAGAAAGGTCATCCTAATGGAGTAATTTCAATAATGACATAAGGAGAGAAACTACATGCCTCAACAGCAAATTGATATCAATCAATTAAATCAAGCAAAAGCTAACGTTACCCTTACGCAAACCTTACTTTCACAAGCAATTGAAAAATCTTCCTCTGCTTTGGCACAAGAAGCCATTAAACAAGCTGCTCAAGAAATTGCCCAAGCCCAATCTTCCGTAAATCAGGTTTATAGTACAGTACAAGCCCAGCAAGCGGAATGATTCTGGGGATTATCCGAATAATTGATTCAAAACAAGAAGAAAGAGGCCTATATCCAAATTCAGGAATAGGCCTTTATATAACGAATGTTTATGGTGTTCCAAGCTTTTTTCACCCCCACTTATTTAATGGCGGTATGCTTTGTGGGAACTTAAACGCATTGTATGGATCATACCTCGTTTTCACTTCCCTAAGCCGTTTGAAATTTTCTCCATAATACGCAGTTGGCCAATCTTTGATTAGAGTATCCGGCCAATTCACATAGTCACCGGTAGTAAATGGTGACAAGGCATGCTTCAGGTCCTTGATCCAACGAATGTTTAGCCGCTCTTCTTCTGGATTGGTCCATGTAGCCTGATACTCCTGGGCGATGATGGCATCTCGATAATAAAAAGCTGTCTCCTTTGGATCTTTAAGGCCCGCCACTCCTCCTAGGGATTGGTGCCAAATGGCTGCATTTTCATTTGGAGCATTTCCTAAAAAATGTTTCATAGTTGCGATTGCTTGCTGTGGAAAAGCTTTTTCAATGAAAGATCCTGACCTCTTTCGATGCGCCGGTTGATTTCCAGCTGGATAATCAAAGAATCTTACGGCTTCAATGTATGGGACTTCCTTTATCATGACATTTATTGGTGAACCGGTTTTTGTCAAAGGCTTTAATAGCTGCTTCAATCTATGTGACGTTCCAACAAATTCACCTTTAGCAAAAATTTCGTTTGCTTCCTTTGCCTTGAATTCTATTTCTGAAGTTAAGCCTTCATCAGCTTGAGTGGCCCAATCCTGCCAGGCTTCAAACACCGCTTCGAAATCCTCCCACCCCCATGTGACGGAGAAAACGGAAACCCTTGATACGGGGGTTACCCTGAAAGTAAGAGATGTGACTATGCCAAAGTTTCCCCCTCCTCCCCCGCAGCATGCCCAAAATAAATCACTATTGATTTTCCTATTCGCTTTAATGAGTTTGGCTCCCCTCTTTCCACAAGCCCTTACCATTTCTATTTCAAGTAGATTGTCACAAGTAAGTCCAAAGCGCCTCGTTAACATACCTATTCCACCGCCGAGCGTAAGACCTACAACACCAACACTGCTTTCGGTCCCTGCCGGAATCGTCGTGCCATAGTCCCATAACGTATTATATACTCGCCCTAAATCAGCTCCGGCTTCAATTTTTGCGATCATTTTTTCACGATTGACCTTGATATTGTACATTTCACTAATATCAATGACTAGACCGCCATTCACTAATGAAAAATTTTCATAACTATGCCTGCCGCTCCTAACCCGGAAAGGTGCATGATTTTCCCGGGCCCACTTCAATGAATTCAACACATCATCGGAACTTTGACAAAACACAATGACCTTTGGGAATTTAGAAAAACTTAAGTTATTATTTATCCTGGCACGCTCATACTCAGCATCATTAGGTGTAACGATACGACCGGTAAGCTTTGTTCTTTCCAAAAGATAACCCCTTCCTCGGGTAAATATGTAACATCCTATGAAAAAACCTGGCATGAAGATACATTCCCCTTGCTGTCCCTCCCTTGTTACGAGGTCAAATTAGCTACACTCGTGAGTTTCGCCGTTTTACTCGCGAATTCGACGACTTTACTCGTGAATTCCGCTGTTTTACTCGTGAATTCAACGACTTTACTCGTAAGCTTCGCCGTTTTACTCGTGAATTCAACAACTTCTCGTGAATTTCGCTATTTTACTCGTGAATTCGACGACTTTACTCGTGAATTCCGCTGTTTTACTCGTGAATTCAACGACTTCTCGTGAATTTCGCTATTTTACTCGTGAATTCGACGACTTTACTCGTGAATTCCGCTGTTTTACTCGTGAATTCAACGACTTTACTCGTGAGTTTCGCCGTTTTACTCGTGAATTCCACAACTTCTCGTGAATTTCGCTATTTTACTCGTGAATTCGACGACTTTACTCGTGAATTTTGCTGTTTTACTCGTGAATTTCGCTATTTTACTCGTGAATTCGACGGCTTTACTCGTGAGTTTCGCCGTTTTACTCGTGAATTCAACAACTTTACTCGTGAGTTTCGCTATTTTACTCGTGAATTCGACGACTTTTCTCGTGTGTTTCGCTGTTTTACTCGTGAATTCGACGACTTTTCTCGTGAATTCCGCTGTTTTACTCGTGAATTCGACGGCTTTACTCGTGAATCCCACGACTTTACTCGTGAGTTTCGCTGTTTTACTCGTGAATTCCACAATTGATCTACAAGGAAAAAAAAGGCCCTTCTCGAATTAGAGAAGGGCTTTTTACTAGAATTTCTTATCCTGAAATCTCATCATCGGATTTAACATCCAATGGTGTTCGTTTATCCATTTTCAGCATGTAATAACTTGCTATTACCAAGGCTAGGAAAACGATCCCGACAACCAAGGAAATCCTTGTACTAGGATTGATCCACATACCTACCAGCACCATCAGTAAAAAGGCTATTGTCGCATAGTTACTGTAAGGGGCCAACGGCATTTTGAACGGATGTTTCTCCATTTCAGCGGCATTTACCTTTCTGAACTTAAGCTCACTGATAAGTAAGACAAACCATGGAATCATCCCAGGCAAAACACTCGCACTGTACACATAAAGGAATACTTGCGGCGGTGCAAGGTAATTCAGGATAACCCCGATGCCCAACCCTAATAGTACAGCGATCGTGCAATATGCCGGAACTCCATTTTTAGATACTTTAGCAAAGACTTTCGGAGCTTGGCCATTCAATGCCAGTGTGTAAAGCATACGACCTGCACTGAAAATCCCACTGTTGCATCCAGACATCGCCGCAGTGATGACGACAAAATTAATGATGCCTGCCGCTGCAGTGATACCTATTTTGGCAAAGGTCGAAACAAACGGACTGCCTAAGTCATCCAGTTGATCCCAAGGGAATACTGTCACGATGACGAAAATGGCACCAATATAGAAAATTAAAATGCGCCATATAATTGATTGAATCGCTTTTGTTACGGTCTTCGTTGGGTCTTTCGCTTCCCCTGCTGTGATGCCGATAAGCTCAACGCCTTGATAGGAAGCCACGACAAGTGAAAGCGCAAAGAAGAATCCTGTCCAGCCTCCCGTAAAGAAGCCGCCATTTTCCCAAAGATTCGATAATCCAATCGCATCCCCGCCATTCCCTATTCCAAAGAAGATAAGGCCCAGGCCGGCAACGATCATCAATATAATCGTTATGATTTTTATAAGTGCAAACCAGAATTCAAATTCCCCGAAGGATTTAACGGAAATGAGGTTGGCCGCTCCCAAGATGATCATGGCGACCACACCTGGTATCCAGGCCGGTAACTCCGGGAACCAATATTGCATATACAAGCCAACCGCAATGATTTCGGACATTCCGACGATTACCCATTGAAACCAATTGCTCCAAGCAGTCATATAACCTGCCAAAGGATGTATATAGCTGCTCGCAAAGGTTGCAAAAGAACCTGTAGTCGGTTCTAAATAAAGCATCTCACCCATGGAACGCATGATGAAAAATATAAAAATACCTGCAATGGCATAAGCAAGCATTACAGAGGGCCCGGTCCATTTGATCGTGCTCGCAGATCCCATGAATAAGCCGACTCCGATGGTTCCGCCCAAAGCTATCATTTGAATGTGACGTGCTTCCAGCCCTCTCTTTAATTCCTTGTTCGACATGATTAACTCCTCCAGATGCAATATCGGTAATGCTTTTCTATCCTTACCACGAACTTATTAATTATTGCAGTTAGAAATGCTCTATCGAAAAAATACCAATAACACTTCATTTATGTTTTCTTATCTTATAATAGTAAATATTCTGTAAAAATACAATTGTATTTTTGAAATAAACAGTTGCCAATAATATCTTGTTGATTTTTCTAATCTAAAAATATCATTTTAAAAAAATGATGTTCAGTATTTTATTATAGTGATCGTTCATAATGAGTAGAAAACAATCACTTCTGCTTAGACCTTAAGTTAAATACAGACCACTATTAAACTACAGAAAATGCCTGTTTCATTTCAAAAAAAATTGTTGACCTACCGAAAAATAGATGATAGAATTCCAATATTATTTTATAAGCATAATGAAATGATCAAGCAGTGGAAAATCATCACTGACTGACATTTCTTCACAACCGCATACAAGCAAGCGATGAATGCTATGGATGACACTATAGCAGGAGCAGCTTCTGGAGAGACTGTACAAGATGCAGCGCCGAAGGATTCACAATCTCAGGCAAAAGGACAGAAGAGTAACGAATGATATATTGTTATTCTGAGCCCTTTAAGAGATTGGTATTATCCAATCTCTTTTTTTATTGTCCATATTGTGATTGGACTAAAACAACAAATGGGAAAGGCAAGCTGGACGACAATCACGTCCCTCTCTCCAAGACCATGCAGGTAAACATTCACTACCAGACTATAAAAACGGGGGCGTACGAATTGGCTAAACAAGAATTAAAAAGAGATTTAAAAAATCGACATGTACAACTGATTGCAATAGGAGGAACCATTGGCACCGGTTTATTTTTAGGTTCCGGAAAAGCCATACAATTAGCAGGTCCTTCCATATTATTCTCTTATATGATAATAGGGATTGCCTTGTTTTTTGTGATGAGGGCCCTGGGGGAATTGCTTTTATCCAATGCAGGGTACACATCATTCACTGAATTCGCAACTGAATATGTCGGTCCATGGGCCGGCTTCGTGACCGGTTGGACATATTGGTTTTGTTGGATCATGACCGCAATGGCCGATATCATAGCTGTCGGTGTTTATATGCAATATTGGTTTGATGTCCCTCAATGGATTCCGGCTCTGCTTTGTCTGGTCATTCTGTTAGGATTGAACCTATTGACCGTTAAGATATTTGGCGAATTGGAATTCTGGTTTGCCATCATTAAAGTAATCACGATCATCGCCTTGATCATCGTAGGAATTTTCCTTCTGATCCTCGGCTTCAATACCAATACCGGAACGGTTTCCCTAACGAACCTTTGGAATCATGGCGGCATGTTCCCCAATGGCATTTCCGGATTCCTGTTATCTTTACAGTTGGTCGTCTTCTCATTTGTCGGTGTCGAATTGGTCGGGGTTTCTGCAGCAGAAACGGCGAACCCGCGAAAGAACATTCCATCTGCCATCAATAAAATCCCTGTCCGGATTTTGCTTTTCTACGTTGGTGCACTATTCGTCATTCTCTGCGTCAACCCATGGACACAACTGAATGCCACAAGCAGTCCATTTGTAGAGGTCTTTGCGTTAATCGGCATTCCAGTCGCTGCAGGGATCATCAACTTCGTCGTTTTGACATCCGCTGCTTCTGCATGCAACAGCGGTTTATTTTCAACGAGCCGAATACTTTATACGTTAAGCAGGAATGGTGAAGCCCCAGCTAAGCTGGAAAAATTAAATAAACAGGCTGTTCCGAGCAATGCCTTATTCACATCCACAATCGTTGTATCAATAGGGGCATTATTAAGCAAGCTGATACCGGAACAGGCATTTACTGTCGTGACTACCATCAGTGCCATCTGTTTCATTTGGGTATGGAGCATTATCTTGATCTCCCATATCAAATATTCGAAAACAAGGCCCGACCTAAGAGCCGAATCGACTTTCAAGGCTCCTTTTACACCTTTTGTCAATTACGTCATTTTAGGCTTATTCCTGTTCATCCTTATTGTTATGCTATTCGCTGAAGCTACACGGCTATCACTGCTCTTGACCCCAATCTGGTTCATCCTCTTGGTGATACTATATAATTATCGAAAAAAAAGATAGCTAAAGGAAATAAAGCCTTGAACTCAATATGAATTCAAGGCTTTATCTGCATATGAACATATTAGGCCTTCGGCTTTCTGCACACTTTTGCTAAAATATATCAGGCAACTGCATTAAATTTTATATCAAAATAGTGTAAGCTAATATATATTATCGTACCTTTTCCGTCATGTATGAATTTTCCATCCGGTTTGGTTCACCCATCCATCAGTGGCATTGAAGAATGAACCCCCATTGGTGGGCGTTTCACTTTATTTAAAACGGAGGGGGTTGTTTAATGAAGATTATATATATTCTTACACTAGTTCCTTTTATAGGCATACTGGGATTTCTACCTTTTGTTAATAAAATAGAACCATATGTATTAGGGATGCCTTTCAATATGTTCTGGATGGCTATGTGGGTGGTCCTTACCTCTGCCATACTCGGCATCATGTATAAGCTGGATCCCAGGAATCGGGAAGGTGACCAGGAATGAATATTGCTCTCTTAATCATTTTAGCATTTTTACTTCTATCGATATTTTTAGGAATACGCTCTTCAAAAGGAAAAGATATGGACTTGGAACAATGGACGGTGGGCGGACGCGGTTTTGGTGCGATATTCGTCTTTCTGCTGATGGCCGGGGAAATCTATACGACCTTCTCCTTCCTTGGCGGCAGCGGCTGGGCTTATGGCAAGGGCGCACCCGCTCTATATGTTCTAATTTACATTACTTTGTCTTACGTATTATCCTATTGGCTCCTGCCGGAAATATGGAGATATGCCAAAGAAAATAAACTGATGTCTCAATCCGATTTCTTTGTAAGCAAATATAAGAGTCCCAGTTTAGGAATTTTGGCTGCACTTGTCGGTGTGGTGTCGATGATCCCAGTGATCGTCGTGCAGCTGAAAGGATTGGGGATCATTGTCTCAGAAGCATCTTATGGTGCCATCTCAATGTCTGAGGCAGTTTGGATGGGGGCGATCAGCCTTACCATTTATGTGATGATCTCCGGTATCCACGGTTCAGTTTGGACCGCGGTCATTAAAGATATCATGATGGTCGCCATAATAGGATTTTTGGGGATTTATCTGCCGATTCATTACTTTGGCGGATTTCAGCCGATGTTTGAAGCGGTTGATGCCGCCAAGCCTGGTTTTCTAAAGTTCCCTGATCAGGGGCTTAGCGTATCATGGTTCATCTCCACGGTAATATTGCTCGTATTCGGTTTCTATATGTGGCCGCAAGTTTTCAGCGCTGTTTATTCAGCACGCAGCGGCAAGGTATTTCGAAAGAACGCCATCATCAGTCCTTTATATACACTCATGCTGTTATTCGTCTTTTTCGTTGGGTTTACAGCTATATTGAAAGTGCCCGGACTCGTTGGTGCAGATGCGGACCTCTCATTGCTGCGCCTGTCGATCGAGACCTTTGATCCATGGTTTATAGGCATAATCGGCGGCGCTGGATTGTTGACCGCATTGGTGCCGGGATCCATGCTTTTGATGAGCGTCGCTACACTGCTCGCGAAAAACGTTTATAAGGAATTTGCACCTGACGTGTCCGATCGCCATATTGTACGATTGGCAAAGTTCCTTGTGCCAATCATTGCCCTTATAGCCGTCTACTTCACCTTAAACGGCGGCGAAACGATGTCGGCATTAATTCTTATGGGATACAGTCTCATTACACAGCTCTTCCCATCCCTTCTCTTTAGTCTGAAAAGGAATAATCCGATCAATAAATTTGGCGCAATCGCCGGCATCATTACCGGATTGGCCATCGTAATCTGCATTACACTCAGTCAATCGACAATAGGGACCTTGTTTCCATCCTTACCGCAAGCAGCAAAAGATTTGAATGTGGGAATCATTGCATTGGCAGTCAATTTCATTGTGATGATCACGGTGAGTATTGCTTTCAGAAAGCACGCGGTTCAGTTGGAACCTAAATCCGTTAACGATATATGAAGCAAATTTTGAAACTGGTTATGGATCAATAACATTGGAGGCTCAGTCAAAAGACTGAGCCTTCCTTATTCTCGGCTTCCAAGCATGATGTCCTTTATCTCAATATTGTTGATGGGAAACCTCATTTTAGACTATTAATCTTTTCTGTTTATAAACAAATCCCCTATTTTAACTAATAAATACAACGAAAAAATAATCATCAAGGTTCTGGATACTACCAGGCCATCCATAGCTAAATCATATCCACCTCTTAATAAGACTTCCGGATTCAAACAAAAAGTAATCGATATTACGAAAGCTATTAAAATCAGGATAACACCGAACTGAGATCTATTTGACATTAACATTCCGCCTCACATTATATTTTTTCCAAATAATAGAATTGTTTTTAGGAATAATCTACATTCATGGTCACTGGGGATGACTCAGTTGCATTAAAAATCCAAAATAAATAGCCACCCTGATAAAGAATGACTATGTATCATAAAATATGAAGCTTTCTTAGTAAAATGCATCGTATTGCTTCCGAGCCAACAAAAAATACTCTCTTCAGAAGGTTCGGGCTTTTATTCGTGAGTTTGGAGCAAATACTCGGGATTTTCATGCTTTTACTCGTGAGCTTGGAGCAAATACTCGGGAATTTCATGCTTTTACTCGTGAGCTTGGAGCAAATACTCGGGAATTTCATGTTTTACTCGTGAGTTTGGAGCAAATACTCGGGAATTTCATGCTTTTATTCGTGAGTTTGAAGCAAATACTCGGGAATTTCATGCTTTTACTCGTGTCCATGAAGCAAATAATCGTGAGTTTCATGCCCGTTAAAGCTCATTTCAGTAATCCACTAAAGCCTTCCTGCCATCATTCAATTCTTTGATCACTTTCTTATATTTCTGCAACTCTTGTTCCAGTTTTTGTTTTCTATTTAAAATCATTCTCGTAACCTCTTTCGGGGAGGGCCCGCCTTGAATGCTTCTGATTTCCACAAAATATTCGGGAGAGATTATTTTTTTCCATTCATCTTCTGCTATGTTCACTGATACGAATTCATTGATGATCTTATTGATTTCTTGTGTGTCCCAATCATATAGCTCTTTCCCTTCACTAATCGACTTTTTTGCAATTGTACTTGCTATGGAATGGGCTTTTCTAAAGGATATGTCGTAATCTCTTGAAAGGGTATCCGCTAATTCAGTAATCGTTATACTGGATTTTGCGGCCATTTTCTTTGTATGTTCTTCATTTACTTTCAAAGTCGACATGACGGCATACATTAGTTTCATGACACGGCCTGCATTCGAAAAAGCCCGATATAAATGTGGCTGTAAATCATCTTCCGTATCGACGATATCACCAAATGGTGTATTGTGAATCATATTCATTGCAGCAAGTGCATCACCATACGCACTGCTTGCAATCGAACGGGAATGTTCAATGGAGACAGGATTCCTTTTTTGCGGCATGATGCTGCTCACTTGAACATAAGGGTCCGCCACGTGAAATGTACCAAACTCCCTTGTCACATGCTGCAGGAAATCTTGGATCCACCTTCCGGTATTGACCATGCACGTCATGATGGCAGTTGCGGTTTCCAATAAATAATCTGCCCCGCCAATTGAGTCATAGGAATTTTCAATCACCGAATCAAACCCAAGCAGTTCAGCCGTACGGTTCCGACTGATCGGAAAACCGGTGGTCGTTAACGCGGCTGCACCCAAAGGGGATTGGTTAACCGTTTCATAGGCTGCCCATAACCGGCCAATATCCCTTTGAAGCACATCATAAATGGCTAAAAAGTAATGTCCTATTGTAGTAGGCTGAGCCGGTTGGGTATGTGTGTAACCTGTAATATAGGTTTCTGTATGTTTTTCAGCCTGCACCAAGAATGCTTCACTCAATTGGTTTGCATAGCCAACCAATTGGAGCAGATGACCTCTCAAAACAAGCCGGTACATCGCAACCCCCATATCATTACGACTGCGGCCGATATGAATCTTCCCTGCAAGTTCATGGCCGATTTCCTCACCGATCTTTGCCTCCATCATGAAGAATAAGTCTTCGAATTGGGGCTGATAGGTCAACTGAGCGAGATCTGTTTGGGCCACTTTCCGAATCCCATCAAGCATGGTTTTCGCCTCTTCATCTTTAATGATCTTTTGTTTCGAAAGCATGATGACATGTGCCCGATGAATATCGAACATTGCATCAAATAAGTAATCTCTTTGATCATTAAAAACAGGCATCAGAAGCTCTCTAACATAGGTTTTTCCGGGAAAGACACTACCTTCATTTTTGATAAATTGTTCAAGCCTGCTCATCTTTGAACCTCCGATTTATAAAGCTTTTTCCGCTTTGATTCCAAAAAACTTGTTCGAAATAAAGAGAACGATTACAATCAGCGTGATTTGAATCATCCCATAGGCAGCGGCCTGCCCCATATTGAACATCCGAAGCTGATTCATGATTTCAATGGATATGGGCCTGTTTGAAATCGTGTACAACAGGACCGAGGTCGGGAATTCCCCCACAGATTCGATAAATGCCAATAATGTCCCTGATAAAACACCAGGCATAATAATCGGAAATATTACCCTTCTGAAGGTATAAAACCACTTAGCCCCCAAGTTTCTGGCTGCTTCCTCAATCGAATCATCCAGCTGCTCCAGAACGGCATTAGTCGACCGGACAACGAGTGGAATATGCCTGATGAAATAGGCAAGCGGCAAAATCCAAAATGTGCCTACCAAGATTTGACCGAAAGAAAAAACGCTAGGTTCATTGAATGCGAATATCAAGTTCATCCCTATGACCGTTGCAGGCAACGCCCAAGGAATCATGACTAGAATATCGACAAAGCTTTTCCCGACGAATTTCCGTTTGACAAGTACATAGGACGCAATGACGCCAAACACCAGATTTGCCAACGTTGCAATAAACGCCATCAGTAAACTATTTCTTAACGGCTTGAAGATATTAGGGTCTTCAAACAAAAGCCTGTAATTTTCAACATTAAATACTGTGGGATACGTTTGAAATGTCCAGGTTCCATCCGGCACAAGTGAAAGCAAAAGAATCGTAAAGTGCGGTAAAAGCAGAATAATTACGCCGATGACCCCCGTTACGACCATCACCCATTTCATAACCGGGTTCTTCACTTCACTCCTGTGTGCCCCAAGCCCTTTCGAGGCCATTCGATAATCCTTCCTATTCTGATACCAACGCATGAATAATAGAAATGAAATCGAAACGATGGATAGAATGACCGATTGGGTAGCGGCAATTTCCATATCACCATTGATTTTTGAAAAATAAATTTGCAGGCTCAACACCCTGTATCCGCCAGCTAATAAAAACGGGGCACTGAAAGAAGCCATCGATATCATGAAAACAAGTAAAGAGGCGGCAACGATTGCAGGTGTCAATAATGGAAATGTCACCTTCCAAAAAACCTTTAATTTATTTGCTCCTAAGTTATAAGCGGCTTCTTCAAGTGATGGATCTATTTTATTGATTGCAGCGGATACGGTCATATAAAAATAAACATACATCGTATAGGCATGCACGATAAGAATTCCCGGTACCCCGCCAATCTTGAATGGAACCTTATCGAGACCGAACAGGTCCTTGATGGCATTTGGAATCAATCCCGATTCTCCATATAAAAACATAAAGGCCATTACCCCTACCAATGATGGAAGGACAATCGGCAAAATCGCTGCTGATGAAAAGAAGCTTCTGCCGGGAAAATCGTAACGGTTAAAAATGAATGCGAGCGGAATGCCAATCAAGGCACTGACCAATACACTCAAAAAGGATATATAAACAGAATTCCAAAGAGCCTCTAAGTTCGTTTTCGATTCCTGTACGAAGAAGTCCTGATAATTTCCAAGGGATATCGTTCCGTCTTTTTGCAGACTTTCAATAAAGGTCCTCAATGACGGGTAGAGTACATATGCTATGAGCACCAATACAACTGGTATAAGGAGCCAAACCGTCAATCTCGTATCACGATTTTTAATCATGGCGCATCACCGCTTATGACAGGGATAAGACGCAGCTGTTTCTCGGGAAGCTGGACATACACTTCCTTTCCTTGATAAAAGTATCCAAAATCATGGGTGTTAAATACGTCGACCCTTAGTAACACGTCTTGAACATCCACCATGACATTCACAACAGATCCAAAGAATTGGACGGAATTTATTTTACCTTTAAAGATATTCGTTCCTTCTTCGATCACATCCAGAATCCTGATTGCTTCAGGACGAATCGAAACAGCAAGGTCAGCATCACTCTGTATGATTGAAATTCCGTCCCTAGCTTGATTTTCCACCTTCAATTTAATCGGTTTTTCACTATTCTTAAGGACAATCTCTATATTATCTTGTTGAACTATTTCAACTTGAACGGGCAAAAGATTAATCTCGCCTATAAAACTCGCCACAAAATCATTGGCCGGCCGATTATAAATTTCTGTGGGCGTCCCGACCTGGTGACATACACCATAATTGAACACAGCGATTCGATCACTCATGGATAATGCCTCAGCCTGATCATGAGTGACATAAATGGTGGTAATCTTATAATCACGCTGCAGCCTTAAGATTTCCACTCTCATTTCATCACGAAGCTTGGCATCCAGATTACTTAATGGTTCATCCAGCAGTAATATTTCCGGTTCAATGACCAGTGCTCTCGCAAGGGCCACCCGCTGCTGCTGTCCTCCGCTTAACTGGCTCACTTGACGATCCGAGTAGCTCTCCAGCCTGACCTTTTGGAGGGCATCCAGCACTCTCTTCTTTAATTCAGCAGAAGAAACCTTTCTCACACGCAAGCCAAACGCTACATTTTCAAAAACAGTCATATGGGGAAAGAGGGCATAGTTTTGAAAAACCATGCCTGTATTTCTTTTCTCCGGAGGTACACGCGTCATATCTTTGTCGCCAAATCGGACGACACCTTTAGTTGGATAATAAAAACCGGCAATCATCCGAAGTGTTGTCGTTTTACCGCAGCCGCTTGGACCAAGAAAGGTAAAAAACTCACCTTCTTTGATGTCCAGGTTTAACTGGTCAACAGCTATCGTTTTCCCGAAGGCTTTTTGGACATTCTCTATTTTTATTGACGCCATCCAAACGACACTTCCTTATTCTTTAATTTCTTTATCTCCGCTTTTAATATTTTCGTCCCAGTATTTCATCCACTCGTCACCTTTTTCCTGGAATGCATTCCAATCAATATCCATCGCTTTAATTTCCGTTTCCGTGATCCATTCAGGTAAACCCTTCACATCACTTCTGGTCGGAATCCTGTAAAATTCTTCTGCTAATGTTTTTGCGGCTTCTTGTGAATTCACGAACTCATAAAAGGCTTCAGCCGCTTTTGGATGCTTGGCACCTTCAACGATGGCGATACCTTCTGTCAATACTGGCGTTCCGCTTTCTGGAATGACGAACTCAAATGGATAATTTTTATTTTCTTTCAGCATGACGACATCCGGCATTGCCCAAACGGAAAGTGAGCCCTCTCCTTTGGCTACCTTGTTATACATCATTTCCGGATTCGCTGAATATTCCTTCGTGTTTTGGTCGAGCTTCTTTAACCAGTCATACCCTTCTTTTGGATCATTTGTATCCTTATACGTACGATAGATCATCGCAGAAAAAATTGTCCTCATCGTTCCGGAGGCTAACGGATAGCGGATGATGATTTCGTCTTTCCATTTCGGATCAAGCAGCTCATCCCAATCTTTCGGTACCTCGTCTTTTGATAATTCTTTGCTGTTATACATGATGACTTCCGGTGTCTGGCTCGTTCCTGTCCAATACCATTCCGGATCGCGGAATCCTTCATCGAGACTATCGGAATAGCTAGGCTTATAAGCGGCCAGCAGCCCATCATCCTTTGCTTGATTGAAGTTCGTGGAAGGTGCACCCCACCAAACGTCTGCCTGCGGATTACTTTTCTCTGAACGAACACGGTCAAGGATTTCCTGAGACCCCATATCAAGCCACTCAACATCAATACCATACTTATCTTCGAACTGCTTTTCGAATTTTGATAAAATATCTTTGCCATGCGGTGAATAAACAACGATTTTATCTTCGAGCTCACCCTTTTCGCCTGCATCCGAATTCGTTTTCGTATCTGTACCGTTACATCCCGAAATTAATAGTGCTGCCGATAAGGTCAGTACTGAAACAAGCGACTTTTTCCTATTTTGCATTAATATTCCCCCTCATCACAAAAATTCAAAATGCCATCATGTTCCCTTAAAAATAGGGAAACCGCTCCAAGCACCCCTGCGTTTTCTCCCAGTTGTGAAGTTTTCATTTCTACTAAACTTGGAAGATATCGATCAACGACCTCCCGAATTCTAGGTAAAATGTATTCAGCAGAATTTAATACACCACCTCCTAAAATGATCACCTCCGGATTTAGCAAACTAGCCGCATTGACAATGCCGCAGGCTAAATGTTCGATGGCTTCATTTATGATGGCCATAGCTGCAGTGTCTCCTTTTTTTGCTGCCAAAAAAGCATCCTCCCCCGATAGTTCGGAAGATTTGGCCCGTTCGAATAAAAAATGGTGAGGATCCTTGAGGACCTCCCTGGTGAAGTGACCGCCAATCGACTTGCCTCCTGCGACACTTTCCAAATAGCCGTATCTATGGAAAATCGGCTTGAATTCACGTTTTATATCCTCTTTGTCCGTCACCATATATCCCATTTCCCCAGCGGCACTGGAAGCTCCTCTGTATAACTGGTTATTCAAGATGATGCCGCTTCCGATTCCCGTGCCAACTGCAATGAACAGTAAATTCCGCTTATTTTGTGCATTACCCAGCCACTGTTCACCTAGTGCAGCCGCGTTTACATCATTGTCCAGAAAGATGGGGAAATCAAAATAACGCTTCGCTTCTGCTACAAATGGATATTGTACCCAGCCTAAACTCGGTGCCTCTATTACTAATCCGCTTGCCGTTTGCGTAATGCCAGGGATCCCGACTCCCATCCCCAATATCCTTTCCTTCGCAATCTGATTCTTTGCAATTAACCGCTCCGTTTCAATCGCCATTTGTTTAAGCAGCCCTGAATTTAAATAAGTGTTTGTTGAAAAACTAGTGTCAGCAAGGATGTTGCCGCTTAAATCGCTTAAAACGATTTTCACTTTCGTCCCGCCTATATCGACACCGATGATATAGGCAGCCTTTTCATTAAAAAAGAGCTGGATGGGCCTCCTCCCGCCTTGAGATGAGGATACTCCTATTCCTTTCTCGAATACCCATTTCTCCTGTATAAGTTCATCCACAGCCTGAGAAACAGTTGGTTTACTTAGCTGAAGCTTAACGGCGATTTCAGCTCTTGAAATGGGTGAACATTCTTGGATGCATTGAATGATCCTTTTTTTATTTACATATTTTTGATGACTGGGTGTCCTTTTAAAACTCATCACATCACGGCCTTACATTATTTAGTTAGTAAATCTTCCTAATTAAGTAAAAATATAACTTAAATAATTTCAACGCACAAGTTTTTTTCGGAACATTTAAAATGTTCAACTTTTAATAGTTACTTCGAATTATTTACATTTATAACCATTGGTGCTATTTATTAGATAGGTTTTTTTATCTGGTTAGTTAGAAAACATTACTAACCTACATTTTTTTTATAAAAGTTGAAGGGGGTTAAAAGAAGAATGAAAAAAGCTTTGTTATCATTGTTTTCCCTTTTGTTGGTTCTTGCATCATTGCCGCTTGGAGGCAGCGCTGCAAATCCTGATGATACCAACGTCGAATTATGGAATGCGGTCAAGCCGCTCGAAACGACTGTGACATTCTTGAACAGCGGTGCCCATCCCGATGATGAACGCAGTGACTTTCTCGCTTATCTATCGAGAGGGTTAGGGGTGAAAACATCCAGCCTGATTGCAAACCGTGGTGAGGGAGGACAAAATGAAATTGGGGATGAACTGGACAACGCTCTTGGAATCATCCGTTCGAGGGAAATGATAGAAGCTGCAAAAATCACCGGGGTTAAAGCCTATCATCTAAGCGAAACCACCTCTGATCCCATTTATGATTTCGGTTTCTCTAAAACACCAGAGGAGACATTACAAAAATGGGGCGAGGAACTCACATATGAACGGCTTATCCGCTTTATTCGGACGTATCAGCCAGATATATTGATGCCATCCTTTCAAAATGATGATACCCAGCATGGACATCATCGAACAATGACAATCCTAAGTGAACGTGCCTTTACGGATGCCGCCGACCCAACTGTGTTTCCACAACAATTGGAACAAGGTCTATCGGTATGGCAAGTGAAAAAGTTATATTTGCCCGTTTCCTCGGCAGATCAAGCAACCACTTCGATAGAAATCGGTAAATATGACCCAATATACAAAATGACTTACCCACAGCTTGGAGAACAATCCCGCTATCTGCACAAAAGCCAAGGCATGGGTTCTGATATCCCTGCAGCACCGCGCCAGATCCATTTGGATTTGAAGCAAAGCTCGGTTGATACAAAAAGCGAGTCGGACCTTTTTGCAGGTGTACCTTACAATTTTACTGAATGGGCTGAAAAACTCCCTCGCTCAGCTTCAAAATTAAAAGGTGAATTTAGGTACCTGCAACGGAATCTGGACGCTGTTATTGAGTCTTATCCCCATGCTAAACGTGTTTTTTCAACATCCCAAAAAGCTCTTTCCAATGTTCGTTCAATGACTGCGCAAGTCAAAAAGGCAAAGCTAAGCCCTGCCATCAAAAACGACTTGCTTCATAAGCTCTCATTAAAAGAAGAGCAATTGCAAAACGTCAGTTATGTCTCCTCAGGGCTCGAGGTTCAAGCTGAAGCAGCTTCAAAGATTCTTACTAAAGGTCAAAATACGTACGTAACCATAACCATGAAGAATAACGGGAAACAAACATTGAAAAAAGTCGCTGCTGCATTGAACGTGCCTAAAGGATGGAAGACAAAAATAAAATCAAAAGATGTCAATCTGGCACCTAATAAATCTGCGACAATGACCTACCTGGTTGAAGTCCCTGAAGATGCAGCTTATTACCATGCCTATGATGAATCAACCATTACGACCAGCATTTCTTATAAATACGGGAGCACAAAAACTTCCATCAAGGAAGAATTGGATGGAACGATTGCCGTCCTTCCCGACGTTGCCCTTACCTTATCTCCTGAAGATATCGTCGTAAATACAGCAGATGTAAAAGAGGAAATCCCAGTGGCGGTGACCTTGAAAAACTATACAGAAGGAAAAGCATCTGCAAAGGTCGCTTTAAAAGTCCCTGAAAATTGGGGAGTCCATCCCCAAAATGCCACTGTATCATTTAATGAAAAATCAGAAGAAAAACAAGTGAAGTTCACCCTCAGACCGCCAAAGGCCATCCAAAAAGGCGAATATCAGGTGAAGGCTGCTGCCACTGTCAATGGGAAAACCTTTGATTCGACCATTCAGGAGATTTCCTATGACCATATCGGAACATTCTATTACCAATACCCAGCAGCTATCAATACCGTTGCATTTGAGCTTTTGAAGCCAGCTTCATTAAAAGTGGGGTACATTGAAAGCGGATTCGATAAAGTGGCAGATTATTTAAGCAATGCAGGGCTGAACATTACGAAGTTAACTGCAGCTGATTTAGCTGAAGGTGATTTAAGTCAATATGACACGATCGTTACAGGCATCCGTGCCTATCTATCGAGGGAAGATTTAAAGGCAAATAACGCGCGCTTACTTGAGTATGTGGAAAACGGCGGACATCTCGTCGTGCAATACCATAAACCGGGTGATGGATGGGATGCCTTGAAGACGGCTCCATATCCTCTTACCCTCGGGAATCCTTCGATTCGCTGGCGGGTAACCGATGAAAGAGCCACAGTAAACGTGTCGAAACCAGAATCGGCGCTTTTTACCTATCCAAATAAAATAACAAGTGATGACTGGAGCAATTGGGTCCAAGAAAGAGGATTGTATTTCCCAATGGAATGGGATGAACGGTATGAAACATTCATTTCCATGGCTGATCCGAATGAAGAACCATTTGATGGCGGTATCCTTATGGCTAAATACGGTAATGGTACCTACCTCTATACCAACCTTGTCCTATACAGGCAAATTCAAGGCCAGGTTCCAGGCGGATATCGAATCATGACGAACTTGATTAGTTACGGTGCCAAATAAATAAAAAGAAACCTATGCATGTGTTAAATGCATAGGTTTCTTTTCTGTGACGTTTGCCCGATTGAAGCTGATATGAATAAAAACATCTCCTGACTGATAGGTTCCTGCTCTAAAAACAAAAAAAGTTATGCACAAAGATGAGGGAAAGGCTCATGCGTTTGGGGTTTCCCCTCATTTCCCGCATTGCTTTGTCCACACTTTATGCACAACTTCATTCATGATTTACGATCTTAAAAAAATCCCGTTAAAGCACTTTGCTCAAGAATGCTTTGGTTCTTTCGTGCTGAGGGTTACCGAATAATTCATTCGGCTCATTTTCTTCCACGATATACCCTCCATCCATGAATATCACCCGGTCCCCGACTTCCCGGGCAAAGCCCATTTCATGCGTAACGACGACCATTGTCATTCCTTCTTTAGCAAGTTGTTTCATTACCTCCAAAACATCACCGACCATTTCAGGGTCAAGGGCAGAAGTCGGTTCATCAAATAGCATGATCTTCGGATTCATCGCCAATGCCCTTGCGATGGCGACCCGCTGTTTTTGTCCGCCGGAAAGTTCCCCCGGATAGCTATTTGCTTTTTCCTTTAGACCAACCTTATCCAATAACTCAAGCGCTAATCTTCCTGCTTCCGCTTTATCGGTGGCACGAATTTTAATAGGGCCCAAGGTTATGTTCTCCAAAACGGTCTTATGTGGAAATAGATTGAAATGTTGAAAAACCATTCCAACTTCTTGCCGGACTTTGTTTATATTGATTTTCCTTTTAGGATCGGTAATATCATGTCCGTTAATGACCACCTCGCCGCCGGTAACTTCCTCAAGGAGGTTCAGGCAACGCAGGAATGTACTCTTTCCAGATCCAGAAGGGCCTATTACGCAAATTACTTCCTTTTCCTGCACTTCTGCATTTATATCTTTTAAAACCTCGACAGTTCCAAATGATTTTCTTAGGTTTTTTACTGTAATGATGCTCATCGAACTTGTACCCTCCTTTCTATGAAATTAGCAATTAGGGTTAACAAATAGATGATGATAAAGTAAATTACACCCACGGCCAGCCAAACCTTGAATGCTTCAAAGGTTGCCGAAGCTTGAATCTGACCTTGCTGGGTTAAATCGGCTATACCAATTACGGATAATAGAGAAGTGTCCTTCAAGCTGATGATCGATTGATTCGTAATGGTAGGGAGCATCCTTCTAAAGGCTTGCGGAAGCACGACATATCTCATTGTTTGAGCTCCAGTGAACCCGATGGATCTTGCCGCCTCCGTTTGCCCTTTATCTATGGATTGTATCCCCGCCCTTATTATTTCAGCAAAATATGCCCCTGCATTGATTGCAACGGTGATTATTCCAGCTGTTGTACTGTCCAAAGAAATCAAATTCAATGAATTCACACCAAAATAGATAAAAAATAACTGAACGATGAACGGTGTCCCTCGTATTGCATCCACATAAACCTTTGCAATCCAATTCAAGATTTTGATGGGGGCAAGTCGCAGCAATGCGACAAGTAAACCAATCAAAAAACCTAGGATAATGGCAATCACAAAGATATAAAGTGTCACCTGAAGTCCTTTTAATAAAAGTGGCAACGCCGCAACAATTATATCCATTTCTTTCACCCCTTTGAAAAAGAAAGCGCGCCATAAGCGCGCCTAATGAGCTTTAATCTATTGATTATTAACCTTATTCACCAAGATACGTTTTTATAATTTCATCATATGTGCCGTCTTTTTTAAGATTGGCAAGACCATCATTTATTTTTTTCAATAAATCCCCGTTTTGCCCTTTCAATACAGCAATTCCATATTGGTCACCATTCAAACGGTCACCTACGATTTTCAACCCAAGATCTTTTTGGGCGATTGCATATGAGATGACAGGATAATCTTCTATAAGGGCATCCGCATTACCGTTGGCCACTTCCTGGAACATCGCTGGACTATCATTGAATTGAACAACTTTGATTCCTAGTTTCGTAGCATTATCCTGTGCATATTTAGCACCTGTTGTTCCTTTTTTCACTGCTATGGTTTTTCCTTTAAGATCCTTAACGGTTTTAGTGCTTGTATTATCTTTCTTAACAACTATTGTTAACCCTGCATCAAAATACGGTGTTGAGAAATCCACTACCTTTTTTCTTTCCTCTGTAATGCTCATTCCTGCAATGGCCACATCAAGCTGATTGGCTTGCATAGCCGGAATGATTCCACCGAAATCCATTGGAGACAATTTGATTTTGAAATCCTGGTCTTTCGCGATTGCATTGATCAATTCGATATCGATACCTTTATAGTCGTTCCCCTCTTTAAATTCAAAAGGAGGATAAGTCGTATCCACACCAACTTTATATACCTTTTCAGGTTTCTTTTCCCCACCTGCATTTTTTCCTTCATTGGTTCCACAAGCCGAGATAAAGATAGTTAAAATCAAAAACATACTCAATAAACCAAGTTTCTTCATTTAAATCACTCCAATTCTTAATTATACGTGATAATAAATAATTCTCCCTATAATATAGCATAAGAATAAAGTATTATAATATGAATTTTTAGAATAAATATTATTTTCTTTAAATAATTTTTATGGACGTTTTTCCTTATATTGTTACAGTAATGGAAAACACAAAAAGGCTATAGGATCCTTCTCGATAAAAGTAGCCAATCATGTCATCAATACCTGTAAAACAAGACCATTGTAGGGTGGTACTCACCAGGGTTCCTTTGGTCATTCCTAATAGGAGATGCCCCATTAGTTGGATAAGAAAAAAACTAAATCAATTAACTTTTGAATCCTTTTAAACTAGAATATAGGAATTGTTTTTTTTCGCCTCCACTCCCCCTGATTCAAATGTCCCGCACAACCG
The DNA here is from genome assembly GCF_057586375.1 of Peribacillus sp. SRI_006. Lineage (NCBI taxonomy): Bacteria > Bacillati > Bacillota > Bacilli > Caryophanales > Bacillaceae > Peribacillus > Peribacillus sp. SRI_006. Next base: position 212,767 of record NZ_JBYCZT010000003.1, on the reverse strand, counting down.
TGAGTCCTACCATGTCTACTTCTATCAAAAAGGCCAACCAGTAATTTTTACTGGTCGACCTTATAATACGAACGCATCCGTTCGATTTGTGATCGAATTAAGATTCATTGATTTGCACTAAAGCAGCAATATTGCGATGGGTGCCGTAATAATTAACGTGATGAGTGTCCGTTCAAACCAGATAACAATCAACTACGTAATGCTGATCGGGATTTCGGTTGATAGGATACAAGGTATCGCCGCTGAAAAGAACAATATTGATGAAACAGAAACCACGGCAATGATGAACTTAGTTACCAGTGGTGCATCAACTACAAGAAGCGCCGGCAGGAACATTTCTGCAATTCCTATAGCTGAAGCTTTTGCAGCCAAAAATGGTTCAGGTATTTGCAATGCCCAGGTAAATGGGTAAAAAAGATAGCCAAGTAAATTAAATACTGAAGTGTACTCCGCTACTACAATGCTGATGAGACCAACGGATAAAATGGACGGCAGAATGCTCATTGTCATAAGAAAACCGCCCTTTAAGTTTTTCCACAAATTTACACCAAGACTTACCTAATTATTTGCTCCTACCATCGCACTGTTCCAGACACTTCGGAAAAGTCCTTGTTTGAAAACTTCTTCTGGGTCCGCATTATCCGAATAATATTCGTCGCTCATTTTATTTATTGGACAAAAACGTACGGTAATGGCAAGGTACGTGATCGCTAAAGAAACCCAAAAGAAAAGCGACCATAGGTCCATAAGCCCGAGGGTTTTTGCTACAACGATCATAAACGTTGCTGAAACCGTTGAAAAGCCAGTTGCAATAATAGCTGCTTCTTCAAGGGTGTATTTTCCTTCTTTATATAGTCGATTCGTAATAAGCATACCAATGGAATAGCTTATACCTGTAGGTCTTGTCGTTCCTTTTGGCGCTGCCCATTGGATACGGGCTTCTCGAATTTTTAGGTGTACTGATGCTGCCGATCATGAGGCCGATATTTAAAACGCCAGGGCGTTCAGCTGTTGATATGATTGCTGATTTAGCAGGAGTGTTCCTGCCCCTTTTGTGCATAAGAAACAGAGCTAAACGTCACACATCCAACCAAACTTTCTTTTATATGCTTTTTTGCTCCCAACTTGGGAATAAATAGTTCATACACTTACGTTTAATTATCTGTTAAATTGGGGAAATATAATTCAATCGACGATGACTTTATAACTAGGATGGGTATGATGAGAATTAAGGTAAAAAAAAATAATATATTACCTGATTAAATTAAGAGGGAAAATCTTTATACCATTTGCCATTTTATACATATTAGTTGCAGCATATATTGCTTTTTCTATAGAGCCACAGACGTTCGAATCATATTTAACTTCAGTTTACTGGGTTCTTACAACGCTTGCTACGGTTGGTTTTGGTGACTATGCACCGGTCACCGATCTTGGAAAAGCATTTACCATCGGTCTATACATAACGGGTATTGGGCTTGTTAGTCTTTTTATTGGAAAAATCATTAAATCTGTATATCTTATCGAAAAACGTAAAGTTGGTGGAAAAATGAAATATACAGGTAAAAATCATATCATTCTGATTGGATGGAGTGAAAAGTCAAAATCAGCAATTCAAGAAATTTTTAAATCTGATGAAACCATTGATATTGTTATCATTGATAACCTGGAAAAATCACCCATGATGGAGGGGCGTCTGTTTTATGTTCGCGGGGATGCCACCGATGAAGAAACATTACTCCGTGCAAATCTGCCTAAAGCAAAAGGCGTTATCATTTTCGCTGACCAAATAACACAAGATAATTATGCTACAAAGGATCCGTTACTTGTCGATGGAAAGACATTATTAGTTGCCACTACTGCCATAACGTCCATTGAAGAAAAAACCAATACGCCAATACACGTCACCGCTGAGGTAATCAATCAAAAGCATATTCGTTTATTTGAGCGTGTAAAGGTGGATGAGTTTATTCCTACACAAGAAATGATCTCCCACGCAGCAGTACGATCATTATTTTCTCATGGAGTCACTCACATGTATTCAGAACTCATGAGCTCAAAGTATGAAGAGGCGATGTATGAGATTTCTAAACAAGATGAATGGCGAACCTATCGTGATGCATTCATGGACCTTCTTAATAAAGGGGCCACACTGGTAGCAGATCGTGGTGATCTTAACATAAACCAAAAATTAGATGCACGAATTCCTGATGATGCACAGCTTTTCATTATTTGCGATAAAGAGACCATTTCCAAAATAAATTCAAAAATACATTAGAATCAGAAATCTTTAGGGATGCTATAATAGCATCCCTCAGTTTGTAGGCAAAAGGGTTTTTATTTAAGTTAAAACTAAGTTGATTGGAGCCGGTGTTCGGGCCTCCTGCTTAGAAAAGCGAGTGCATCTCGTTCCCAATCAACTTGCCTGCAAATATGCATCCTTAAATGAATAAGCTTTAAAACAAAGGCTGTTTTCGCATACTTTGTTGCTATTTACGAAGTAGTGCAGTGTGGGTGATTTCCCCTCCAGGTGCTCGCTTTCCTTGGTGCGGGCGGTGAGCCTCCTCGGCGTAAACGCCTGTGGGGTCTCACCTGTCCCGCTGCTCCCGCAGGAGTCTCGCACTTCCGCTCCAATCAACCTAAAATAGTTTCGTTTTAAAAACAACAATCTTTACGAAAAGAGCCAAAACAAAAAAAGAACCTTCAATCAAAGATCGATTAAAGGTTCTGTTGTTTTTAATTTCAATGATGCTTCGATATCCAAAAATTAACTATAAACTAGCTCTTTTTTTTTGCTCAGACCAAGCGTCTCTGATGTTGAAGTTTGAATTTCGTGCAAAAGCTTTGTATTTTCCATTAGTGATTCTCCATAAGAAGGAATCATTTCTTTAATTTTCGGTTCCCACTCTTTCATGCGTTGCGGGAAGCATTTATTAATTACCTCAAGCATAACGTGAACAGCAGTGGAAGCCCCTGGAGAAGCACCTAGCAATGCTGCAATAGAGCCATCGGATGCACTTACAACTTCCGTACCAAATTGAAGTGTACCTTTGCCGCCTTCAGCAGTATCTTTGATAACTTGTACACGTTGGCCAGCTACTACTAAATCCCAATCCTCGCTCTTAGCGTTCGGGATGAACTCTCGTAACTCTTCCATGCGCTGTTCTTTCGATAACATAACTTGCTGGATCAAGTATTTTGTCAATGGCATCTCTTTTGCACCTGCCGCCAACATAGTTAAAACATTATTCGGTTTTACGGAAGTTATTAAATCGAACATTGAACCTGTTTTTAAGAACTTCGGTGAGAAGCCCGCAAATGGTCCAAATAGCAACGATTTTTTATTGTCGATAAAACGTGTATCAAGATGCGGAACAGACATTGGTGGTGCACCAACTTTAGCTTTTCCGTATACTTTCCCATGATGCTGTGCAACAACTTCCGGATTATTACATACCATGAAGTATCCACTTACAGGGAATCCTCCGATATGTTTCCCTTCAGGAATGCCGGATTTTTGCAGTAAATGCAAGCTTCCGCCCCCGCCTCCGATAAAGACGAATTTAGCATTATGACTTTCTACGCTACCGGTATCGACATTACGCACTTTTAATTCCCATGAGCCATCACTGGCACGTTTAACATTATCAACACTATGTTTATATTTGATATCGACGTTTTGAGCCTTTAAGTGGTTAAACAACATGCGTGTCAGAGCACCGAAGTTAACGTCTGTACCGTAATCAATTTTTGTTGCCGCTATAGATTCATTCGATGGACGGTCTTGCATAATAAGTGGAATCCATTCCATCAGTTTTGCTGGGTCATCGGAATACTCCATACCTTGGAACAGAGGATTTTTGGACAGCGCTTCAAAACGTTTCTTTAAGAACGCTACATTGTTATCCCCTTGCACCATACTCATATGAGGCAATGGCATGATAAAGTCTTGCGGATTATCAATCAGCTTACAGTTTACAAGATACGACCAAAACTGCAATGAAACTTGGAACTGTTCATTTATTTTAATTGCTTTGCTAATATCTATAGATCCGTCAGCTTTTTCGGATGTATAGTTAAGCTCGCACAGTGCAGAATGTCCCGTACCCGCATTATTCCATTCGTTAGAGCTTTCTTCTCCTGCGTTTGCAAGCTTCTCAAATACTTTGATTTCCCATTCCGGTGCTAACTCTTTCAGTAATGATCCCAAAGTCGCGCTCATGACTCCGCCGCCAATTAAGATAACGTCTGTTTGTTTCTGTATGTTGCTCATTATAACCTTCCTTATCCCCTATATTTGCAAAAAAGATGTAGGCGCTCCTGCTTAGGTGTCAAAAAAAGCCCGGCACGAACTAGGAACACACCTTTTCTGTCTCCTTATAACTATATCATAATCTATTATTATTATTTCATAGATTAAAATATTCTACTATTACTTTTTTTGTTAAAATGTTGATTTTGAAAAGAAATTAGCTTAAACTTATCGCCCCGATAGTCGCATTAAAAGATTTCTTCAGCAACTCCCCATCATTGAAGGAAGAAACTGTTAGTGAAATAATATTGACAGATTCGAATAAGCCAGGAAAATACACATTTATTGACAAAAACAGAAGGAAAATTAGAACTTTCTGTAACCATTTCCCTAAAAAACTAGGACCTTCCTGAAATTGCTAAACTCTTAACTTTTTAACTAGTATCATAAATTCCACCCAATTATTAGATATTATAACAATACCAATAATTACTGAAAATTAAACCAGTATAAGGTAATATCACCGGTAATATTCTTAATTTTAAGACTTATCTCATAGTCCCTCATTAATATAATTTCTTAACTTATTACTATTACAAAAAAACATTATTTCTCTTATTTTCGCAAAAAGATATTTTCAACTTTATGTTCCGACCCTTTTTTCAAGATGAGTTTTGCCCGTCCTTTTGTCGGCAGTATATTTTCATGTAAATTTTTCAAATTAATTTCTTCCCAAATTTGAGTCGCTTTTTTTATGGCCTGTTCTTTAGAAAAGTCAATATAACGATGGAAATAGGATTCGGGACTTTGAAATGCAGTCTTTTGAAGTAAAAGGAACCTTTCGACATACCACCGCTCTATGTCGTTAACATCTGCATCTACATAGAGTGAGAAATCAAAAAAGTCACTGACGAATACTTGATTTTCCTTGTCAACTTGAAGAACATTAACACCTTCCACTATTAAAATATCCGGATTACAGATAGTCTGCACTTCATTTGGCAAAATGTCATACTTCAAATGTGAGTAGATTGGAACTTCCACTTTATTTTTTCCCGCTTTTACATCTCCGATAAGATTGATTAATTTTTGGGTATCATAACTTTCAGGAAACCCTTTTCTTTTCATCAATCCTTTTTCTTCCAAAAGATCATTTGGGTACAAAAAACCGTCGGTAGTGACAAGACCTACGTTTCTGTGATTATCCCATCTGGATAATAAAGTCTGAAGCAACCTTGCAGTCGTACTCTTTCCTACAGCAACACTCCCTGCAATCCCAATGATATAAGGTACTTTTTTAGCATCAGTTTTTAGAAATGAAGAAGTGGCTGTGTTAAGCTGCTGAGATGCCTCAACATGTAAATTGATCAAACGGGTCAAGGGCAAATAAACCTCTTCCACTTCCTGAATGGATATTTCTTCATTTATTCCTTTTAAGTTATCCAATTCTTCTTCTGTTAAAGGAAGAGGGGTATGGTTTCGCAAAGATGCCCACTTTTTTCGATTGAATTCAAAATAGGGAGTATAGGAACTCATGATTTTTCGTTACCTCACTTTTTAGAGTTACTATCAGTTTAACAAGGATGATGTCCATAAAAAAGAAGTTCCTGATCCCTTATTCACTAAATTGATTAAGCTTTGAATGATAACCCACCTGTCTCCAAAGCTTCCCTAAGTTTCGGTAAAGAAGCTGGTCCCATACCGTGGAATTTCAAAACCTCTTTTTCACTATATGCTGATAGCTGTTGTAAAGAGGTTACCCCATTGCTTTCCAATGCACGTCTGGCAGGTGCCGAGAGCACTGAAAGGAATCCTGTATCAGGTTTTCGTTCCTGCTCACATTCAGGGCAGGTCGGACAGTCGCTGGATTTATAGTATTTGTGTCCCTTTTCGCAAGTCCTCAAATTCTTCTTTGAAGTGGTCATTGTCAATTTCTCCTTTTCTTCTGAATTTTAAGTCCAAACATAAAAAGTTCACCCTTCACAATGAAGCAACCATTTTAATCCATTTTATCATTAATTACATTGGAAAAGGGCTGCCGCAGCAACCCTTTGCAAAACGCAAAGTGAATGATGGATTAACCCACTTTGTCCTCCTTCTTAGCCTCTGTTTGAGCATTTGCTTGTACACGCTTGTCTATTCCAAAAGCGAAATAACTGATTGCTACGATAGCCAGAAAACCTATTCCAACCATAAGAGATATACGTGTGTCATCATTAAACCACATACCGATCAATACCATGATCAAAAAAGCGATGGTCAGGTAGTTTGTAACAGGTGCAAACGGCATCTTGAATGGATGATTGTGCATTTCAGCTTTTTTGACCTTCCTGAATTTAATTTGACTGATCAGAATGACAAACCATGGAATCATTCCAGGAAGTACACTCGCACTGTATACATGCACAAATAAATTTTCTGGTGCAATATAACTTAAAACAACCCCAATCGCTAAACCGACGATCACTCCGAACGTACCGAATAAAGGGACACCGCTATTAGATACTTTTGCAAAGAACTTTGGCGCTTGCCCATTCACCCCTAATGTGTAAAGCATGCGTCCTGCACTGTAAATACCACTATTGCAGCCAGACATTGCAGCCGTAATTACGACAAAATTAATGATTCCGGCTGCTGCCGTGATACCAACCTTCGCAAAGGTCGCAACAAATGGACTGCCAATCGAACTTAATTGATCCCAAGGGTAAACGGTTACAATAATGAAGATCGCACCGATATAGAAGATTAAAATACGCCAAATGGTACTTTGAATCGCTTTGGTTATCGTTTTTTGCGGATCTTTTGCTTCACCAGCCGTAATCCCGATTAATTCTACACCTTGATAAGCGGCAACCACAAGTGAGAGAGCAAAGAAGAAGCCCTTCCAGCCGCCTGTAAATAAACCGCCATGTTCCCAAAGATTCGATAACCCTAAGGCTTCCCCACCGTTACCGATCCCAAAGAAAATCAGTCCAAACCCTGCAACAATCATTAAAATAATCGTTACGATTTTAATCAGTGCAAACCAAAATTCAATTTCCCCAAAGGACTTAACGGAAATTAAGTTCGCTGCTCCAAGAATCACCATTGCAATTAAACCTGGAATCCAAGCAGGGAGATCAGGGTACCAATACTGCATGTACGTCCCCACTGCAATAATTTCTGCCATCCCGACGATAACCCACTGGAACCAGTTACTCCAAGCTGTCATATACCCTGCCAATGGATGAATGTACTTATAACCAAATGTTGCAAATGAACCTGTACTTGGCTCTAAGTACAACATTTCCCCCATTGCGCGCATGATCAAGAATATAAATAAACCAGAGATCGCATAAGCTAACATTACAGACGGACCTGTCCATTGAATCGTGCTGGCTGAACCCATGAATAAACCGACACCAATCGTTCCGCCCAAAGCGATCATCTGAATATGACGACCTTTCAAGTCCCTATTCAAATCTTTGTTTGCCATTCCATTTCCCCCTATACTACTAATAGTCGAAATTTTATGCAAGATGCTTATTACACTCCCTATTTAGTATAGAAATGATATAGCAGGCACCACTTTATTTAATCTTTCTTAAAGCCGCCTCATAAAATCACTCTTCACTTTTAAGCATTCCTGACAGTTGGAAAGATTACTATCCATTTTCATGTTAATTCTTTATTCTGTCCGAGATGCCATAGAAAGCGCTTACTTTTTACCGGTTATAACAAGTTCACCCCTTAAACGTAAAAATTCCCCTGTATAAAATAACTCGAATAAAAGAGTTTTGCAACTCTTTTATTCGGCTGGCAGGTTTATTACGCTGTTACCAAAAGGGACTTTAATCTCAGCTTTAACAACATATCATTGGTCATTTTCTCCAAATCATATTCCGCCTTGAATCCCCACTCTTCCTTTGCACATGTTGAATCAATTGTATTTGGCCAACTGTCTGCAATGGATTGTCTTACAGGATCGACTTCATAATTCATGACAAATTCCGGTATATGCTTTTTAATTTCGGCAGCAATTTGCTCCGGATCAAAGCTCATGGCAGAAACATTGAAAGAATTCCGATGTTTCAATTTTGAAGCATCTGCCTCCATTAAAGCAATGATGGCAGCTAAAGCGTCCGGCATATACATCATGTCCATATACGTTCCCTTATCAATGTAAGAAGTATATCGCTTGTTTTTAATCGCTTCATAGTAAATTTCAACTGCATAGTCGGTAGTTCCGCCGCCAGGAGGTGTGACATACGAAATCAGTCCCGGGAATCGAAGCCCCCTCGTATCAACCCCAAATTTATGATGATAATAATCACATAATAACTCTCCGGATACTTTATTCACGCCGTACATCGTATTCGGCCGTTGAATGATGTCTTGCGGTGTCCAATCTTTAGGAGTGGTTGGACCAAACGCACCAATGGAACTAGGTGTGAATAATTGGCAATCGAGTTCTCGTGCTGTTTCCAAAGCATTGACCAATCCGCCCATGTTTAAGTGCCAAGCTAAAAGCGGCTTCTTTTCAGCTGTTGCCGACAATAAAGCGGCCAAATGTATAATCGTATCCACTTCATGTTTTTTTGCCATGTTAAACATCGCTTTTTCATCCGTAACATCCAAAACTTCAAATGGACCTGATTGAGCAACATCGCTGTCCGTTTTTCGGATATCTGTCGCAATGATATTGTCAGCTCCATAAACCTCTCTCATTTTTAGCGTCAGTTCTGAACCAATTTGACCTAAAGCTCCCGTTACCAAGACCTTTTTCATCAAAAATCCCTCCCCATGTTTTAAACTCTGAAACAAGCAATCTACTTATATGATCGACATCTCTTTTCCCACTTTTTCATAAATGGCCAATGCGCTATCCAACATCTCTTTTGTATGAGCCGCAGTAGGCATATTCCTCACTCTTCCTGTACCTTTTGGAACGGTAGGGAATACGATGGATTTAGCATACACACCTTCTTCATTCAGCCTCTTGCTGAATTGCTGCGTTTTTGCTTCATCACCTATAATGCAAGGCGTGATCGGTGTTTCGCTCTCCCCGATATCAAACCCTATTTCTTTTAGGCCTTTTTTCAAGTAATCGCTATTTTCCCAAAGCTTATTTTGAAGTTCTGAGCTATTCATCAAAATATTGATGGCTTCTATGCTAGCTGCAACTGCTCCCGGTGTGGCAGCCGTTGAAAATAAAAATGGACGGCTTCTCACCTTTAACCAATCAATCAAATCTTTCTTTCCTGCTACATAGCCCCCCACAACACCAATGGCTTTGGATAATGTTCCAATTTGGAAATCCACTTTATCCGATAACCCAAAATGCTTAACCGTTCCTGCACCATTACCTAATACACCCGAACCATGCGCATCATCAACATACGTAATTAAGTCGAACTCTTCGGCAATCTTCACAATTTCAGGAAGTTTGGCTATATCCCCATCCATCGAGAACACTCCGTCGGTGATGATCATGATCTTGTTATACAATCCGGACTCCTTTGCTTGACGTGCTTTTGTCCGTAAATCATCCATGTCGGAATGGATAAAGGGAATGATTTTTGCCTTGGAAAGTCGGCATCCATCAATGATTGAAGCATGATTCAGTTCATCTGAAAGAATGGCATCATTTTTATCCATCACTCCTGAAATCGCTGCCATATTACAGTTAAATCCAGATTGATAAGCAATGGCTGCTTCTGTATGCTTAAACTCGGCGAGCTTTTCTTCTAATTTGACATGAATATCTAACGTTCCGTTGATCGTACGAACGGCACCTGCACCGACGCCATATGTTTTCGTCGCTTCTATGCAAGCCTCTATTAATCGTCTATCTGTTGCTAAACCTAAATAATTATTGGATGATAAATTAATTAGCTCCCTGCCCGCAATCGTGATAACCGGACCATTAGCACCTTCCACTGGATCAATAACGTTGTAAAGTCCCTTTTCTTTTAAATCTTCCAAATTTTCTTTCAAAAATTCATTTAATATTTCACTTGACATTTAATATACCCCCTTATTGATGGTTGGAATAAATGCAGGATTTTTTTATGTTTTACACCTATTTTAAAAATATTGTATTTTTTCCCTTTTTTCCAAAAATACACGTGTCTTCTCCAAAAACACACACAGTATTAGCGCAAATCCCTTTATACTAAGTGTTATAACACTCATAATAATGGATAATTTTAATGTTGTCCATATTGTGTGGACAAAAAAATTTGAATTTTTGTAGTTCTTACAATCAACATCCGCCTAAAATGCGTTTATATCAATGAAAACACGAAGAGAATTTCATCAATTTTCCAAGGCAAACGATGTTATATCTACTGGTTTTTTGGAGACCTTAACCATTAACCTAATTAAGGAGGGGTATAGTGAAAACGGAAGATGAAAAAACCTCAGAAGGCCTAAATGAGATTTTTGAGATTATCAATGCAAAAGGTGACATTGGAGAATTAAAAGAAATCATCCAAAAACCTGATGAACAAACAAATGAAGACAAGTAAGCCAAGGGGAGAAATCCACTTTCAGTTTGTTGACAAAAGGAAGTTCAGAATGGTTCATTCCTGATCATGAACTGTTTTTGGGGCTTATTTCCCTCTCCAGGCAATCGCTTTCCTCGGGGGCTTTGCGCCTGAGGGGTCGCTTTTTTAAGCAGGCTTCCCGTTCACCCGCTCCAATCAACTGGATTGTTTTTTAAAGATAAAAACCGCAGGCAAACCCGAGTTCTTCCAATTCGTCCATAGTCAGCAAAGGGATTAATTATCCTCTTTTTTGTCTGTTTTACATTGTACTAATGGACGCTTAAGTCCATTACAACAATACAAAATGAGCTGATGATCAGCTCGGATATTGAATTGAATCTCACGTCCAAAAAACAAAAAAGTCATGCAAAAGAATGGGATAAAGGGGCTAAGAATAAGGATTTTCCCTATTTCTCTTCCTTGTCCACAATCGATGCATAACTAACAAAATTACTCCTCTACTGCACTAATCCTATGACAATAATGCTTCCCATAAATCAGATTTCCATGTCCCACCGTTTCTTTTCGGTCTTCTTCATCTGTTTTTCCGTTTTCTCGGGATGAACAGTACGGAATTTATGGTGGTCAGCCGGGATGATTTCGATCATCTTTTCTATCATATCTTCCGGATCGAATTGGTTTTTTAATCCCTTTTGTTGCTTTTTCATATCATCTGCTCTTGTAAAATCCTTGCTGCCCTGTCGTTAAAACCGGTATTGTATGCTCCCGGATTGATGTTCGCAACCTGCACCCCAAACTCCTCCAGCTCATCCTTTAAGGTTAATGCCATTCCCTCGATGCATGTTTGGTTGCTGCATACGGGCCGCCGTATAGTGTCGTTATGATCCCAGCCATTGAACTTAAGAACACGATTTCCCCTTTTCCTTTTTTGACCAGCTTTCTTGCAGTAAACTGAACGGATTCTAGTGTAGCGAAAACATTCACTTCGAAGATCGCCCTGAATCGGTCGGTCGGCATTTCTCCGAGCGGTCCTCCTTCATTGATCGCCGCATTTGCAACAAATAAATCAAAATCATGAATATCAATTCTTGCTCGATCACGTTCATTTGTAATATCCAATTTGAAGACTTCTATATCCAAGCCCCGTTCCCGCGCCTCCCTCATAAGATCCGTTTTCTGGGAAGTGATTTCCGTTGTGGCAATTACACGGTGCCCCTGCTTTGCTAACCCGAGTGCAACTCCTCTTCCAAGCCCGCTGCCCGCTCCAGTAATGAAAATTGTTTTACCCATCTTTCATTCATCAAGCTTCTCTATGTCTCTTCTTCCCATAAACGAATGGTAAAAACCCTTTAAAATGGTCTGCGTGTTTATCCATTCTTTTAAAAGGAAAAAAACTATATCAAGTTTATTCCTGCATCTATATTCAAGTTAAGCGCATAATTAACAAGTAGAGATATCCAAAGAAATAAAGGAGAATGACTATGAATTATCAGAATATCACGATTGCCGGCAGCGGCGTTTTAGGTAGTCAGATCGCATTTCAAACTGCAGTCAAAGGGTTCAACGTGTCAGTTTATGACATCAATGATGAAGCATTAGAACGTGCAAAAGATAGGATCATTAATTTGAAGCCCTACTATAAAGAAGACCTTGGAGCTGCGGAGGAAGATCTTAATGCTGCTTATGCCCGCATATCTTTCCACAGTGATTTATCTGCGGCAGTTGCCAAAGCTGACCTTGTGATTGAAGCGATTCCGGAAGTGGTTCAAATCAAAACGGATTTTTACACAGAGTTAGGAAAAGTCGCTCCTGAAAAAACAATTTTCGCTACAAACTCTTCTACATTATTACCAAGCCAATTTGCCGAAGCGTCAGGCCGCCAAAAAAAATTCCTGGCTTTACACTTCGCTAATGAAATCTGGAAAAACAATACCGCAGAAATCATGAAACATCCTGGAACGGATGATGAAGTGTTCGAGGAAGTGATTGAATTTGCAAAAGCGATTGGAATGGTTCCTCTGCCTTTACATAAAGAGCAGCCAGGCTATATATTGAATTCCTTATTGGTTCCTCTTTTGGATGCTGCCCAAATGCTCTTATTAAAAGGAGTGGCTGATACGGAAACCATCGATAAAACGTGGATGGTCGCAACAGGAGCACCTCTTGGACCTTTCGCCATTTTAGATGTGGTAGGAATCAATACCGCTTATAATATTTCACTTGCAAAAGCGAAAGCGACAGGTGATCCAGAAGTTGAAAAGCTGGCTAACTTATTGAAAACGGAGTATGTCGATAAAGGGAAAATCGGAAGAGAAGCAGGAGCAGGCTTCTATAAATATCCTAACCCCAATTTCGCAAAACCAGACTTTTTAAGAGGCTAATGAACTCGTATTTACTATGCAGAGGGTGTCCTGGGGGTGCCTTCTGTTTTTAAATGAATTCTCACTTCCTAATGTCTTCGAATAGAAAAAGACCCTGAAATCGGAAAAGTACTTTTCACGAAATCAAGGCCTAAATATCATGATGTGCACGATAAAAACAGTACCGAACCCTTATCCCCTATATCTCAAAGTTAATCCTTTTAAGAAATTCCTGGCGTATCGATCTCCGCACTCTTTATAATTCCTATGACCCACTTTTCTTAATATAGCGCTTAATTCCCCTTTGGTTATCATGACTCCTGCTTCTTCCAAAATATCAATCATATCCTCACTGGTTAATGATAATGCTATTTTCAGTTTCTTCAGAAGGATATTATTTACACTTTCCTTATGCTTTACAGCCGGTGCCTGACTTTGAGGCTGACCAGGTTTTGGCTCTTGTCTCCCTCTTTTAAAAATGATCAAACCATTTAAAAAGGACTCTAGCATCATGTTATTGCAATTTACCCCATCATCAGCTTCATCCAAATCATCATATTCTTCATATTCATCATAATAATCATCTTTTGGTTTTGTGAGCATCTGCATGACTTCTTCCATTGTCACTTCGATCTCCCCAAGTTTAAATATCTCAACCATATCTTTATTTTTAATATCCAACGCATATCTTAATCGAATTAATATATCATGATTATGCATCCAAAACCCTCCTATGTATTTCTCGATTTTCACAGTACTTTCATTATTTCACAAATGGTTGGAAATAAACGCAGATTAAAATCCGAGAACCTTTTACAGATTCCCGGATCACTCTGCTTATTCTTTAATCAGCTTCAATGACGTTACTACTTCCACATGGCTCGTTTGCGGGAACATGTCCACGGGCTGCATGGCCTCCACTCGATATGATGAACCCAGTTCTTGTAAGTCCTTCGCCAATGTGGACGGGTTGCATGATACGTACACTATGGTTTTCGGTTTAACTTTCAAGATTGTCTGCAGTAAAGATTGGTCACAGCCGGATCTTGGCGGGTCGACGACCAGTACGTCCGGTTTCCAGCCTTCTTTGGTCCAGCGTGGAAGGATATTCTCGGCTTTGCCTGTTTCATAGTATACATTGTTGCGTTTATGTTTTTTGGCATTTTTCTTGGCGTCCTCAATGGATTCTTTGATGACGTCCATTCCTCTGACTTCCTTGGCGTTTTCAGATAGCCATAGCCCAATGGTTCCAACACCGCAATAAGCGTCAACCACTTTTTCCGTGCCGGTTAAGGCTGCTGCTTTTTTCACTTCATCATATAAGCGAACAGTTTGAACCGGGTTAAGCTGGAAGAATGTACGGGCCGATAGTTCGTATGATAGGTCACCCAATGTTTCGTTGATGACTTTTTCGCCTGCCAGGTGAATCGTTTTTTCGCCAAAGATCAGTGATGTGTCCCGGTTGTTGATGTTTTGTACGACCGATTTCACTTCTGGCAATTGGTCACGAATTTGTTTTAGCAACTGATCTTTTTGTGGAATTTCCTCCGCTCCCGTAACAAGGACAACCTGGACTTCACCTGTTTCAAATCCTACCCGTGTAATGACAGTACGGATGACACCTTTTCTTTTTCTTTCGTTATAAATCGAGATGTTCAGGTTCTTCAGTATCTTTTTCACTGTACGTGTTACCTTATTCGTTGCCTTATGCTGTACAAGGCAATTCGGGATATCGATCAGTGTATGGGAATTCATGCCATAAAGGCCTGCAATCAACTTGCCATCTTTTTGGCCAACTTGGTACTGACTTTTATTGCGATAATTCCAAGGATCTTCCATGCCGATCGTTTCTTTTATATTTAATGAAGAAACTGGGAATTTTGAATGACGTTCCATCGCTTGAATGACGATATCGCGTTTTTCAACAAGCTGCTGGTCATAGCTCAAATGCTGCAACTGACAACCACCGCATTCAGCGTAAACCGGACATGGCGCAGCAATGCGATGCGGTGATTCTTTACGGATGGTTTTTATTTTCGCCTCGGTGAAGTTTGGCTGAACTTTTGTAACCAAAGCTACAATTTCCTCACCAGGTAATGCTCCTGGGACGAAGACGACTTTCTTTTTGAAATAACCGACTCCCTCTCCGTTAATTCCCAGCCGTTTAATCGTAAGGGGAAGGGTTTGATTCACTTCTAGTTTTGTATCTTGAATGTTTGTCATTTCTTTTCACTCCGTTTTTCAATGCTTCTCCACAAATAGAGGGAAGCGTAGCTTAGATATGGAGCCCATTTCACACTATAGGACTCCATTTCTTCTTGGGTTGGCTTTTGCGGTAAGCCATATAATATTTTCAAGGCATTTTGAATGCCAATGTCGGCTTTAGGAAATAGGTTCGGCCGGCCAAGTCCAAAAAGCAGGAAGTTTTCAGCCGTCCATCTACCGATACCGCGTATTTTTATTAGTGTATCCATAACCTCTTGATCGGATAGCTTTTCCATTATATCAAGGTTGAGATGGCCCTGAATGATCTGCTCGGAAAGTCCGATGACGTATTCCGCTTTCCGGCCACTGAATTGAATGGCTCTTAATTGCTCGATTTGTAGTTGGGCGGTTGTTTCCGGTGTCGGATAAAACCAGGCGCCTTCCATCTGGAAGCCGAAGGTTTTAACGAATCGTTCCGTGAGCGTATGGGCAAAAGATAAGTTCAATTGCTGATGTATGATGCATTTCACGAGGCAACTGTAGTAATCGAAGTCCAAGACGATGGCAGTACCGCGGTGCTCTTCGAAGATTTCCCGCAAATCGGATTCCCGGAAGTGCCGGGAAACGCCTTCCAATGGCTGATGCCAATGAAAAACCTTTTTTAACCGTTCGATTGCTTTTGACTTGTACACCTCTGATTGACCTTTGATGATAAAAGATGGTTCATCGATATTTCCTATTGCCTGAACCTGCAAAACGATCGGTTCTTTTTCTATATATAGCGGAACTTTTACCGTCCTGTTAGTAAAATCAACTATCTGAAGTGGGTCTAACGATAATCGTTCGAGAACAAGATCGAAATTATAGGGTCCTTGAACCTGTAATTTTTCTGTCCACACAAGCGATCCATCCTTTAGCAGTTTTCCACGTATTATAGCATGTTTCCTGAAATATTACTTGAAATCGAGAAGAATGGATAAAAGCGGGACCTGAAATATCACGACAGGACCCGCTTCTCATTTTAATAAAGCATTCGGTTCGGCAACTGTTTCTCAATCATTAATTCATCAAGGCTACCAAAAGTGTACCCCTGTTTTTCAAGATCCGTCAGAATCGAGTCCAATGCTTCCGCATTATCCTTCGATACGGTATGCAATAATAAAATCGCGCCGGGATGAATCTGCTTAAGCACTTCATCATGTGCAAAAGCGGCACCCTTTTGTTGATCTACAATCCAGTCCCTATATGCCAGTGACCAGAAGATGTGGAAATACCCTTCTTTTTTTGCGACCCTCATTGTTCTCTCATTAAATACGCCACGAGGCGGCCTTAAATAGTTCATTCCCTTTTGCCCCGTTAATTTTTCCGTTGCTTCTTTTACCCGCTCAAGTTCGGTGCGGATCACATCGTCCGTCACGCTGGTCATATCCGGATGGTTCCATGAATGGTTTCCTACGATATGCCCCTCATTGGCCATACGGACAACAAGCTCAGGTGCCGTTTTTAAGTAATGACCCGTGACAAAAAAAGCTCCAGGAGCACCATGTTTCTTCAGAACATCTAAAATCTGGGCCGTATAGCCATTTTCATAACCGTTATCAAAGGTTAAATAAACGACTTTTTTCTTTGTATCCCCCTTATAAATCGCTTCATATTCAGGCAGCATTTCATTGAATTTTTTTCCGGCATCGGCAGGTGTACCATTTTTCCCTTTATTGAATCCCCAATTATAGGATTCTGCAAAAGCTGGACTGGCCAAAGAGCATATCAAGCATATAAAAGCGGATAAAATCACCATTTTTTTCATTGGAACATCCCCCATGTCTTTTTTCTTATTGTTTGGAACATGGAGATTTATATGCATGATATTGTGAAGGTCGAATTCCTTCCGCAAAACAAAAAAAGGCCCTTCCTCCGAAAAGGATAGGCCTCCATGTTCTGTTTATCCTTTAAATAACGCTTGTGCCGCCTTCCAAATAATGGCGATAGCGAAAATGAGAACGATTACAATTCCGACTACGTCAAGGAATGTTTCAAGACCGGAGAAAATCGTGTTTGCCACAGGAAGTTGGATGAAAGCAAAACCAGTTATCATGGCGAAAAAGAATAAGATGTAGTTATTCTGCATGAAAATCCCTCCTTTCTCTTCTAATGTATGTGCGACCATTCCAAAAGATTGTACTTTTCTGAGGTAATTTTCGCCTTTTTTTTCATATACATGTACCAAGGGGGGAATGTAATGCTGGAATGGGTTATCACTCTTGGCTTTGTTGGTTGTCTTGGTTTAAGTGGTGGAGTGTTTGTTCATTTTGTGAAAAGCGGATTGAATTTGGAGGATTCATCAAGGATCGATCCACTGCCGGAAATCAAAGAGTAAGATATGCAAAAGACGCTCAACCTTTTGGTGAGCGTCTTTTGCCAAACATTTATTTAAATACCGGTTCTTTGAATTGTGCCAATTTTTCCAATGAAGATTGCTGAACGTCTTTATGCAGGCTGTTTCCATGTGAATCCATGGTAACTACTGCAGTGAATCCTTCAACATTCAGATGCCACATTGCTTCTGGAATACCAAATTCAGTGAAGTTCACACCCTCGACGGATTTGATGCAGTCTGCATAATATTGAGCAGCCCCGCCGATTGCATTTAGATAAACGCCGCCGTGTTCACTTAATGCCTCTAGTGTTTTTGGTCCCATTCCGCCTTTACCGATAACTGCACGGATGCCGAATCGCTTCATGATATCGCCTTGGTATGGTTCTTCACGAATACTTGTTGTTGGTCCGGCGGCCTTCACATGCCATTTGCCCTCTTCATCCTTCAGCATAACTGGTCCACAGTGATAGATGATTTGTCCATCCAGGTCGATTGGTGCAGGATTTTCAGATAAGTGCTTGTGGATAGCGTCACGGCCTGTATACATTCTGCCATTAATATGAACTACGTCACCCACTTTTAATTCACGGATTTGTTCTTCCGTGATTGGTGCTTGCAGGGTGATTTCACGGGAAGCTTCAACGTCCGATTCTGCAGCGGCTGCCACTTCATCCTTCGCTGCTTTTTCTGCTTCCAGAGCAAAGTCGATTTTCTCGCCTTCTTGATACAACCACTCATTGATTTCGCCTGTTTCAGGATTGACTTTCACTCCTAAACGGCGGAACGCCCAGCAGTTGTAAGCAACGGATACGAAAAAGCTTGCCGGAATACGGTGCATGACACCGATTTTACATCCAAGCAGTGTAGTTTCGCCGCCAAAGCCCATCGTGCCGATGCCCAATTCATTAGCAGTCTTCATGATGTAATCTTCAAGTTGACGAAGGTCTTCATTCGGATTCACATCTTCATTACTGCGGAAAAGTTGAGCCTTAGCCAGATCATATCCGGATGAACGGTCCCCTCCGATACCCACGCCGATGAAGCCGGCACTGCAGCCTTGTCCTTGTGCTTGGTAGACAGAGTGAAGGATACATTTACGGATTCCGTCCAAATCACGGCCCGCTTTTCCCAATCCTTCAAGTTCCATAGGCAGACTGTATTGAATGTTTTTATTTTCACAGCCGCCGCCTTTTAAGATGAGACGAACATCAATATAGTCTTTTTCCCATTGATCGAATTTAATGACAGGAAGACCTTCCCCAAGGTTATCCCCGCTATTTTCACCCGATAAAGAATCAACTGCGTTTGGACGAAGTTTTCCGCCTTTTGTCGCTAAAATGATTGCATTTCGAATTGCTTTTTTTATTTCAAGTTGGTTCACGCCAACTGGAGTTTTTATTTTGAAAGTCGGCAGACCAGTATCCTGGCAAATCGGTGATACATTGTCGTCAGCCATTGTAATATTATTCGTGATGGTGGTCAGGCTCAATGCAGAACGAGTACCTGCATTTTCACGTTGTTTTGCACTTTTGACCGCACGACGAACATCCTTTGGAAGATTCGTTGAAGTTTCAACGATAAGACTGTACATACTTTCTTGGAATTTTTGAATATCCAAATTTCTCTTCCCCCTCTTATTTCCCCTAGATTAGATTTAATCATTTCCCTGCTTCTCTATAAATAGTGAATGATTCACACCCGTTTTATTATACATCTAACATAATCTTTCGAAAACAAGTAATTATTTTTCTTAATGAACAGCAATTTAGAGAGAAATGAGTAAAGCGCCAGAAATAGCCCATATGTTAAATTTCATCACCAAACATTTCCATCAAAAAAGGACGACGAAGTTTCTCGTCATCCCTTCATGAATATTAACATTGAAAAAATCATACTATCGAAACAGATATTAGTCTTCGCGGGTTTTGAATTGTTCCACTTTGCCTTCCAAATCATCTATCATGCCGATTAAACGGTCTATATCTTCCAACTCCGTATTTTCCGGTTCGATATGATCAAGAACTTCCATGAACATCGTGAGGCGTTCTTTTAAGTATGTTAATTGTTCGTTTTTACCTGTAATGGATTTTCCCATGAGGCACTCTCCTTCCGTTCTTCTTTCATCGTAACGAAATCTGCTTGAAAGTGCAATGGCAAGCTATAAATGCAGCTCTCCGCCATTTGACAATTTTTGTCCCCATTGTTCATAATGGGTTAGTGCATTATTACGTAAGGAGTTTTAAATATGTCAATAATCAAGCAAGATCTTTTAACACCAATTACACCCAAGTATGATCCTTGGGAAGCATATATGGACGTTGAACAATATGGAAAACTCAGCCTTACCAATGTGGAGTTCACCACCACCACCCTTTGCAATATGCGTTGTGAGCATTGTGCCGTCGGTTACACACTCCAGCCCAAGGACCCGGATGCACTGCCTCTGGAATTACTGATCCAGCGCCTTGATGAGATCCCTTTGCTTCGCTCGCTCAGCATTACTGGCGGGGAACCGATGCTTTCAAGAAAACAAGTGAAGAATTATGTTTTGCCACTATTGAAATATGCCCGTAGTCGCGGGGTCCGGACACAAATCAATTCCAATTTGACCCTTGACTTGGAACGGTATGAGGAAATCATTCCTTATTTGGATGTTCTCCACATTTCCCATAATTGGGGAACGATCGATGAATTCATTGATATCGGCTTTGCCATGATGGACCGAAAACCATCCCGGGAACAGCGAAAGAAATTATTTGATAAAATGATCGAAAATTCCCGTGCCCTGACAAAGGCTGGTGTACTGGTATCTGCGGAAACGATGCTTAATAAACGTACATTGCCTCATCTTGAGCATATACACAGGCAGATCGTCGATGAAATGGGATGTCAAAGGCATGAAATTCATCCGATGTATCCAAGCGATTTCGCTTCGGCACTTGAAACTTTATCACTGGACAAAATGCGTGAAGCGATTCATCATTTGCTTGATATCCGAGATGAAAATGTTTGGATGCTTTTCGGTACCCTGCCATTTTATCCTTGCAATAACAGTATAGAGGATATTAAGCTGCTTCAACGCCTTTATGGTTCACATAAAGTGACTGTGCGAAATGATCCTGATGGACGATCACGGTTGAACATCAATATTTTCACCGGGGAAGTGATCGTGACCGATTTTGGGGACGCGCCTACATTAGGGAATATCAAAGATCAGCCCTTGACCGAATCCTATGAAACATGGATGAATTCGAAACTGGCCAATGAATTGAATTGCCACTGCCCGGCAGTCAAATGTCTAGGCCCGAATGTACTCGTCAAAAATGCATACTACCCGAAAGAGGACTTCAGGATCAGAAAGTCAACCATATGAAGAAAAACTCGCCAATCCGGCGAGTTTTTCAATTTACCTGGGTTGCTGTGAGACTGTAAAACTGAAGGAAACATGGTCCTGAACCGGTATCCATGCACCGATGCCTTGGGAAGTGATGTTCTTTATCGTAATGGTTCTTTTATTTCCTTTTAGGTTCAAATACACTTCCCCATATGTGACCTTGCCTTTTTCATTTACGGCGGAAGCAAAACTGGATAAGTAACCAATCCTATTTGACGCAACATTGTATACTTGATCTTTTTTCGTACCAGCTCCAATGATCGTTTCAAAAGCCAAAGGCAAATTCGTTTTCTCGGTGGCTTTTAACAGCATCATCTTTTGAACATCCTCAGCCTTAGGAATTTTCGCCGTCAGACCGCCACTCACTGCCTTCTGACTTTCCTGGACATAACGGATCTTATATGGAACTTCACCGCCGCGATTATCATAGTAATTCGTATTGATTTTTTGGTATTCCCAGTTTGGTGCCGTTTCCGAAGACTCATAATTCAAGGCCCAATGACCAAGGTAAATGGTCGCCCTGTATCCAAAGGCAAGCGGGGCCTTTGCAATTGCGGATTCATTCAACATTTGGATGAGTTCTGGATTTTCAATCTTGATATCCGACGATTCGATCAATTGTTCGGCAAGATTACTTGGCTGCAGCATCGGAAGATCCTGGGTCGGGTTCGGATACGTATTCTCCTTTGCAATATTCAATACGGAAGGAGGAATATTCACCTTATTCGGATTTGCTTTGACTTCTGGTATATCTGCTGCAAAACTTACATTCGCCTGTATGAAGGCAATTAGGGCAATCATCGTAATAAGAATAGTTCTTCTCATGCTGTCGCACTCCTTTTGAGGGGTTCAATCATTTGTTTATAGATTTTGTTTTTAGCCAACATTCTATACATTTCATTCAGATTTCAACTTTGTAATGAATTTGTAAAGTTCAGAATATTTACTTTTCTTTTCAAATCGGTTATACTTAATTTACATTATAAAAAGGAGGCGAAATCGTTCATACCTATTAAACCTTCAGGAGGTATGCTTATCGAACAATCCATGACACCCTTTTAAAGGATGACAGAAAACGAATTCGCCAATACTTAAATCTGATGTAAAAGGATGGTGTGACACTCTAGAATATTTTCTCAACTTTTACAAAAGCATGATGAAAAATTTTGGAATAACTTATGAATGGTAATTTACTAATATAGAAATGACTCTGCTAAATCTAACCTGAGCAGAGTCATTTTTATTTTATTAAAAGAAAGACCTTCCACATCGGAAGGCCTGCATTCTTATAATAAATAAAATCCAATTCCCATAATGAAGTAAGCGGCCAATAAGGTAAGGCCTTCAAACCAGTTCGTTTCCCCGTCATTGGAAATCATGATCATCAAGAAGACTGCTGTAACCATGGAAATCAGTTCTGGCAGTGTGAAGACGAGCGGCATATGCGTTGGATACATTAACGAAATAAGTACGAGTACAGGAGCTACGAACATCGCTACTTGAAGCGTGGAACCGACGGCTATCTCCACTGCGACATCCATTTTGTTTTTATAGGCCATCATGACGGCGGACGCATGCTCTGCCGCGTTACCTACGATTGCAACGATAATGACACCGATGAATAACTCCGACCATCCGAAGGTTTCCCCCACTTCGCTGAACGTATGGACGAGTTTTTCCGATACGTACGCAACGGCCAATGTAGCGGCAGCAAGTATTATAATTGCCTTTTTCCTGCTCCACTCCGGTACCTCCTTTTCATGTTCCTCGGGTTTCTCCGTATGCTGATATACCCCTCGGTGAGTAACCAACTTAAAGAATAATGCAGCAAGGTATAATAAGATCAATATAATGGAAATTCCTACACTTAACGACATCGTGCTTGATTCACTCATGTCTTGTGTGAATACTTCCGGTATGACAAAGGCTACAATAACCGCAAAAATCAATAGACCGGCATTATGCCTCGCATCGAATACATTAAACTTCTGCCGTTTGTATTTAGTCCCTCCGACAAAGAATGAAAGACCTGCCACCAACAATAAGTTCCCTAATACCGAACCAGTCAAAGAAGCCAACACGACCCCAACAAGCCCCGCCTTTAATGAAAAGATGGATATGATCAATTCCACCGCATTCCCAAAGGTTGCATTCAAAAGACCGCCAATCCTTGGTCCCATGACGATCGCTAAGCTTTCAGTCGCCCGGCCCATGAAGCCTGCAAGCGCGACGATTGTTAAGCAATATACGATGAACATGATCACACTCGGCCAATGCAATAATGACCCGATGACTGATATAGGGACGCCCAGCAGGACAAGTCCCAAAAATATTTTATTCACGATACTTCTCCTCACAATCTATAGTTCTTTTTATGTAACAAAAACTATCATACAAAATCTTCGGGCGATGACAAAGGAAAATTTTATCATCTTCTCTCTTCTTGTCAATATTTACCCAAATTTCTATTGCTTAATCCTCTTCCTAAGATGTAACATCAAGAAGGTATACATTTCTTAGGAGACATGATTTTATGAATAACAAATTGCTTTTTAGCGTTTTAATCTTAATTGTCGGCATATCGGGGTTTTCTCAAGGGATGCTTCTGCCGATCATTGCCATCATTTTTGAAAATGACGGAATTAGCTCATCACTGAACGGGTTTCATGCAGCCTCGCTTTATATTGGAATTCTGTTGATTTCCCCTTTTATGGAAGCACCGCTCCGCAAATACGGATATAAGCCATTGATCATATTTGGCGGGATAACGGTCATTCTATCGCTTGCCTTATTTCCTGTTTGGAAATCATTCTGGTTTTGGTTTGTCCTTCGTTTCTTCATTGGTATCGGGGATCATACACTTCACTTTGCTACCCAGACATGGATCACTGCCATTTCACCAATAAAGAAGCGCGGAAGGAATCTTGCCATTTATGGACTTTTCTTCAGTCTTGGCTTCATGGTAGGCCCGCTGATGACGAAGCTTCTCGAGATTAATCAGTCTTTGCCTTTCATCATCACATCCATACTTAGCCTTCTCGCCTGGTCTGCTGTTTTCCTTATTAGAAATGAACTTCCTGAACAGGATGATTCTGAAAGCACATCATTCCTGGGCACACTCCAAAGGTTTACGAAAGTAAGCCGCATAGCTTGGGTCGCATTTTTACTTCCGTTCACATTTGGCGTGCTTGAGGCATCATTGAATAGCAATTTCCCTGTATTCGCCCTGCGCTCCGGAATCGATTTAACGGCAGTTTCCATCATCATTCCGGCATTTTCCGCAGGGACCCTGCTTACCCAGATTCCCTTAGGGATGATCAGTGACCGTTTTGGCCGGCGAAAGACCTTGCTGACGATCCTTTTTTCAGGGTTTGCGATATTCACGCTTGCAGGGATTTATTCCGATTCAGTGCTTGGTCTATTCATCTGCTTTATGTTTGGCGGAATGATGGTTGGTTCGACTTTCTCGCTGGGAATCAGTTATATGGCAGATCTTTTGCCTCGAAACCTATTACCTGCAGGAAATTTATTATGCAGTATTTTCTTTAGTCTCGGCAGCATCGGCGGTCCATTTTTTGGCGGTCTGGTCATTGAACATATCAAAGGCGGGAATTTTTTCTACATGATCAGCATCATGCTTATCCTTGTCTTCATTTCATTGGCCATGTTTAAGGAGAAAATGCCTGCTTCAGTAATGTAATATAGTTTATTATCTGGACTACTTCTTTTATTATTCAATTTGAACGGATTTATCAAAAGTGCCTGTATATTGGAGATTCGATACTTTATATTTTTTACTAGATTAGAATCATTCTTCTTTATTTCTGAATAGGATATGTGGTAATATAATATTAACAAAAGGGACATCACCTTAATAAACCTTTGAAAACATTGCTGTCATCGCAATTACGGTGGCAGCTTTCATATTTTATCCAGAGAAATGACGTTGATTATCTTTCTCAATTATATATAAAGTAAATGATAATCTATATCATTTACACAAATAGAGAAGAATGTGGGAGGGAATCTTATGACTACAGATACTAAACATTTAACCCAATTGGCTACATGCAAAACCACTTGGTTGGAAAAAGCAAAACCTCATTTAGAACTTATTGCTGCATTATTCAGCGGTTTATTAATAGTTTTGGGCTGGGCCCTTTCAAAGAACGGAATGGAGTCCGCTTCCATCGTCATTTACTTAGCCTCTTTCTTGATTGGCGGATATGCCAAGGCAAAAGAAGGCATAGAAGATACGATTGCCGACCGGGAGTTGAATGTTGAGATGCTGATGATTTTTGCGGCCATCGGTTCTGCTGTCATCGGATATTGGACGGAAGGTGCCATATTGATTTTCATCTTCGCTTTAAGCGGCGCCCTTGAGACATACACGATGAATAAGAGCCATAAAGAAATTTCGGCACTTATGGACTTACAGCCTGAAGAAGCACTGCGCGTAACTAACGGATATGAAGAAACCGTGTCCGTTTCCCAACTGCATGTCGGGGATCTGATTTTAGTGAAACCAGGAGAAAGAGTTCCTTCAGATGGAAAAATCACGGACGGACGTACCAATATCGATGAAGCCGCCATTACAGGCGAATCCATACCAGTCAGTAAATCATTGGATGATGAAGTTTTCGCTGGAACGGTTAATCTCCGTGGTACGATTACCGTGGAAATCACCAAACCGGCAAGTGAAACTTTATTTCAAAAAATAATCACTCTCGTTCAATCCGCACAAAGTGAAAAGTCGCCTTCCCAGCTGTTCATTGAACGGTTTGAAGGAACTTATGTAAAAGTGGTATTGACGGTCGTCGGTTTGATGATGTTCGTACCCCATTTCCTATTGGAGTGGAGCTGGACCGAAACATTCTACAGAGCGATGATCCTGCTCGTTGTCGCTTCTCCTTGCGCCCTTGTGGCCTCTATTATGCCTGCTACACTTTCAGCCATTTCAAATGGTGCTCGTCATGGCATTTTGTTTAAAGGCGGCATCCATCTTGAGAATCTAGGTAACCTGCAGGCAATTGCTTTGGATAAAACCGGTACATTGACAAAAGGAAAACCAGAGGTAACGGATGTCATTATCCGCGAAGATTTAAACGAAGAAGATTTCTTATTTCACATTGCATCTGTTGAAAATTATTCGAACCACCCTTTGGCAACTTCGATCGTTCGTTATGCCAAAACGAAATTGCAAAGAGATATCATTAAACCGGTTAACATGGAAGATATCTCAGGTAATGGGGTTCAAGCATACATCAATGGCGTGCTTTGGCAAGTCGGAAAAGCTGATTTCGTCGGTCGCAGTGAAGCAGAACGATTCCAAAATGGCATTTCGCTGACATTGGCTGAACAAGGTAAGACAATCGTGTATGCTAAAGATGATCACGGAATTGCCGGTATACTCACTTTGAAAGATGTCGTGCGTGATGAAACCGTAACAGCCATCGAAGCTTTGAGGAATGAGGGCATCCATACCGTCATGCTGACAGGCGATGGTGAAAAAACGGCTAAAGCGATTGCCTTGGAGAGCCATATTGATGCATATATTGCCGAATGCCTGCCAGAAACGAAAGTGACTGAAGTGAAAAAGCTTAAAGAACATTTTGGCACTGTAGCGATGGTTGGGGATGGCATCAATGATGCACCTGCTCTGGCAACAGCATCTGTTGGAATTGCAATGGGTGAAGGAACGGATGTTGCCTTGGAAACAGCGGATGTCGTTCTGATGAAGAATGACCTGCCGCGCATCGCGGAAGCAGTCAAATTATCCAAGAAGATGAATCGGATCATCAAACAAAACGTTATCTTTTCCATTTCGGTCATCATGATCCTGATAGCATCCAATTTCCTTCAATTCCTGGACCTCCCATATGGCGTCATTGGCCATGAAGGAAGCACAATCCTCGTTATACTGAATAGCTTAAGACTTTTGAGAAACTAAACCATGAAAAAGGAGCCATCCAAGGCTCCCTTTTTTTATGTTCATTTAATGATATCCGTTCTTACCGTTTGCAGAACCTGATGTTTTATGGTTCGATCCTTTATTTTTTCCTTTTTGTTTTGTGCCGCCATCCTTTTTACTCATGAAAGAACTCCTCCTCTTTAAAAGTTGTCATTTCTTGAATAGTATCCGCAACATGATAATCCGCTATTACGGAAACTCCAGGAAGCTCATGCACATTCTGGCTTTTTCCTTTCACTAATGAGCGCATTTATTTCCCCGCCCAGTATGATGATAAGGCCCGATAAATAAAACCAGACCATTAATACGATTATCCCTCCAAGACTTCCATATGTTGCGGAATAATTAGCGAAGTTCTCCACATAAAATGAAAACAAAAAAGAAGCCAGGCTCCATCCTGCCGTTGCAAAGATTGCACCAGGCAGTACGGTTATGCACTTTAGCTTAATGTTGGGCGCAATCCAATAAAGGATGGTGAACACAATTAAAAATACAAGCGTACTGACCACCCAGCGAAGTTGGTTCCAAATCGTAAGAAACTCATCGGATTGTCCAATTTCGGCAAAAAGGAACACTCCGATCTGTTTTCCGAATACCGGCAGCAATAAAACGACAATAAAAACAAAAATCATCGCTAAAGTGAGAAGAATCGACATTCCCCGGGAAATAAAGAAAGTTCGACTTTCTTTTACACCATATGCATGGTTAAATGCTTTAATGATTGCATTCATCCCATTCGATGCCGACCATATCGTTCCTATGACACCAAACGACAATAAAGTCCCATTCGCTTCCAACACTTCCGATAGGTTAGCTTCAATAATTTTCATCGAATCGTCAGGTGCATATGTACGGACGGTATTTAATATATCTTCTTGTGAAAATGGCAGATAGGCCAATAAAGTGAATAAAAAAATAAGCAACGGAAACAGGGAAAGTAAGAAGAAATAAGACAGCTGTGCGGCAAGCCCCGACACATCATCGACCTGTAACCGTTTTACCAAAGTCTTGAAGAATGAGCCTTTCAGCCATTCTTTTTTATTGGCCATACCCCCACCCCATTTTCTAATTTAAGGAAATTCGTTCATGGTCTCTAGAAGACGGCTCTTCTTCCTCTGCAGTAAAAACTTCCTTCGTCTCCATCACCACTTGGGCAACTTGTGATGGAATATCTTTCATTTCCTCAACCTTTTGGGAAATGAAGGATACATCTTCGGAAATTTTTTCAACAGTGGAACGGACCTTGGATGATGTTTCACGTACTTGTGTAAGAACCCCATTGGGATTCTTCACGAATTCCTTCATATTACTCATGCAGCTTTTGCTGTTTTCCAATACAGAATAACGCGTTTGCTTGTCAAAAAGGCTTATTGCCGCCCCAGCTAACGCCCCAATAAAGACCGCTTGCATAAACTTACTTTTCTTGGCACACTTATATTCTTCTCGAATGTTGCTCATATATTCTCCTCCTCGTCATATATTAGTTGATGGATAATGGTAGCTCTCTCCATTATACAATGTTTAAAAAAGTTTTTTCCTATCTTTTCCCAAACTCTCTCACTTTAAAACGCAAAGATCACCAAGATTATCGGGGGTCAAGCTTCATATCCCACCCGAATACTCATTGACTTCCAGCGGTAATCATGCAAAGATGAAAATAATTTAGGAACGTATGAAAGGATGAAGGAAATGGATTTAAGACAAAACACAGCCGAAAGTGTCGAATTTATGATCGAGGCAATCAAGGATAAATTAAAAGTAATGAACTTCGGTGCAATCAAATCAACTCATTTTGATATTGAAATGTACGAAGAACTGCACGATATTTATACAATGGTGATGAAAAAAACGAATTTCAGTGTCCGTGAAATGGAAGCGATCGCTGAAGAACTTGGAAGACTGCGTAATAAGTAACATTCAAATCCTCCCATACCGGTGAGGATTTTTTTCATTTTCAAAAAAATTCTGCTACATTTGATATAGAAATTGAAAACGGACAGGAGTTGTAGGCATGGTAGAAAGAAGAACGCCCATCAGCATCGCAGAAGCAGTGGAAAAAGTGATGAAGCATAAATTAACAGGACATGTGGAACTGATTCCCCTCGAGGACAGCCAAGACCGCTTTTTGGCTCAGGATATTGTAGCTACAAATGATGTTCCGCATTTTAACCGCTCCCCATATGATGGATTCGCCCTCAGGTCCAAGGATACTTCTGAAGGTTCCATAAATAACCCCCTCGAGTTCGAAGTGGTGGAAGAGTTGGCTGCGGGTATGGTATCGACTATTCCCGTTCAAAAAAATCAAGTGGCAAGAATCATGACTGGAGCCCAAATGCCAGCTGAGTGTGATGCCGTAATCATGCTTGAACTTACGAAGGAATTCGAAAAGGACGGAAAGAAGTACATATCATTTAAACGCTCACTTAAGGAAGGCGAAAACGTTTCTTTTCAAGGCGAGGATGCAAAGGAAGGCGATGTTCTTGTAAAAAAAGGAACAGCGATCAATCCAGGGATCATCGGCTTGCTGGCAACATTCGGTTATGCCGAAGTGCCAGTTGCCAGGAAGCCTGTCGTCGGATTATTCGCTACGGGATCGGAACTGCTTGATGTTCATGAACCGTTGCAGCCTGGGAAAATCCGCAACAGCAACTCACATGCCATCTCCGCCCAAATTCGGAGGGCCGGGGGGGAAGTCCGTTTTTATGGAAAGCTTAAGGACGAATTCGAATTAAGCTACGAGGCCATTTCAACTGCGTTGGAGGAAGTGGATCTGCTCATTACAACAGGAGGAGTTTCTGTCGGTGATTTTGACCTTCTCCCGGATATTTATCAAAAGATTGGCGCCGATGTATTATTCAACAAAGTGGCCATGCGCCCCGGCAGCGTGACGACCGTAGCGGTATATAATGACAAATTTTTATTCGGTTTATCCGGCAATCCATCCGCCAGTTATGTCGGCTTTGAACTATTTGCAAGACCGATCATCCGCACCATGCTGTTCTCGGAATATCCGCATTTAAGAAAAGAGACGGCCCAATTGGCAGAGGACTTCTTAAAACCCAATCCATTCTCACGTCTGCTTCGCACCCGATTATTTTACGAATCCGGCCAGTTGAAGGTAATTCCAAGCGGTGTGGATAAATCGAATATTACAACAAGCTTGGCAGGTGCCAATTCACTGACCGTCTTACCTGGGGGGACACGTGGTTTCCAAACGGGAGACTTCGTGGACATCCTGCTCCTCGATGATCAGGAAGGTTCCAAATGGCCTTGGTGAAGCCCTTTATTTTTCAGGTGGTTGGCTACCAAAATAGAGGAAAAACGACCTTCATAACGAATTTAATCAAAAAGCTGCGCGAAGCAAAATTAGAGACAGCCGTTTTAAAACATCATGGACATGGCGGAAAACCAGATGTTACAGGCACGAAGGATTCCAATAAACACTTTCTTGCCGGGGCGGCCGCTTCACTTGTTGAAGGAGATGGAACAATCGAGCTGCTCGGCAAATTCAGGGGGAGCGCCCCTATCACTGAGCTGATTCAATTACTTTGTCTATTTCTCCCTGATGTGATTTTAATTGAAGGGTATAAGCAAGAGGATTTTCCCAAGGTCATTTTAATCAAGGAAGAAAGTGACCTCCCGTTATTGGAACGGCTTACCAATGTCAAGGCAGCGGTGGCTTGGCCCGAATGTCTTGAGCGAACCAGGAATCATGCTTCAGTACCTGTCTTCCCTTTGGATTCGGATCAATTCATTACATGGTTTTTAGAACAAATATAAAGGAGTGGGACAATGTTCATTCAATTCCCCATAGAAAAACGCCGTAAAATGATCGAAAGTATCCAAGAATATGTTTATCAGGAACATGGGAAGGAAATCGGTGAAATTGCTGCTGAAAATCACTTGCAGTTCATTTTCGAAAATATCGCTCCCTTTATTTACAATGAAGGGATCAAAGATGCTAAAAAAGTCATGGAGGACAGATTAGGAAATATCGAAGAGGATTTGTATTCATTGGAACGCCCCATTGATTAAAATGAAAAACAGCATCATAAACGATGCTGTTTTTTAATGTTCATTGTTCGGTTAGAATCAACGGACCGTTTTTCGTTATGGCAATCGTATGCTCATACTGAGCCGAGTATTTCCCATCTGCTGTGGATGCCGTCCATCCATTCGGATTCCGGCTTGCTTTATATGTACCTACGTTTACCATTGGCTCGATGGTGAATACCATTCCTTCCTTAAGACGCGGACCTTTATTCGGCAGTCCATAATGCGGAACCTGAGGCTCTTCATGAATGACATTCCCTATCCCGTGTCCAATGAAATCACGAACGACAGAGAAGCCTTCCGCTTCGACATATGTTTGTATGGCATGACCTATATCTCCAATCCGATTGCCTTCCACACATACTTCAATTGCCTTATATAAAGATTCCTTCGTCACATTCACTAAATGTTCGGTTTCCTTTGAAACCTTACCGACCGTATACGTCCAAGCAGAGTCAGCAAGGGCCCCATTATAATTGACGACCATATCAATCGTTACGATATCTCCGTTTTTCAAAGGGGTCTTACGAGGGAAACCATGACAGATTTCTTCATTTATGCTGGCACATGTCGCATACTCATACCCTTTGTAACCCTTTTGTTCCGGCTTCGCACCATGTTTCTTTAAGAATCCTTCAACAAATTCTTCTATTTCCCATGTTGTCACACCAGGAACAATCAACTTTGCAATCTCCCTATGACAAGCTGCCAAAATTTTACCCGATTCATGCATCGCTTGAATTTCACGTGCAGATTTTAATACGATCAATCGTGACACTTCCTTTTTTATTCGTCTCTCCTTTTATTTTACTGCAAAGATTGAAGTATATGAATCCTTTAAAATGAAAAATCCCGGCAGCCGCCGGGAATTTTCATTATTTCAATAGATTGAGCGATTCCCGGTTAAATGCCGGTAGATCTTCAGGAGTCCTGCTGGTTACAAGCTGGTTGCCGCAAACCACAACCTCTTTGTCCAAATATGTGGCACCTGCATACTCCATATCGACTTTAATGGATGTATACCCTGTTGCGTGGCGTCCTTCAAGTGTTTTGGCCGTAATCAGCAACTGCGGTCCATGACAGATCGCAAATACAGGCTTTTTATCATCCATGAATGATTTTGCGAAAGATACGAAGCGTTCGTCAGCACGCAGTTGATCAGGCGAGAACCCACCGGGGATGAATAACGCATCGAAACTTTCCGGTTTCACCGAGTCAATGCTTTCATCAATCTCGACTTCCACCTCCCCTTGTTTCCCTTTAACCGTTTTCCCTTTCACCATTTCAATCGTCGTTACCTTATGGCCGGCTTCTTCAAATGCTTTTGCCGGTTCACTATACTCCGAGTCCTCAAACATATTCGTTACTACACATGCGATTTTTTTACCCATAATCATTCATCTCCTCAATTTTTGATCGAATGAACCTACTTTGCACTTTATTTATGTTCCCTCTGACACGATAAATAAAACACATAATTAATAGTTGACCCTTGTCCATGAATAAAAAACCGCGAATCAATGTTTAGGATACTGGCCAACAACGTGTATCGCATTGATGATTCTTTTATTGATCCATTTCCTGTTTTCTTCTGTATTCAAATTCCCAAATATCCTAATCCGACCTACTTCCGTGGTTACATAGTAATTAGGCAGGTTATTCAATGATAATGTGATGATGTCATTTTTACATTTCCTGCACGAACAAAATATTTGGTATTCTATACCTGACATTAAACCCGCACCCATGTCACAACGATTTCTTCCATCACATTTGTGTATTCTCTTTCCATATATTCTCCTTCCAAAAGAAAAACCCATCCATTCCTGACAGGTTTTCACTCATTTATCACTGTCCGTGGAACAATCAGGATTTCAACTCTCCGGTTTTTCGCCCTTCCTTTTTTCGTTTCATTGGAAGCAACCGGCTTGAATTCCCCATGTCCTTTAGCACTGAACATTTCGGGATCCAAATCCTTAT
This sequence comes from Peribacillus sp. SRI_006, assembly GCF_057586375.1. Classification (NCBI taxonomy): domain Bacteria; kingdom Bacillati; phylum Bacillota; class Bacilli; order Caryophanales; family Bacillaceae; genus Peribacillus; species Peribacillus sp. SRI_006. Next base: position 179,687 of record NZ_JBYCZT010000003.1, on the reverse strand, counting down.
TTTCGAGGAGAAGTTTCATAAAATTCACGGATCGCATCACACTCAGGTCCCAGTTGGATTCATACTTGGAATTTTTAATAGGAATATTATCGGTATGTCCGCTTACGATGATGTTTCTGGGTAAGTCCATGACCAGTAACCCCGAGATTTCTTTAGCCATTTTACGGTTTTCACTCCTCACCTCGGCCACACCCGATTCGAACAGAACGTTTTCCCTAATTGAAATCAACATACCTTCATCCGTAAGTTTCGTTCCCAATTTATCCGTTAAATCATTTTTTTCGATATAGGCATTTACGCGCTCCTGAACTTCCGTAAGTTCTTCCTGCTCGTTTTTCCCTAGCTTCTCAAGATCTTCTGCACCTGTTCTTTGTTCGGGCGACGTCGGCTCATTGCTGGGGGAATCACTTGGAAAATCCATAAAACCCGTTCCGCTTGTAAAAACCTGGTTAAATACATTGGACAACTGCTGGAACCTTACTGCATCAACCGAACTTGAAGCGAACAAGACGATAAAAAGCGCAAGAAGCAATGTTAAGATATCGGCATAGGGAACCAGCCATGATTCATCGATATGCTCTTCATGCCTTTGTTTCTTTTTGCGCCTAGCCATTATCTCTCACATCGCCTTCCAACCACTTTTTACGATCTCCAGCAGGCAAATATGATGTTAATTTCTGTTCGATCGTTCTCGGCGCTTCCCCTTCGATGATCGATAAAATCCCTTCAATCATCATTTCTTTGATCCTGACTTCCTGCTGCGATTTCCGTTTGAGCTTATTGGCAAATGGATGCCATAACACATACTCCGTGTAAATCCCCATCAAGGTCGCGACGAACGCTGCAGATATGGCATGTCCCAATGCCTCTGTGTCAGCCATATTCCCCAATGCAGCAATCAGCCCGATTACGGCACCCAATACGCCAAGCGTCGGTGCGTATGTACCGGCTTGACTGAAAATCGCCGCCGCACTTAAATGACGTTCTTCCATCGCGTCTATTTCCTCTGCTAAAATATCACGAATATAATCGGCACTCTGACCTTCGACTGCAAGGTTCAAGCCATTTTTCAAAAAGGCATTATCCACCTGATCCGAAATGCTTTCCAAGGCCAATAAGCCTTGCTTCCTGGCAATGACCGCCCATTCCGAAAAGGTCTTTATTAAATCTTCCGGCTTTGTCAATTTTTGTTCAAAGAATAAAATCTTGAATATTTTTGGCAGTCTTTTTAATTCCGACAAAGGGAAAGCCGTTACGACAGCAGCTATCGTCCCTACAATGATGATCAAAATAGCCGCCGGATTAATCAGCGCCGTTACACTAACACCTTTCAACACCATTCCGACTAAGATGGCCACAATACCAAGAACTACGCCCAAAACTGATGTTATATCCATAATACTCACCCATTCATTTAAAGTCTCGTCTCCTCCTTATATCGGATGAAGTTCAAAAAAAGTGAGGATTATTTTACTATTCAGTTTCAATTTTCATTAAATCATCACAAAATCTTCCCACCTTATTGCCTGCATGAGCTTATCAACAGCACAAATATTCCTTCAAGAATGGAACCTCAAGCATGTTCCGTACATGATTTTCTCATAACATCTGGAATATACGAATTTACTCGTTGTTTTCACGCTTTTACTCGTGATTCCGCATATCGCTGACATTTTTTCTCACTCTTCAGTTTTTCCGAAAGAAAAGGACAAAGCCTGTCAGCTTTGTCCCTGTTCTTGTTTTCCATGATTTCTTCCGGCCAGCCATTTTATGATGGGGGACAGAAAAAATAAAATGAATAAGATCCTGAATAAATGAAAGCTTGTGACAACGGATAAATCCACATGCACAGACATGGCTGTGACTGCCATTTCGGCGACGCCGCCTGGGGCCATGCTCAAAAAAAGTTCATTTGCCTGTAAAGATAGGGTCGGGGCAAACTGAATGGAAAGATAATAGCAAAATCCAATCAATAGGACATTACTGACGAATACGGCTCCGAACATCTTTCTGAAAAGTCGGGGATTATCCACCTTCAGTGTGTAGCCTAAATGTGCGCCGATCAACAATTGCGACAGGTTCAACCAAAAGTCAGGAATCTGCGGGGCACCTGGGCCTGCTAAATTGAATAGTGCTGCGGCCATGAGAGGTCCTAGCAAAAAAGGCAGCGGAAAATTGGCTTTCTTTGTGATGAAAATGAACACTATCAAGGTTAACAACATCATGATTGCTAATTTCCCATCATATTCAAAAAAGAAAAACGGCCGCTCCGTTACGGCCATTACCGCACCTGGTTCAACTGACATTACATGAGTCACAATCCAAGGGACAATGGAAATTACCAGGATGACCCGCAGTGTTTGCATGAAACCTACAACCGTTTCATCACTATCCTTCATTTCCTCACTTAAGACCACCATCTGGGAAAGACCTCCCGGGAAACTGCCAAGCATGGATGTGCCCAAGGATAAGTTCATTCGTTTTCCGATAAACCAGCCAGTCAACACTGTAAATGAAATGATTGCGATTGTCGTAAAAAGCATTACAGGCAGATATTCAATCATCTCATTTAACGATTGTTTCGTGAATGAACTGCCCAATTGTAAACCTAGAATGACCAATCCAGTACTTCTAAAGGTTTTAGACCAATATAAGTACTTCCTTAACTTCACTTTCGCAATCATCACGACGAATAATGGTCCTAGCATCCATGGCAGGTATATGCCAAGGCTATTAAACGCGTAACCACCCAGGAATGCTAGAAAAGCTGTAAAAATGATTCTAAAACTCTTACTCTCGATTAAATTTGCACTCACAAAATTACCTTCTTTATCTAAGCGGTTTTTCATCTATATCTTAACATAAAATAAGTTGGTTCAAAGCTGTCATCCACGCTTGTTTTCGACTGGAGCGAGGAGCGCAGCAGTGATACCTTCTCCAGTGCAATTTTTTATATTTAATCATGTTTTCGCTCCATGAAAAGAAACAGCATGGCACTTCCACCATTTACTAGATTTCCCACCCCCACAAACTCGCAATAAAAGGTAGAATAATATATATAGGGGGTCAAACTCTTATGGAGGGGTGACTAGATGTTATCAAATACAGAAATAGGCATTGACTTAGGAACTGCAAATACGCTAGTTTACAGTAAAAATAAAGGAATCGTATTTAATGAGCCATCTGTGGTGGCCATTGATATAGAGACTAATAAAGTATTGGCAGTCGGTGTTGATGCAAAAAACATGATCGGGAAAACACCCGGCAATATCGTGGCAATCCGTCCGCTTAAGGATGGTGTCATTGCGGATTTTAATGTGACCGCGCAAATGCTTAAGGAAATCATGAAAAAAGCAAGCAAGGCCCTAGGTTTATCGATTCGCAAACCTAGTGTAGTGGTCTGTACACCATCAGGTTCCACTTCGGTTGAGAGAAGGGCCATTCAGGATGCAGTCAAAAGCTGCGGAGCGAAACAGGTCCACCTTATCGAGGAACCGGTAGCGGCAGCAATAGGTGCGGGCCTGCCTGTCGAAGAGCCCGTTGCCAATGTCATCGTTGATATCGGCGGCGGAACGACTGAAGTCGCAATCATTTCTTATGGCGGCGTCGTTTCCTGCAATTCAATCAGAATTGGCGGAGATCAATTGGATGAAGATATCAGCCAATATGTCAGGAAAAAACATAATGTGCTGATTGGGGAAAGAACAGCCGAGGAAATAAAAAAAGAAATCGGCTACGCACTCGTTGAACATTCCGTGATCACCATGGAAGTCAGGGGCCGCGATCTTGTAACAGGGCTACCAAAACCGATTACAATATCATCCACTGACGTCCAGGAAGCCATCCAGGAATCGCTTCTTCATATACTGGAAGCAATAAGGGCCACTTTGGAAGATTGTCCTCCTGAATTGAGCGGCGATATCGTCGATCAAGGAGTCATCTTATCCGGCGGGGGTGCACTTCTCAACGGAGTACAGGAATGGCTGACGAATGAAATCGTCGTCCCTGTCAAACTTGCGGATAACCCGCTTGAATCAGTTGCCATCGGAACCGGGCTTTCACTTGAGGTCATTCACAAATTACAAAAAGCCGTGTACTAAAAAGATTAGGAAACCCCAACTTGGGGTTTCTTTTTTTATCATTCCAGACCGATCCCCCCCCCCATGATGCAAACACAATCTCCACATTAAATAACTTCCCGGAAATATTTTACCTCGTTTGAGCAGAGAATAAGGAAAAGGATTTTTTACGTTCGAAAGCAAGCATTACTGATTGGGTAGGCATCACGTGCAGAACTAAATGCATGCAATGTTACATAACTTGTGTTATAATATAATTATGTTACATTGGTAAGAGGAGAAGATCTATGGAATATGTAGAAGCCTTTAAGGATATCAATCAAATCAGCAAAATAAAAACATACTTACGCGCTCACTCCAGTCGGGATTATTTATTGTTTGTACTCGGCATCAATACAGGTATGAAGATAAATGAAATGCTCGAAATCACCGTCGCCAGCGTTCTGGATGAAACGGGCAAAATCAAGGAGTTCTATGAGCAACGGACGGAAACTGACGAAGTCAACCAAATTTATTTGAACCTGAAAGTCCGTACCGCCCTACAAGAATACCTTAAAGGCTCGAAGGTTATCGAAGGTCAGTTTTTATTTCTTTCCCCTAAGACAAAAAAGCCGATTACACGTCAACAGGCGCACCGAATCATCCATGATGCTGTGGAAGGTGCAGGGCTTACAGGCAAATTCGGAGCAAGTTCGATGCGTAAGACTTTTGGCTACCATGCCTATAAACAGGGAGTGTCTCTGGCCTTGATACAGAAGCATTACCATCATTCCAGTCCATCGGAGACATTAAAATACATCGGTTTATCCAAGGAGAAGAAATTCAAGACGAATATTGACGTTAACTTATAAACATTCTGCTATCTTCTATTAACTCTAACCAACATTTTAAGGAGGAATTCCAGTGAAAATTAGAGAAAGTGAGCTTCCTGGTATTGGCCAAAAATTCGAAATCATAACGAGAAATGATGAAAAGTTAGTAATCGTCATTCACGATGATGGCCGTCGGGAATTATACCATTTTGATAATGAACATGAGGACGTCATATCGAGCATCACCCTTAATGATCAGGAATCCCGGCAACTGGCTTCCATCATAGGCGGCATGGTCTATAAACCACAAGCACTTGAAACAATTGAAATGTCCTTGGGTGACTTGGTGATCGAATGGTTCAAAGTCGAACCCGGTTCAAAGGCCATCAATCAAACGATCGGTTCGATTGATATCAGGAGCAATTATAACGTGACCGTCATCGCCCATTCTAAAAAAGGCAAAAAACAACTGAATAATCCTGGTCCAGACTCCATCATCGAAACAGGCGACACCCTTGTAATATCCGGTGAAAGAAAAGATATTCGTAACCTGATAAGAGAATTATTGACCGACGAAAGGAGTGACTAAGCTCATATGGATCATTTAGTCTTTGAAGTGGGAACTGCCCTACTTCTAGTGGCATTAGCCGCTCTCGTTGCAGGTAAATTCAAAATATCAAATGTTCCGTTATTAATTATCATCGGGATGCTCGTTGGACCCCATGCCCCGCACTTCGGATTAATTGACCTGCGTTTCATTGAAAGTGATGAAATCATAGCATTCCTCGGTCGTGTCGGTATTTTATTCCTTCTGTTTTACCTTGGGCTTGAATTTTCCGTCAAAAAGCTTATGAAGTCAGGGAAAAATATCGTGACAGGCGGAACCTATTACATTTTAATCAACGTGGGAATGGCCTTGCTGTATGGCTTCCTGCTAGGTCTTCCATTAAAAGAGGTCCTGATATTAACCGGGATCATCAGTTTTTCTTCAAGTGCCATCGTGGCAAAGGTACTTGTGGACCTTAAAAGGACCGGTAACAATGAAACGGAGTTAATCCTTGGCATCATCATGTTTGAAGATATCTTCCTCGCTGTTTATTTATCAGTCGTATCTGGATTGGTATTAAGCTCTTCTGGTTCCGTTTGGGGAACATTACTTTCTACATTTATCGCGATTGGGTATATGCTGATATTTTTCGTTATCGCCCGGAAAGCATCTGGGGTCCTTAACAAATTATTCAATATAACCTCCGATGAGATTTTTATCATCGTCGTGTTCGCATTACTATTCTTCATCGCCGGTTTCTCGGAAACGATTCATGTTGCGGAAGCCATTGGTGCATTACTGCTCGGCCTGGTCTTTTCTGAAACGGAGCATAGCGACAGGATCGAGAAACTTGTCATTCCCTTCAGAGACTTCTTCGGGGCCATATTTTTCTTCAGCTTTGGCTTGAGTATCGATCCGACGACCCTTGGCGGAGCTGTCTGGATGGTTCTTGGTGCCGTCATCATCACCATAATCGGTAACTTTGCAGCTGGTATGATTGCCGGACGCAAATCCGGTTTATCTCACAGAGCTTCCGCAAACATCGGATTAACGATCGTTTCACGCGGCGAATTCTCCATCATTTTAGCCAACTTAGGCATTGCAGGAGGTTTAATGCCTATACTAACCCCGTTTGCAGCACTTTATGTTTTAACCTTAGCGATTCTTGGGCCCATCCTTACAAAAGAATCCAAACACATCTATAATATCCTAAATAAAGTATTCAAATGGACCCCTCCGAAGGTTCAAAAGAAACAGGAAAAAGAAGTCCAATAGAAGAAAAAGGCCGGAAATTGCTTTCTGGCCTTTTTTCTGCTTACCTTTCATAACTCACTAACATGATAATACTTGTAAGAAAGCGGGCATAAAATCATACCTAGTAGTAGTATTGGTGCCGTCCTTGAAGTTTCAACAGCACCTATTCACAGTTATTCTAGAAACTTTCGAGATTGAGGGATATTTCTTTACTGAGGATTTAAAACTTGCCTCTCCCATTGTCACAAGCTTTTACAAGTGCCCGGATTAGAGGTTTCAATTTCTTTTCTTTTGAGGATTAACTTACAAGAACAAAGGGAATAGAAGCAGATAACCTAAGTAACTATTCAGGAGTGATGCCCAGATGAATAAGTCGATCCAATTTTCAAAGAAACTTATTAAAGAAATAAAGGAAGATCGTGTGACCGGGCTGGCAGCAGAACAAGCTTATTACTATTTACTGGCACTATTCCCTTTGCTCATATTACTGCTGTCCATATTACCTTATCTGAATATCGATATTCAGACAGCCCTCGACACGATAAAAACCTTCATGCCTGCGGAAACGATGGAAGTCATCGAGAAAAATATCATCAACATATTATCTGAACGGAACGGCGGCTTACTGACCTTTGGTATCCTTGGAACGATATGGTCCGCATCCAACGGAATGAACGCGTTCATCCATTCCATGAATATCGCCTATGATGTGGAAGAAACAAGGAATTTCATTAAAGCCCGCTTCATTTCCATTATACTGACATTAGGCCTGGTTGTAGCATTCATCGTCATGTTAGGTCTCCCCGTCTTTGGAAAGGTCATCATCGAATTATTACAGCAGGTCATTCCGATCCCAGAAGAAACGCAAATCTTATTCAGCTTATTACGGTGGGTCATCGCGGTTGTGGTCATCTCACTTGTCCTGGCCTTTTTATATCGCTTTGCACCGAATAAAAGTTTCCCCATTAAACATGTCATCCCTGGCGCAGTTACCGCAACTGTACTTTGGCTGGGAATATCACTTGGATTTTCATTCTATGTCAGTAACTTTGCCAACTACTCTTCCACTTACGGCAGTTTAGGAGGCGTCATCATCTTGATGCTATGGCTGTATTTGAGTGGTCTGATTTTTGTGATTGGCGGAGAAATCAATGCAATTCTCCATCGCCAAAATTCCATTCCAAAAAAACAGTCACGCACGATCGTTCATCCTGTACCGCTTAAAAGATAAAATCAAGATTGAAAAGCGGCTGTCCCATTCGGAGGACAGCCGCCTTTCTAATTACCCCTTATTGACAAACTCTTCATATCTTTCATCATGGGCCAGCCATGCAGCATATTTCCGCTTCATGTATTTTTCCGCTTCCGCAAATGTATCGAATGTTTTTTTCTGTTGTTTTCCGTTGATTTCAACAATCCATTCCTCTTCTTCATCTTCATAGATGAATATATCCTGTTTGTCTCTTGTTGAATATAGGCAACCCTCTGGGGATCCTTTTACATTCAATTGATTCTTATGTGCGTCTCGTTTAAGGGGCTCGGCATAGAAGGTCTTTTCGACATATTGGCTATATGCCTTTTCGGACATCGTACAACCGGCGGCTTTTTGGTGGCCGCCACCATCGTACTTGCCAGCAACCTCAGAAACATCTATATCATCGTGGATTGTCCGGAAGCTGATTCTTTTGCTTCCTACCATCAGGATGGCTATATAATCCAGATGTGAGAACTCTTTCGACAGTTCATTTCCCAATTCCGAGTGGTATGACTCTGCATGGACCACACCAGCTGTATGGGGACCGACCGTAGCTTGATAAACTTCTCTTTTTTTCCTGTTTATGTACCGATCCACTCGACTCTCTTCAACATTCAGAAGCGTTTGCTCCACTTCGTCAAAAGTGAAACTTTCAGCCGTGGACAGCTTATTTGCGATTTTCATTTCGAATTCCTCTATCGGAATCATGAAAAACAGGTCATTCAATCGCTTTGCCGTTGTATTTTTATTGACTTCCCATTCCCAAGTATCATATTGACGGACCAATTCAACGAATTCAGCGACAATGGTTGAAGGTTCCAGCAATTTATTTTCAACTGCATACTGATAGAATAATGATGTGGCTGCCGTCTGTTTACCATCTTCCTGTTCGACAGTTACAGATGCCCAATCATGTTCGTTCAAATGCAGTGCTGACTTATGATGATCGATCAGCAGCGCCTTGCCTCCATCTTCCACAAACTGAGTAATCATTTTTTCATTATCTTCATCAACCGATAGATCAGTAACGATCAATGTATCTTCAATCTTGGCCTGCTCAAGAAATGCACCTACATTCTGATTAAGGCGACCAATTGAATTATAACTAACCACTACTTCATCTCCGAATGCCAGCTTTGCTACAATGCCGCACCCGACTCCATCCAAATCATTATGTGTAAAGAGATGGTACACACAAACCCCTCCTAATAACTAATAAATTTACTTTTCCCTAAAGACATGAATTTCAATTGCAATCTTTACAATTGTAGCATAATCATATCTGCATATTTTATCATGCTTCCATTACGTGACGCTTTTGTTCGTTTTTTTTTTCGATGAATTACCTAATGATTCCTTATTCTCCATAATTTATAATGATAAATAATGAAAAAACACATTACTTTGAAATCGGGGTATTTCCAGTGAAGGAGTTTCGGTGAGTGTCGAAGAGCAGCATTAGCTAATCGATCAATGGCTAACTTTACGAACTTTAAAGAATTTCCAGATGGTTGAAGAAAGTTGACTCAATCAAACCACGATCCGGCACATCAAAAAAAAAGCCGCAGGAATGTTATTCCCCGCGGCTTCCTTATGTGAAATCACTGTTCAATCAATTTTCCAAGGTTGGCCATTTCAATTGCACTAACGGCCGCTTCATAGCCTTTGTTACCTGATTTTGTTCCAGCACGCTCAATGGCTTGTTCAATATTCTCAGTTGTCAGCAAACCGAAGATAACCGGTACACCTGTTTCCAAAGAAACGGAAGCCATGCCTTTAGCTGCTTCATTGCAGACATAATCATAATGTGAAGTAGCACCCCTGATTACCGTTCCAAGACCGATTACCGCATCATATTTACCTGTATTCACAAGTTTCTTAGCAATTAAAGGAAGTTCAAAAGCTCCCGGGACCCACGCGATGTCAACATCATTCTCATCAACGCCATGACGCTTAAGACCATCCAATGCCCCTCCTAAAAGCTTGCTTGTGATAAACTCATTAAATCTTCCTACCACGATTCCTACTTTCAATCCTGATCCGATTAATTGTGCTTCAATAGTTTTCCCCATGTCTAATTCCTCCTAATTTTTAATAACAATAATTTTTTTATGTTAAGATTTCATACCTTAAAAATCTTTCAAGCTTTCGGGATGTTCATTTCAAGTTCCTGTTTCCCGATTGGATCATTATGTTGAAGATACCGAACCAAATCGGCTATCGTAATGAACTTCAGGTTGAATTTATCAGCGATGACTTCTAAATCGGATACGCGGGCCATCGATCCATCTTCATTCATGATCTCACAAATTACACCGGCTGGAGCGGCACCGCATAACTTCGCCAAGTCCACCGATGCCTCCGTATGTCCTGCCCTTCTTAATACGCCGCCTTCTTTAGCGACTATCGGAAAAGTGTGACCAGGCCTTTGGAAATCTTCTGCGACCGAATCTTCATTAAGAAGCTCAAGGATGGTCAAGGACCGTTCAAAAGCACTGATTCCTGTAGAGGTGCTTTTATGATCGACACTTACCGTAAAAGCAGTGCCATGATGATCGGTATTTTCGCCTACCATAGGATGCAGTTTCAATTTTGCTGCCAGTTGTTCAGTGATGGTCGTACAAATCAAACCACGTCCATGAGTCGCCATGAAATTAATCGTTTCCGGTGTCGCCTTTTCGGCCAACACCACAAAATCCCCTTCATTTTCACGGTCTTCATCATCGGACACGATAACTACCTTGCCAGCCTTCAAATCTTCTATTGCTTCTTCTATTGTATGGAACATCATTACACCGCCCTTTTATTAGAATCCATGCTCTGCCAAAAACTCTAAATTCAGTCCTGGTTTTGGATTGCCATTTTTCATTTGATGTATTATATATTTCCCAATCATGTCATTTTCGATGTTAACGATATCGCCAGCCGCTTTTTGTCCCAATATGGTGTCCTGATGAGTCAATGGAATCAATGATACCGTCAAAAGGTTCCTTTCGATCCCAAATATCGTCAAGCTTGTTCCATCAATGGCCACGGAACCTTTTGGAATGCAAAAGGCACTAAGCCCTTCTTCCAGTTGGATTACATAATATACGGCATTTTCTTTCCGTTCTTTTTTTATGATCGTTCCGGTTCCGTCGATATGACCTGAAACAAAATGACCGCCAAATCTTCCCTGTGCACTCATGGCTCGTTCGAGATTAACAGGTGATCCCAATTTTAACGTCCGGATCGAGGAAGCTTTGACCGTTTCCGGCATCACGTCGACCGTAAATAAACTTTTCGTGAAGGACGTTACCGTTAAGCAGACCCCGTTGACTGAAATACTATCCCCCAGATGCACATCTTCAAGGATTTTTTCAGAACGAATCGATAACTCCATACTGCTTTTTCCTTTTTTTAAGGAATGTACAGTACCGATATCCTCAATGATTCCCGTAAACATGTTTTTCCCCCTTTTATAAAATATAAAAAACCCCTTAGGATGGCCTAAAGGGTTAGCAGGAGAAATGAGTGAAAAAAATTGTATACCTAAAAAGCCTAATATTTTCATTTTCGAAAAATTAGGCGTACGTATACACTTGGGTTCCACACGTCCTTCTCCCATCCAGACTGTACTGTCGGCTTTGGAATCTCACCAAATCCTGCCTTTTAACAGGCTCGCGGGCTTAGAATTTCTTCATCACCGCCGGTTGGGATTTTCACCCGACCCCGAAGGACTAAAATAATATGAATCTTTGAATATTTTATCACCATAAAGTGAAGATGTAAAATTTCTAACCTTAAATGGTTCAATTGTTACAGGAACTTCCTAACTTTATGTAAAAATGATCCCCATTAACCCCGATGTGCTCCAAAAAGGTTAGGCAGGCTTAATATGTGGAATAGGATTAGAGAATCAAACTTCATATAAGGAGGAAGCTTAATGCTTATTTCCATCATCAACCTGATTTTCTATCTGTTCGTCGTCACGATGAATTTTTTAGCCAATTTCCTGCCATTGAACGGCCAGACATCAGGAGAGATTTCCGATAAACTTCATGTCGTTTTCACTCCTGCCGGATATGTATTTTCCATATGGGGCTTAATCTATTTCCTGCTCGCCATCTGGGTATTCAGGCAGTTTTTAAGTAAACATCAAAACAGCCCTGCTTATAAGGCATCCTTCCCTTGGTTCGCTTTAAGCTGTGTCTTGAATGGCGCTTGGCTTTTAGCTTGGCACTATGAACACTTTTTGTTATCCGTATTCATCATCATTGCTCTTTTGGCTACTTTAATGGTCATTTATACAAGCATAAAAAAAGTGGAACACACTACTTTCGACCTATTTCCATTTTCCGTCTATACAGGCTGGGTAAGTGTTGCAACGATCGCTGACATTTCTTATTACCTAACCTATATCAATTGGGACGGTTTTGGGGTTTCCAGTTTAACCTGGACGAACGTCCTGCTGATTGCAGCAACAATCCTGGCCTTTGTCTTCGCAGGTAAAAACCGGGATTGGTGCTATCCTCTCGTATTCGTTTGGGCGTTCATAGGCATCGGGATACGAAATAGCTCCGCCTATCCTGTAATCACGGACATTTCTTATATCCTCGCTGCCATCACTTTTATCATATCCATAACCATCTTCATAAAAAGTAGAAGGAATATGGTAGCCTAAAATGCTTGCTGAAGATCTTGCCATACATCCTGCCAAGCTTCTAGGCCAACTGAGAGACGGACCAGCTGGTCACTGATGCCCATTTGTTCCCGTGAATCTTCAGGAACGGCAGAGTGCGTCATGGTAGCGGGATGCTGGATCAATGTTTCGGCATCCCCAAGACTTACGGCAATTTTAATTAGATTCAATTTATTGAGGAATTCCTGTGCATCCTGTTTTGTGCCATGCAATTCAAAAGAGATAAGGCCGCCGCCATGTTTCATCTGTTTTTGCATGATATAATGATCCGGGGAAGCTTCATCACCTGGATAATATACCTTTTTCACCTTTGGATGTTTCTTAAGTTCATGAAAGATTGCCATTGCATTGGCCGAATGACGGTCCATCCTGACGGGCAAGGTCTTTAACCCCCGCAATAGTAGCCAGGCGTCGAATGGTGAAATGATTCCACCGATATCTTTCTGTGTAGTCCCAGCTATATGATTCATGAATTCCTTTTTACCGACGACAAGTCCCGCAACGACATCCCCATGCCCGCAAAGATATTTCGTAGCGCTATGAAGGACGATATCACAGCCATACTCAAGCGGTCTCTGTAGGTAGGGCGTCGAAAATGTATTATCGACTACGACCGTCACATTATATTCCTTCGCAACTTTCACCACCATCTGTAAGTCAATCATTTTCATCGTCGGATTGATCGGGGTTTCTACATAGATGCAGGTCGTTTCCGGCCGGATCATTTTCCTAAGCTGTTCTTCAGTATCCATTTCACAAAAATCATGAGTGATCCGGTATTTATTTTTCATTAGCTGCAGAAGGCCAAATGTACAACCATATACCCCCTGTGAGCAGAGGATGTGATCATCTGTTTTAGTTAACGCAAAAAGTACTGCTGAAACGGCAGCCATGCCTGAACCGAAAGCAAGGCCAGCTTCCCCGCCTTCCAGTGCGGCAATCTTTTCTTCAAGCACTTGTACCGTTGGATTTCCAAGGCGAGAATAAATATATCCATCTTCGATACCGGCAAAACGCCTCTCCCCTTGCTCGGCATTTTCGAAAGTGAATGTTGAGGTTTGGAATAAAGGTGTTGCCAAGCTTCCCAAATGCTTCTTCGAGTCATATCCTTCATGGATGACTGCCGTTTCAAATTGTTTATACTTTCTTGTCATACCGTTTCCCCCTTACCTATGTCTATTGCTATCATATGTCAAAAAACCATATAAAGGAAGCGTTTTCATTCATGATTATCACCCATAAATGAACACTGAACTTAGTAAAAATAAGCTTCATTCTGTTCAGTTGGATCCTGCAAATTGAGCACCTCTTTTAATTTTTAATTCTTACGTGAATTCCAAAAAAAGGGACAGCCGCCATGGCCGTCCCTTTTTTGCGAATCATTCATCGACTACGATGTTTCCACCATAGAAGGTTACTCTCGTTAATGGTAACTCCAGTTCGCGAGCCATTTTTTTCAACTCTCGCTCTTCTCTTTCCGTTACGATTGAAATGACCGTGCCATCTGCACCTGCACGCCCAGTTCTCCCGGATCTATGGATATATTGTTCGATATTGTCAGCCATATCAATGTGAACGACCGCAGTAAGGCCTTTAATATCCAGCCCCCTGGCCGCTACATCCGTTGCTATCAGCATCGGGGATTTTCCGGAACGAAGCTTACGCAGTGCTTTCTCCCTGTCGACTTTATTGGATTCACCGTGAAGCACGCCCATTTCAATACCTTTATAACTCAGCTTTTCATGTAAGACGCTAAGCTCCGCAATATCATTCAGGAAGGCAAGTGCCTTCACATCTTTAAGTCTTGTGATTTTCTCGAGAATCTTGGACTTCTCCCGTCTCTCAACAACAAAGTAAAGATGGTCCACCTTGGATTCCATTTTTTCATTTTTATCGACCTTGATCATTTCGGGTTCATTCATGAATCCCCTGGCCGCTTTTTCCGTTTCCTCTGGCAGGGTTGCTGAAAACACCATGATTTGCCGATCTTTTAGTGTTGTTTTGATAATATTATTGATCGTTCCCATATGTTCTGGAATGATCAATTGGTCACCTTCATCAAGTACTATCGTCTTAACTTCATGCATCTTCAGTTTCTTTTGGGCAATCAATTCGTAAACCCGCCCCGGTGTTCCAGCAATCACCTGTGGACGCTTCTTCAGTTTGTCCAACTGCCTTTTCACATTAGCACCGCCGATGAATGCTGCACCCATTATGCCGCTTCCCTCTGACCAAATGCGAATTTCTTCATTGATTTGCATGACCAGTTCTCGTGATGATGCCAGAATCAAAGCTTGGGGCGATTTTTTTTCAGGATCAATCTTTTCCAGCAATGGCAGTAAATATGCCAATGTTTTTCCTGTACCTGTCGGTGATTCGGCCATGATATCCTTTCCCTCGACAATCACGGGGATCGCTTTCGTTTGTATCGGGGTAAGTTGTCCGAATCCGGACTTTTTCCAGGCTTCTTGTATATATGGTTTTCTATCGTTTATTAATGCAGGTAATTCGCTCATATCGTTCTCCTTTAATATAAAACTTTTCCTATCTTTCATAGTACCATTTATTCTTGTCCAGTAGCCAACGGAATACGAATTGTAACCGTCGTCCCTTTGTTTATCTCACTTTCAAAATCCATTTCCCCGTGAAGGCGATGAACGATTTTCCGGCAAATTGCAAGCCCGATCCCTGAACCTTTTTCCTTCGTCGAGTAAAAAGGTTCACCAATCCGTTCAAGGCGCTCGGGTCCCATTCCCATGCCATTGTCACTCACGCTGACTACAGCATGTCCATCGATGATTTGCAGCGATATATCAATTTCCCCATTATCTTCAATCGCTTCAATGCTGTTCTTGACGATATTGATTACCAACTGTTTAAGTTCAATTGAATCTGCCATTATATAAATCGGTTCGGCGGTTTTAACCCTTAGCCCCATTTCGATATTATTCAAATTCGTTTCTGCTTTCATCAACGTGAATACCTGTTGTAAACTGTCGGCGAGATCGATCCTGCAGAATGCGACATCCTGTTTCTTCCCGAGAACCAATAGTTCACTTGAGATAATATTGATTCGGTCAATTTCCTTTAACATGATATCAGAATGCAGCGGGTTCACTTCCTGGGTCATATCCATTAACTGTACGAATCCTTTTAAAGATGTCAGCGGATTCCTTATCTCATGTGCGACGGCTGCAGCCAGATGTCCGATAACAGATAGCTTTTCAGACATGATCATCAATTCCTCTTCGCGCCGCAATTCGGTGATATCCCTTACGATGGCATATACTCCAAGCATTTCCGAGTGGACGATGATCGGTAAAAAAGTTACACGGATTATCCGTTGTTCATCACTGCTATTCTGTATGGTCGTTTCGAATTTTACAGCATCCCCTTGAAGGGACTGTAGAAAGAATTCAGCTACTTTATCACTTTCATTCCAGTTGATGAGATGATTCGCATTCTTGCCTTTCAAATTGTCACTATGATGACCTAACAGTTTTTCTGCTTCCGGGTTTATCGAAACGACATTTCCTTCGAGATTCAGCTCAAGGACACAATCCGGGTTATGCTTGAACAGCGACCGATACTGTTCATCCTTCAGAATGAATTCCTGTTGGGACCTCAACATTTTCCCCGTCCAATACCTGATTATGAAGTACAGGAAAAGTCCGGTTATGAATATGAACATCCACCCTTTGGAATGTTGAAACATTGCATATATCTGAACATCTGACCTTGCCTGCGTCATAGAGATGTAATCCGTAATGATAATCCATAAGACCCCAATGAATATATATATAAAAGCCACTTTACATGCAATTTTATGAGATTGGTTCATATTTTTTCCTTTGTATTGTTTTTTGGTTTATTATTCCCAAATCACTCAAAAAAAGCCCCCATGTTTTCAACATAAGGACTCTATCGATATTGTAACATATATATAGTAATCATTGTTTTATATCGTTAAAAAATCCAGCAGCATTACTACTGGATTTTCAATAAATCAAGAGAGGTCTTTAATGGCTTGATTGAATTCTTCTTCGATATCTTTTGTAGGCTTGGCCGATAGTAAGCTGAAAACGACCACCGCTATTGAACCAGCGATGAAACCAGGAATGATTTCGTATATTTCAGCAAACCTATCGATCATATCCCAGACGATCACGGTTGCCGTACCGACAATCATTCCCGCCAAGGCTCCCCATTTCGTCATCCGTTTCCAGTACAGGCTTAACAAAATGACAGGACCGAATGCCGCTCCAAAACCAGCCCATGCATAACCAACCAATTTAAGGATCGTACCGCTTGGATTAAAAGCCAATAATAGGGCAATGGCAGATATCGCCAATACGCCAAACCGACCTACCAGCACTAATTCCTTATCAGATGCGTTCGGCCGAATGAACTGCTTATAGAAATCATCTGTCAGAGCACTTGCAGATACTAACAGCTGTGATGCAATCGTACTCATGACCGCTGCTAAAATCGCAGCCAACAAGAAGCCTGTAATTAAAGATGGAAACAGTTCTTTAGCTAATATGATGAAGACGGACTCAGCATTCCTATCCCCTAAAGGACTATTTGTCAGGTTAAAATATGCTATCCCCACCAATCCGGTGAACATCGCTCCAACAATAGCAAAAATCATCCATCCCATGCCGATTCGCCGTGCACTTTTCAATTCTTTAACAGATGAGACCGCCATGAAGCGGACGATTATATGAGGCTGCCCGAAATAACCAAGCCCCCATGCCAGAAGAGATATGATGCCAATGGTTGATGTTCCTTCAAAAACATGCAATAAATTCGGGTTAATCGATTTTATTTCATTGAAGGTGGGATCCCAGCCCCCAATATTTACAATCGTGACAACTGGTACTAGAATTAAGGCAATGAACATGATTGTACCTTGTACAAAGTCCGTCCAGCTGACAGCCAGGAATCCGCCAAATAATGTATAAAGAATAACAACGCTTGCCGTCAGCCAGATACCCCACCGGTAATCTAAATTGAAAGCCGTACGGAAAAGCTCACCGCCTGCCACCATGCCTGAAGAGGTATAAAAGGTGAAGAAAATTAAAATGACCGATGCTGATACCACTTTTAAGACGCGGGAGCCATCTTTAAACCGATTTCCCAAAAAGTCGGGAATCGTAATCGAATTGCCGGCAATTTCCGTATATGTCCGAAGCCTTGGTGCCACGAATAACCAGTTTAAATAAGAGCCTGCACACAGGCCGATGACAATCCAGCCAGCACTCAACCCGCTTATGTACATCGCACCAGGAAGACCCATCAACAGCCAGCCACTCATATCGGAAGCCCCTGCACTCAATGCCGTTACAGCCGGCCCCAAGTTCCGGCCGCCAAGCATGTAATCGGTTAAGTTAGCCGTTTTCCGATAGGCCAAATAACCAATTAAAAGCATACCTGCCATGTATATTGCAATTGATATTATAATTCCATATTCCAAAAATGAATCCTCCTATTTATAGGTTAATTTTCATCTTGTAAGCTTATCAGAAAAAAAAACATATGTTAAGAAGTTCTTGCACCTTTCAACGATTTCACTTTCAATATAAGTAAGAAAATTCATTTTATTAGAATAAATCATTTAGGAGGAATACGCCATGCAATCCTATATCAATCAGCCAGATGGAGTCTTTCCCTCTGTTTGTTCTCTTGACTGTCCTGATCAATGC
Source organism: Peribacillus sp. SRI_006 (assembly GCF_057586375.1). Taxonomy (NCBI): domain Bacteria; kingdom Bacillati; phylum Bacillota; class Bacilli; order Caryophanales; family Bacillaceae; genus Peribacillus; species Peribacillus sp. SRI_006. Next base: position 161,354 of record NZ_JBYCZT010000003.1, on the reverse strand, counting down.
GGTTTACTGCTGCACAAAAAAGATGGGAAAATCATTAAAGTTCAAGGAGACCCTGATCATCCAGTCACAAAAGGGAATATTTGCAACAAAGTCCGCAACATGACTGCCCGCCTATATGACCCCAATCGCTTAAAACAGCCATTAAAGCGCATCGGTCCGAAAGGAAAAGGGAATTTCGTTCCAATCAGCTGGGAAGAGGCCATTGACACAATCACTTCCAAATGGAAAGACTTGATCGAAGTGCATGGACCGGAAAGCATACTTCCTTACAGCTTTTACGGAAACATGGGCAACCTCAGCGCCGAGGGGATGGATCGCCGCTTTTTCCACAAACTCGGCGCAAGCATGCTCGAGCGTTCCATCTGTAATGCGGCAGGCTCAGTCGGATACAGCTATACAATGGGTGGTTCATTCGGCATCGATCCAGAAGAAACGATCCATACGAAGCTATTCATCATGTGGGGCATCAACGCTGTGAGCACAAATATGCACCAAGTGACGCTTGCCCAGCAAGCCCGAAAAAACGGGGCCAAAGTAGTTGTCATTGACGTTCATAAAAACCAAACTGGCAAGTGGGCAGATTGGTTCATTCCGATTCTGCCTGGCACCGATAGTGCACTTGCCCTCGGATTAATGCATATTCTATATGCCGAGAATCTAGTCGACCAGCCCTTTCTCGATGAATACACAGTGGGTGCTGCTGAATTGCGCGAACATGTCCGCCAATATGACCCTGCGACCGTCTCCGCGATAACTGGCGTTCCCATTGATGACTTATATGAACTTGCCAGGATGTATGGCACCACAAGCCCATCATTCGTTCGGATAGGCAATGGCCTGCAGCACCATGACAATGGAGGCATGGCGGTACGTACCATTGCCTGCCTGCCTGCCCTTACCGGCCAATGGATGGAGGAAGGCGGCGGAGCCATCAAAGGGAATTCAGGATATCTGGCCTTTAATATAAATGCCTTAAGACGTCCTGATTTATTGCGAAATAAAGCTACCCGGACCATTAATATGAACCAAATCGGCCAAGCTCTTATGGAAAAAGAAAACCCGATTCGCTCTATGTTTGTATACGGCTCCAACCCAGCACTTGTCGCTCCGAATGCAAATAAGGTGCAGGAAGGTCTAATGCGGGAAGATCTATTCACAGTGGTACATGATCTATTCTTAACCGAAACGGCCATGTTTGCCGACCTCGTCCTTCCTGCCACGTCATCTTATGAAACGGAGGATTTTTATAATTCATATTGGCATAATTACGTCCAAATACAAAAACCTGTAGTCGAAAAATATGGCGAATCGAAATCGAATGTTGAATTGTTCAAACTGTTGGCTGCTGGAATGGGATTTGGGGAACAAGCATTTGGAGATTCAGAGGAAGATATGATACGGCAGGCTCTGGATTTTCCCGACAACCCGCATTTGGAAGGCATCACCTATGACTCCCTTTCAAGGAATCAATTTGTCAAAGCCAAAATGCAGCCGATGTTCCCAGGCAAACTCCCGACACCAAGCGGTAAAATCGAACTTTATTCCGAACGGATGAAGCGGGATGGATTCGAGCCATTGCCCACATATACGCCTATCATAAAAGACAGCGACCTGCCATTTTTATTCATTCCGGCACCTAATCACAATTTCTTGAATTCAACCTTTTCTAATAATGCCAAACATATCTCCATGGAAAAGGAACCGAAACTGCACATGAATGCCGCTGATGCCAAAACAATGGGGATAGCCGCCGGAGATATGGTTAGAATCTGGAACGGTCGCGGTGAATGCTTGCTTACCGCTGCTCCCGGTGAAAATGTGTTACCAGGCGTTCTTGTCAGCCAAGGCTTGTGGCAGAATACGCGCGAAACAAAGCAACACATCAATTCCCTTACCCCAGATCGCCTCGCGGATATGGGTAATGGCGCCGTTTTCTTTTCAGGACGGGTTGATCTTGAAAAAGTCCAACAATAGTAAAGAAATGTTTAGCAATCTATAACTATATCTGCGATTCTCGAATTATATCTGCGATTTTCGGATTTTTATCTCCGATTCCGGATTATATATCTGCGATTCCAGGATTTTATCTCCGATTCCGGATTATATAACTGCGGTTCTAGAATTATATCTGTGATTTTCGGATGATATCTCCGATTCTCGGATTATATCTCCGATTCCATAGAAAAAAGGCTGTTCCACAAGGAACAGCCTTTTTTCGTCAAGCTATTTACTCTTCATCAAACCAGCCTGTTGGCTGGATATCCAAGTTATTATTGATTTGCTTCACTTCAGTGTAAGCTTCGTAACCGAAAGTTCCCAGTTCGCGTCCATTTCCACTTTGCTTGAACCCTCCCCAAGGAGCTTCGTTATAAGTCGGATGATATGAGTTTATCCACGTGATGCCGGCACGCACTTTTTTAATGACACGGTACGCTTTTGAGATATCATTCGTGAACACCGCTCCCGCTAAACCATATTTCGTATCATTGGCAAGTCGAAGAGCTTCCGCTTCATCCTTGAACTTTTGAACGACAAGCACCGGTCCAAAAATTTCTTCCTGTACAATCCGCATATCCGGTGTCGTATCAACAAAAATAGTAGGTTCGACAAAGTAACCTTTATCCATGCCTTCTTCTTTAATTCGATTTCCACCGACGATTAATTTGGCACCTTCTTCTTTTCCGATTTGGATATATGATAATATTTTGTTCATATGGGCTTCTGAAACGATAGGTCCCATCTGGCTGTTTTCATCAGAACCTGAACCTACTTTGATTTTTTTCGCCTTCGCAGTAAGACTTGCAATGAACTGATCGTAAATGGACTCTTCCAATAGTAAACGGGAGCCTGCTGAGCACACTTGTCCTTGATTACAGAAAATCCCGTATAGAGCATAATCAACTGCAGTCTCAAAGTCAGAATCCGCAAATACGATATTAGGCGATTTGCCGCCGAGCTCCAATGTGACTTTCTTTAGGTTACCCAGCGAAGCCTCCATGATCTTACGTCCTGTTGCCGTGCCTCCTGTAAAGGCTACTTTATCGATTTCCTCATGCTCTGCAATGGCTTGTCCGACAACTGGCCCCGCTCCTAACACAAGATTCGCGACACCTTTTGGCAATCCTACCTCATCCATGATTTCAAATAGTTTGACCGCCGTCACCGGAGTGATCTCAGATGGTTTGAACACAACGGAATTTCCTGCAGCAAGCGCCGGAGCAAGTTTCCAGGCTGACATCATTAGTGGGAAATTCCAAGGAACGATCTGCCCGCATACACCGATCGGTTCCCTTACGACCATCGCTTGCTGGCCGTCAGGAACTTCAAAAGTCTGACCTGTCGGTTTTGTGGCCAATCCTGCATAATATCTAAAACATGCTGCCGAATCAGCTATATCAAAACGAGCCTCACGCAATGGTTTCCCATTATCCAATGTTTCCAACGCAGCTAGTTCTTCAGCTTTTTCTTCTATTTTGTCGGCTATTTTGAATAAAATGCGAGCTCTTTCGACGGCAGGAGTTCCCCACCAACCACCTTCATAGAAAGCATATTTTGCTGCCTCGACCGCTGCATCCACATCTTCCTGTGTTCCTTCCGCTGCTTTGGCAATAACTTCCCCCGTCGCCGGATTCAATACATCCCTCTTCTCACCCGAAGTCGAATTCACCCATTCCCCATTGATGAACATCTTTAAGTCCAATGCTCCCGTTCCTTCTTTTTTCGTATTATTTTGCAAAGTTTCCTGCATGTAATTTCCTCCTCTGTTTTAAGTTATCTACCTATATATAAATATGAGCAAGATTCATGCCAGTTTGAAATTTTAGGTAACTCACGTTTTTTTGCCCTTTCCTGTCATATTTAAATTCAGTCGTGAATTACCTATTCATTTTTGCATAACTCATAGGCAAAACTTCTTCCAAGTTTCACAGAAAAAAAGAGATGAGCAGCTGCTCACCTCTCTTCTGATTAATTCCGATTAATAATGACCAATTTCATTTCCGTCATTTCTTCAATGGCATATTTCAATCCTTCGCGCCCAGTCCCGCTTTTTTTGACTCCGCCATATGGCATGTTGTCAACACGGTAAGTTGGGATATCATTAATGATAACACCGCCGACTTCCAATTTTTCTGCGGCAGAAAGAGCTAGATTGATATTTTCTGTGTAAATCCCGGCCTGCAATCCGAATTCGGAATCATTGACAAAGTCAATCGCTTCCTCAACGGAAGAAACCTTATTGATCAAAACTATTGGAGCGAAGACCTCCTGGCAAGATACCTTAAGCATGGAATCCACTTCCAGCAACACAGTGGGATGCAGGATATTACCTTCAGATTTACCTCCTGCTGCAACTATCGCCCCGTGTTGTTTAGCTTCACCGATCCAATCCAGGCTTCTCTGTACATCCCCGGCGCTGATCAATGCTGAAATATCCACAGACGGGTCCAAAGAATCTCCCAGTTTCAAGCCATTCGTTGCTTCCGTGAATTTTTTGACGAACTCATCATACACCTCTTCATGAACATAAGCGCGCTGTAAGGAAATGCAGACCTGCCCTTGAAAAGCGAATGCTGCCGATACACAGCGTTGGATGATTTTATCAATATCGATCCCTTTATCCACGATGACAGCCGCATTCGAACCTAGTTCAAGACTCACTTTCTTTAACCCGGCCTTATTACGGATCCCGATTCCTACAGCCGGACTTCCTGTAAATGAGATGCTCTTCACCCGTGAATCGGTGACTAATTTATCACCGATTACCGAACCGCTTCCAGTAACTAAATTAAACGCACCTGCCGGCAAATCCGTTTCGGCCAATAATTCAGCAAGAAATAGTGAAGATAGCGGTGTTTGGCTCGCAGGTTTCAGGACGAGTGTATTTCCGGCAGCAATGGCCGGGCCCACTTTATGGGCAACCAGGTTCATCGGAAAATTAAATGGCGTAATCGCACCCACAACGCCTAGAGGCTCACGGACCGTGTATCCTATCCTTCCTTCTCCGTCAGCTGTGGCATCCATCGTCAATGTTTCTCCATGAATCCTTTTTGCTTCCTCTGCTGCAAATTTATATGTGGCAATCGTCCGGGATACTTCAACCATTGCCGTTTTAATCGGTTTCGCTGCCTCTTTTGCAATAATTTCAGCTGCCTCATCTTTGCGGCTTTCCAAAAGGCTCGCAAGCTTTTCAAGTATGGCAGCGCGTTTATGACTAGGTAAAGCTGCCATCGTTTTTCTAGCTTGATAGGCTGATTCTATGGCCAACTCGACATCTTCAAGGCTTGCCGAGGGAATCTCCGCTAGGACCTCCCCGCTATAAGGGGACTTTAGTGTCGTGAACTTTTCAGCTTCTTGCCATTTACCATTAATGTATAATTTCTTTTTCAGCGTTTCCGTCATGACCATCACTTTCACCTCTTATAAAATTTCTTTTTCGACTGCAGTAAATGTCTCATCAAGGATTTCAATCATTCTTTCGACTTCTGCTTTAGTAATGATTAAAGGCGGTGCGAATACGAGTGTATCTTGATCAAACGTAACTGAACGGCAAATCAAACCATTCTTCGCAGCTTCAGCAACAAGTCTTGGAGCAAGCTGTGTCTCAAAGCCTTCACCTGTTTGTTTGTCCTTTACGATGGAGATGCCCCCAATTAGTCCAAGTGCCCTCACATCACCAACAATCGGATGTTTGCTTTGGAGCTTCTTAAAGCCGGCAAGCAACTCTTCACCACGCTGTTTCGAGTTTTCTATAAGGTTTTCACGTTCAATTATTTCAATATTTTTCAAAGCAACCGCACATGCCATCGGATGGCCACTGTATGTGTAGCCGTGTAAAAGCGTACCTTTTGAAAGGGCAATGAAATCCTGATGCATCTTATCATTCAGGACGACCCCGCCTAACTGTGCATATCCGCTCGTCACACCTTTTGCAAAGCACATCATATCAGGCACAACACCAAAGTGTTCAATCCCAAAATAAGTCCCTGTTCTTCCGAAACCTGTAATGACTTCATCCGTCACCATCAAAATGCCGTATTCATCACAAATTTCCCTTACTTCCTTAAAATAGCCTTCAGGAGGAAGGTTCACGCCACCGGCCCCTTGAATCGGTTCAGCGATAAATGCCGCAATCGTTTCCGGTCCTTCCTGTTCTATGACCTTACGCAACTCCTCAATGGAGGAACCGTCCACATGATAAAAATCAGGTGCGATTGAATTCGTGAAATCCCGGAACGGCTTCAGGCCAGTCGCACTTGTAGCTCCCATTGCCACTCCATGATAGGATTTCGAGCGGGAAATGATTTTTTGACGATTAGGCTGCCCTTTCAAAAGCCAGTAATGACGAGCAAGTTTGATCGCCGTATCATTCGACTCCGATCCACCTGAAGTGAAGAAAACTGCATTCAAATCCCCAGGCGCGATGGATGCGATTTTGGCCGCCAAACGGATTGCCGGCTCATTGCTGAAAGTGGCGAAACTTGAGGTGAAAGCTAATTTGGCCATTTGTTCCTTCGCGACTTCAGCCATCTCTTCTTGTCCATGTCCAATATTCACATTCCAAAGTGAAGCCATGCCATCAATGACAGTCCTGCCCGTGACATCCGTAAGATATATTCCCTTCCCTTCCTTAAAGATGAAACTTGGACCATCTGCCTGCTGCTGTTCGATTGCCGTGGTCGGATGAATAAAATGCTTTTTATCCAAATCGATTAATTCCTGAATACTCGTAGTCTCTTTAATCATGTAAAAAACACCCTTCTCATGTAATGGATTTTTTCAAGCTAGTTTATTTTTATATTTATAGATGTAGCAAGATGCATGCCAAATTATATGGGCCTGATATTAAAGGTATTCAAGTTAAAACGATTCATATATAAATCAATAGGAGCATGTGTTGATTCACATATAAATCATTTGATTCATATTCGAATCAAAAAACTCCCATTTATTTGATTAACTACTGAATGACAAGCATTTTTTCGAATCCCCCTCTTTATTACTAATTGATGTTACAAAACCTGACACACAATGTTGAATTTTCGGAAGATTTGTATTATTATCATGTTAATATTTTTTCATTCCTTTTGAGCCGCTATGTTAATCTAAATGAAAGAAGTTGATATATATGCAGGTAGGATTTGAACTGTACCAAAAACAAACCTTGAAGTTGTCATTAACCCCTGAATTACAGCAATCGATCAATATCCTTCAATATTCCACCCATGAACTGATAGATTTCCTGAACCGACAGGCTTACGAAAATCCCGTTCTCGAAATTAGCTTTAAAGAGCCCCCCTCATCGCACAGTATTCGTACAAATAAAATAAATTCTCAGATACGTGGTTCTTCCTCTAAAAGTAAAGGTTTCAACGGAGACAATGATTACAACCCTATCAACAATCATTCAGTCAGCACAGAAACACTTGAAAGGCATTTACTGGAACAATTGAGTTTACTAAGTTCATTGAATGCATTTGAAAAGAAGATTCTCCAATTTTTGATTGGAAACTTAAATGATTATGGATTTCTAGAATTGGATGTCCATTGGACTGCTTCGCATTTTTCCGTACCCGTGGAAGAAATCGAAAATATGATTCAAATATTGCAATCCCTTGACCCAATTGGAGTCGGTGCTAAAGATCTGACCGATTGTTTACTCATTCAGCTGCGTGAGCATGAGAATCACAATGAATTGGCGTATAAGATCGTTAAAAAGCACTTAGAAGATTTAGCAGAAAAACGCTACAGGAAAATTGCCGCCCTTCACCAAGTGACCGTTCAGGAAGTACAAGAAGCCTCGGATTTCATCCGTACGTTAAACCCGCGTCCTGTCAGTCACTTTTCCGATGATATGACTCATTACATCGTTCCGGACGTTTACGTGGAAAAAGATAAAGAAGGTTTTCTGATAACGGTCAACGATAGCTGTACACCTAAACTTTCCATCAATCCTTACTACAAGAACCACGTCGCCATCAATTCCGTTAATCCAGCTAAAGATTATATAAAAGGGCACATAAATGATGCCCAATTACTGTTAAAAGGGCTCGAACAAAGGCAAATGACGCTTTACAAAGTGACCGCGTCAATCGTGGAGGAGCAGCATGAGTTTTTCATGAAAGGAATTACAGGATTAAAACCTATGACACTGAAGGATATTTCGGAAAAACTTCAGCTTCATGAATCAACGATCAGCAGGGCGACGAGCAATAAATATATCCAGACGCCGCATGGCCTCTTTAAACTAAGGAACTTCTTTACTAGAGGGTTACACCGCGTGAACAGCCCAGCAACCGAATCAACGGCCACCATCAAAGAAAAAATAAAGGTCCTGATTGCCGATGAAGATAAAATAAAGCCTTTTTCAGATCAGAAACTTTGTCAAATATTCGAAAATGAAGGGACGAAGATTTCCCGCCGCACTATTGCAAAATACCGTGAAGACCTCGGTATACCGGGATCTTCAAAACGGCGCAGATTTTAAAATCAAACCGAATTTTTAAGAAGACTCTTACAAATGAGTATCTATTGTAAGAGTCTTCTATATTTTCCACCCCTGAACCAGAGGCTTAATAAACTGTTTTGGAATCATAATATATCGGTTTATTTATTCCCCCATTTATCCTCGAAAATAAGTTCATCCATCAGCCTTCTTTTTTCCCAATTAGCAAGTTCAAGAATCGGTTTATCCGGATATTGATCCGTATAGCCAATCGACAGGAGTGCAACAGGTTCTATATGCGGCGGAATCTCCAAAATATCACGAATATCATTTTTCTTATAAAAGCTTACCCATCCCATTGCCAATCCTTCCGCATAGGCAGCCAGCCACATATTTTGAATGGCGCAGGCAGTGGATAGGATATCGGTTTCCGGAATGGAGTTCCTCCCTAAAACATGGGAGCCCCCCCGTGTCGGGTCGCATGTAACACAAATGGTATATGGTGCTTCTTTTAACCCTTCCACTTTCAAACTAAGAAACTTATTTTCTTTACCTCCTTCATAATGAATGGCGAGGGCCCTTCTTTCTTTATCCGCTGCCCATGCCAAACTGTTCTTGGTTTCCTGAGACGAAATAACGATGAAACTCCAAGGCTGCATGAATCCTACAGACGGCGCATGATGTGCAGCATCCAAAATTCTGCGGAGTATATCCTTTGAAATGGGCTTTGGCAAAAAACTCCTGATATCCCTACGGTTATAAATGGCTTTATATACGGCAGCTTGTTCTTCATTAGTAAACATAGTTTCCCCCCTGTTTCCGGCTCCCCGGAAATTTATCTAAACATACAACCTATTTTATAGGTAAACCCTTACAATTAAAATATCCGCTGGCTCAGCTCATTCCGTCCACAACAAGATCCGCTCTTTCTTGAGGCCTTTGCACTCCCACATAGAGATCTTCATGAACCATCCAATTATCCTCCCACATTTGACGCGCATCTTCACCATCCCGCTCAAGGCCACGTTTCAAACGCTGATCACGGGGACATTCTACCCAAATCGTGAAATCATGGTATCCTGCCAATTCTTTACGGATTGAATACGTTCCTTCTATAATCACAAGGCCCCCAGCAGCAACTTCATGCCATTCGGCCATAGTGTCCGTTTCCCAATCATACCTTTGATATCTTGCTTCCTTCCCCTTTGTAAGCGGTTTTAGGATTTGGTTACAAACCCGTTTCCAATCATAATCCGCCCCGATAGGCTTTTGGGATGGAGGCAGTTGAACCCTTTCCGATGACGGCAAATAAAAATCATCCATATGAACGGCCACGCTACCTGGACATTCTGCTTGGATACGGGCAGCGAGTGTACTTTTTCCAGATCCGCCCCGGCCATCTATAGCCAATATATAGAGTGAGCGTTTTTTGGAAATTTCGTGAATTTCAGCTATAAGACTGCTGATCGTATACTGTCCATTAAGTGTTGGAAAGTTCATAAGCATTCCCCCCTATATACTTATTTCTATTAATCCTCCCTTAAACTCCTTCCTTGAGGGGGATAATTTAAAAAATAAGAAGAAGGTGCTGATATTGAATAAAAACCAATTTGCCCCCAGCTTCATGTCTGATTAAAGAAACAGAGGAGGAAAAGGGCCCCTTTCCCTCCACTTCATGGAGAAACTGTCTACGATCAAACGGCTAGACTTTCCATGTAATGGACTTGAAAACTTCTTGTTATAGACATATATACCGGAGAAAGGCCTTCGAATGTTCGAATGCCGACTTGATGCAATGTCATATAATGACCATCGATTTGAATACGCCATTCGGATCTGCGATTGAAACCTGATCAGATCAGCAAATAAAACGGCTTAGCGGCATTATGCTGCCAATTGGGACTTGCGAAGAAAATGATTTGGCTGATACCGACCTCTTTCTCGCAGATCCTGAACTTCAACTTAGCCTCCATGGATACTAATGGCCGCTTCCCAATAGGTTTTCCTGTTCTGCGAGCATTACGGCTATCTTATCCTGGATTGCCGTAATGCCTTTTTCTTCTACAAAATTATTCAAGATGATTGAAAATATGATTTTTTCCCCTCTTTTGGTCGTCACATAACCGGATAAGGAGCTCGTACCTGAAATTGTCCCTGTTTTCGCGCGGACATTCCCGGCTGCAAGTGTCCCTTTCATCCTCTTTCTAAGAGTACCGCCCACCATCCGATTTTCGTTGCCTGCAATCGGTAAAGCATTCAAGTAAGCAGGAAACCACGTTTTTTCCTGAATGGCATACAGCAGCTTCGTTATTTCATTCGCTGGAATCATATTGACTTGGGAAATTCCAGACCCATCACGCATCATGATCGTTTGCATATCGAGACCCATACTCTTCAGCTGATTTCGAGCAACCTTCAAACCATCCTTCCAGCTTCCCTCCCCATCTGCCTCTTTGCCCATTTCCTTCACCAAAACCTCGGCATGGCTGTTATTGCTCAATTTCATGAAAGGAATAAGCAGCTGTGAAAGCTGCATGGACTGATGAGTGGCAATCATATGCGCTCCTACTGGCGTTTTCCCTTTTTTCCTTTTTCCTAACACTTTAATTCCATGTTCCTTCATTGATTTTTCAAATAGGCTCAAGGCATATTCTGTGGGATCTTCCACCGAGACCCACTCTTTGGTCACCTCGGCATCTTCCGGAATGGTCCCGGTCACCGTAATGACTTGTGTGCCATGAGACCGTTCGATTTCAATCTTATTATTAGCATCTGCCGATACAGTTTTCGTTTTGTTGATGACCTTCACGTGATCGGTTTCAGGCTCCAGCTTTACCGTTGCCCTCTTTCCAGCCTTTTCCCCAGGAGCTAACTTCACGATGATGGTACCGGTATCGTAATCTTCATTCGGGGAAGCAGTTAAAGCCGAAACGGCTGCACCGTAATATTCCTGTTCATCGCCCCAAACTAAGTCTTGAGAATAACGAACATCATCATACCAAGAATCGTCCCCTATAAGATCCCCGTGAACGAACTTAACTTGCCTTTGCTTCAGTGAAGCTGCCAGCTCATCAAAATCCTTTTCCAATAATGTGGGATCCCCTTTTCCCTTCAGGTATACATTGCCCTGCAGAACATGGCCAACCTGCACTCCTTTTATGTATAGTTCCGTTTGAAAAGTATGATCTTCCCCTAAAGTTTCCAGCGCGGCTGCTGCTGTCAAAAGCTTAAGATTCGAAGCAGGCCGCAATCTCGTTTGCGATCCCCGTTCATAAATCATTTCCCCCGTTTCAGCTGAACGGATGGAAATTCCCGTCAACGCCCCAGCCAATCCTGGCGATTGCTCCAATATTCGTTGAATTTCCTGCCCTAGGTTTCCATCATCATTTGCAGCCTGCATCGATTCTCCATTAAAAAAACAAATCAAAAACAGGAAGAATATAAAACTCAACTTCCTTTTATACGTCAAACCTATCACTCCCACTCTAGAAACTCACCACTTCTATCTTGTCCATTATTCGGTCATATAAAAAGAAAAGATCCACTAGAAAACTCCTTATTTATACATACTCGGGAAACTGCAGGATTATTCGCCCGCCACTCCACGGTATGCGGCTGCATAGTTTCTATACATATACCTTTAATAGGGAACTTTTTTGCAAGATAATCCGTATAAGTATAAAGACATAGTAAGGAGTGAATATATGTATTCCAAGATACAGCCACCAACGAAGAAAATATCCAAAGAATCAGTGAAGGTGTGGCGGATGACTGAAGCCATTACCAATCTCATTATCCTCGCCGTCCTTGGCCTCCTATTATTTGTTGATGATTATTTCACTTGGAAAGAATGGATTGGATGGATTTTAAACGGACTTATCGTATTATCTTTTTTCCATGCTATCTGGTCCATCTTCATTGAACCGATACTTTTGCAAAAGTATTGGCGATACGACGTGAACGAAGAATTCATTCAAACAAAACATGGAGCCTGGAGTGAAACGCATGAACTCATTCCGATGACGAAGGTTCAATCCGTCAAATTGAACCAAGGACCGTTTTTGCGAAAATACAACCTTTATTCCCTAAGCATCGGAACAATGGGCGACTCTCATGACATACCAGCCATCCCCGAGAAAGAGGCGTATGAATTACGAGATAAAATTGCCCATTTCGCAAAAATTAAGGAAGTGGATTAATGATGGAAGAACACGCAAAACGATTACACCCTTTCAAAATCCCTTTCGAATTTTGGAAATTGCTGAAGGGAAATGTATTTTTCATAATCATGCTTTATGTCCTGAATTTCGGTTCTGAAAAGATGTATATGAAGGTACTCCAAATCGGCTTTCTAGTTTATTTGGTTTGGAAAGTCATTTCTGTCATCCTTAGATGGTATACATACAAATACCAAATCAAAGAAGGTACCTTATACATCACTTCAGGGCTTGTCTCGAAATCGTATCGAACTGTCCCGCTTCATAAGGTTCAGAATGTCCAGCAACGCACGACGTTATTTCATAAGATTTTCAGATTGACCTCTTTAACATTCGAAACGGGGATGACTGGTGATGAGGGTAGCGTACCTTTCGAGATGATTTCCCGAAAAGAAGCCGAACGGCTTGAGGGGGAATATGCCTCAAAACAGGAACTTCCGGTTATTGATATTTCCGAAGAACGAATTGCTGAGGATATGGAACCAGCCATTGAAAAAACGATCCATTTCACTCCTAGCAAACATGATGTGCTGAAAGCTTCCTTTACATCACTCAGTTTCCTGGCTCTTATCCCGATATTGGCTACGTTATATAATACACTCGATGATTTTATTGATTTGGAGAATGCCGAAGGGTTACTTGCCAAGTTATTGGATAAATGGTGGATCATTACCATCGTTATTGCAGGCCTCATATGTGTCGCCGTTGCCTTCGGAATCGTTTCCACATTCGTTAAATATGGAAAATATGAAATTTCATCCGATCACGAGCGCATATATATCAAGAAAGGTGTACTGGACGAATCCGCTTTTTCCATTCGGAAAGAAAAAGTACAAGCAGTCGAAATCACCCAATCAATCATTAAAAGAGTGCTGGGGTTGGCAGAAGTGAAACTGATCAGTGCAGGAAGCACCGGTGATGAAGAGCTGGAAACGAACACCCTCTATCCTTTTTTATCAATTGAACGGGCATACGGGATGGTAGAAGAGATTTTACCAGCTTACAAAGTGGAACGATCAATGAGGTCACTATCGAAACAGGCCTTCAAAATCCGAATGCTGCGGCCTAGCTTTTTCTGGATTCTCTCAACATTGGCGATTTATTATTTCAAACCCTCCCTATGGTATATCTCGCTGATTTTACTCGTCCTCATTTATACATTGAGAATAATGGATTACAAAAATAGCCGTTACTTGTTAAATGATGAGTTCATTCAGTTCAAATCCGGAAGTTTGGAAACATCACTATTCATTACCAAAAGAAGCAAGGTCATTCAAATTGAGGTGGAACGTTCGAAGCTGCAAAAGTTTTTCGGGCTTGCCACAATTGAAACGATCAACCGCTCCAAGCCTGTACACCATACAAAGCTCCAAGATGTATCCGTTGAATATGCAGACGAGTTTTACACATGGTATATGGACAGGACAAAAAATATCCAATTCGAATAGTATTCAATGAATGAAAGAGTTGACCATGGCAGTCAGCTCTTTTTTTATCCACTATATTCCACCCCCTTCCCACCTTTGCACTTCACGACAAAATTAATATTGGAATTTTCTAACTTGTCCCTTCAAAAAAAGCGAAAGAAGACCGAAATATCAAATAGAAGTCAAAATTAATTAGAAGTATATAAGGAGAATTTTACAGATGAAAAGACTGACAGACTGGTATTTTAATTCGCTGAAAAAACAAATATTGATTCCCTTTTTAGCTTTGATCATGATAAGCGGAATGGCCATTTCCTACATGAGCTATAAAAATAGTATCGAGTTGACGACCCAGGAAATTACCGGATCGACGGAAGAGCAAGTCAAGTCAATGAACGATTCTTTCGAGACCTTCTTTCATAAAACGTAAAATCAATTGGATAGGATCAGTAAGTATCCTATCATGAGGACTTATGATAAGAACCCCGAATCCATAATGGATGAGTTTTCCCATACACAGTCAAGCAGTTCTGAAATAAATGGTTTATACCTTGGCACCGAGAAAGATGGAAAAACATTAATATTCCCTAAAGCGGATTTGCCGGCTGACTTCGATCCGAGACAAAGGGAATGGTATCAATCCGCATTAAAACAAAAAAATAAGACCATTTGGACGGAACCTTATACTGATCAGGCTACGAATGAACTTGTCATTACGGCAGCAAAGGCCATATATGATGATCGAGATGAATTAATAGGCGTGCTAGGTGTCGACATCTCGATCGATACATTGATCACGATGGTCAATCAAACGAAATTCGGCGAAACGGGCTATACGGTTTTGCTTGATCAGAAAGGGGCATTCGTTACACATCCAGACAAGGAAAAAATTCAACAGGATATATCAAAGGAAAATATTTTCAAAAAAATGAAAGGTGAATCCGGATCAATGATCGAGGAATTTGAAGGGAAGAGCCGGATCGTCGGATACGCCACAAATCCTACCACCGGATGGAGAATAGCAGGGGAAATGGAGGAAAATGAAGTGAAAGTACGGGCAAGCCCGATGATAGTCGAAAATGTCATCACACTGTTGATTGTCTTTACCGTCACTGCACTATCTGCCATCTTCATCACCCGTTCTTTAACGAATCCCATTAAAAAGCTGCAGGAATCCATACGGAAAATGGCTGACGGCGATTTCACCTCCTGGAATTCCATTTCCAGAAAAGATGAGCTTGGCCAACTTGCAGAAGACATCAGCTTAATGACCAGGAATATGAGTCATATGTTAGGGGTTGTCAACAACCTTTCCGATAAAGTATCGGATTCCTCCATGACGCTAGTGGCCAGTACCGATGAAAATTCAGCGGCAGCTAACGAAGTGGCCATGACGATGGAACAAATAGCAGCCGGTGCCATAGACCAAATCGAAGTCGGGCAGAATAACGAAATGGCCGTAAAGCTATTGGCTGACAAAATCAATGATCTTGAAGCGCAAACGAGAAAAATGGCCACGGAATCCGAAAATATGTTCAAGGCTTCCGAAAACGGAATCACTCAAGTACAAGGCCTGAAACAACAATTCAATGAAACGTCCCAGATATCCAATAAGATGAGCACGGCAGTCAAATCATTGGATGCACGATCCAATGATATCAGTGCGATCGTAAAAACCATAAGCGGGATTGCAGGACAAACGAATTTACTCGCCCTGAATGCTGCCATCGAAGCAGCGAGGGCTGGTGAACACGGAAAAGGGTTTGCTGTTGTTGCCGATGAAGTGAAGAAATTGGCCGAACAAACGGAAAAATCACTGAAAGAAATCTCTGAAATCATTCAAGCCATGCAAACAGATACAACCAATACCGTTCATTTGATTGGTCAAGTCAATCAAAAAATCCATCTTCAGGATACTTCTGTAACGGATACGGAAAATGCTTTCAGTCACATTGCATCCATCATCACGACCACATTCAGCAATTTTGACGAAATAAAAGAGATGATGAACGATATGGTAAACGAGGTCACACGGATGGCGGGCAATGCAGAAAAATTAAATTCAATCAGTCAGGAAACTGCGGCAGGAACTGAAGAAGTATCAGCTTCCGCAGAACAAACGAATGCTTCCATGGAACAATTAAATGCCCTGGCTAGTGAATTGGATGCCCTATCCCAGGAAATGCACAAAGAAATAAAGAAATTCACATTCTAATCAAAAAAAGGACGGCCCCCTAAGGGATCCGTCCTTTTTAAAAGTACGACTTATAGAGTTCTTCTGCCATTCGTCAGCGTTTCATCGGTTTCGGTTATTCCCGAGTAAGAAGAACTGGATTTTCTAGCATCCGAATCGACTAACACAAGCAATTTGCCGCTCTTTACATCCGCTTCATAACGATTCGCTTCGTCTTCAGGTATGCCCATTCCGATTAATGTACCGGCCAATCCTCCTGTTCCAGCGCCTACAGCCGCTCCGGCTAATGTTGCAGCAAGCGGTCCAGCAGCCAGTACCGGCCCGATTCCCGGAATCGCCAACGCACCCACACCTGCCAATAATCCGGCAGCACCGCCCAAAATGCCTCCAGTCGCCGCACCAGCTGCGAGCCCCTCTTCAACTTTTGTACCCGTTTCTTCATTCACTGCATTTAATTCTTCTTTATCTTTAGCTACCACTGAAATATCTTCACGATTATACCCTTGGGCCTGTAATGACTCAACAGCCTTAATGGCTTCTTCTCCAGTTTCATATACACCAATTATACGTTTATCCATATCTATCATCCTCCTTAAAGAATGTAAATTGTCGCTCCCCCTTTACATACCCCAGGGGATGAAAATGCTAAACGTTATTTAACAGGAAAATATTTTCGAGTTAACCCTTACTCAGAAAGGGTATATATAATAGTAGTATGCATATTTTTAGGAGGTTTTCTTTTTGCTCATCGAGTTACTTAAAGATTTAGTATCCATCGACAGTTCATCGAAAGAAGGAGCCAACCAAGCGGTAGATTACTGTGCGGACTGGCTTAAAGATCAAGGACTTACCGTGAATGTGATCGTAAATAACGGTTATAAAATGCTTGTTAGCGAGATTGGCAGCGGAGATAAAACCCTAATTTGGAATGGCCATGTCGATGTTGTCAGCGGTACGCCGGATCAATTTTTTCCTGAGGTTCATGAAGGAAATTTATATGGACGCGGAACAGCCGATATGAAAGCTGGGGTTGCAGGGATGATGTGTGCATTTACCGAACTGAAAGATAAGGACTTAGGTTTAAAAATCCAGCTACAGATCGTATCGGATGAAGAGATTGGCGGGTTGAACTGTTCCGGATATTTAGCGAAACATGGTTATCGGGGGGACTTTGTAATTTGTGCTGAACCGACGCAATTGGGAATCGGACTCCAGGCAAAGGGTGCCCTTCGTCTCGATATTGAAGTATCCGGCAAATCTGCACACGGAAGCCGTCCATGGGAAGGCGTGAATGCAATTGAAAAGGCCTATGATCTCTATCAAAAAATAAAGGAACTTCCATTCACCCGGGATCATACCCCCCTTTACTCTTCCCCTTCACTTAACCTAGCAAAAATAAAAGGCGGGGATGTCTATAATAAGGTACCGGATGCTTGTTTGCTAAGTCTTGATATTCGTTATCTCCCTACGCAAACAATGGAAGATATCATTGCTCAGATCGAAAGTGTGACAGGAAAAAATGTTCACCTTAATATGTACAGTAAACCTGTAAAAACCGAAGAGTCAGACCCATTCATCACTTTGCTCCGACCGATTATCGAAAGAAACACCATGCAAGACGCTGTCATTTTCGGACAACATGGCTCTGCAGATACCGTCTTTTTTGCGGCATATGATATCCCAGCGATTGAATTCGGACCAATAGGCGAGAACTGGCATGGAGATAGGGAATGCGTCAATCTTGAATCAGTAGCAGTCTATCAAAAAATGCTGGTCGATTTCGCTTCTGAATTTGTTTTACATTAATCCAAATCATGAAAAAAGCCTGCATATAGACAAAAAGAAGTCTATCTACATTTTAAAAACAAAGTTGATTGAAACAAAAGGTGCGAGACTCCTGCGGGAAAAGCGCATCCAAGGGAGACCGCACAGGCGCAAAGGCGCCGCGGAGGCTCCCGGACCGCCCGCGGAAAGCGAGTGCCTGGAATGGAAATCAATGTTCGAATTTTAACAAGCTCTCAAAAAAAATTAGACAAACTCGATTTTCATCGATTTTGTCTACAGTTTGTGCCGGCATCACATAGATGTCGGCTTTTTCCATGTTCCGCATATCCTCTCCTACTAAAATAAACAGCATTCAATCGTCTAATATTACGTTGTTTTTTTACAAAATATACAGGACTTTAAAACCAGGGATTTCACATCCATATATTACCTCATTAAACAGGATACGCCATTACAGCAACACTATTTAACAAAAATACGCTTATACTGACATAATAAATAATATATTTACATTTAACAGATAAGTACTTTTGACCTAGTTTATATTACATTTATTTATCAAGGGAAACCTTTTTGTAACACAATTACTATTCCACCGAAACATTATTGTCATAAAGACCTGTTATTCTAAGTCTACGATTTAAAACAAAGGAGACTATTCATTTTGAAAAAAATACTACTTCCACTATTCACTGCTTTCTTTTTGGTATTTAGTTTTTCCGGAGTTTCATCGGCTGCTACTACTACATACAAAGTTAAAAGCGGCGACACACTATGGGGTATCGCCAATAAACATAATATAACAGTCAATCAACTCAAAAGTTGGAATAACCTGAAAAAAGATAACATCCATCCAAAACAAGTTTTAAAGGTCAAGAAAACATCGACCTCTGCTAAACCTAAAGCTAAAGCAAAAACATCATCATCATCCAAGAAATATAAAACGATCACGGTGAAGGCAACAGCTTACACTGCGAACTGCAAAGGCTGCAGCGGGATTACAGCATCTGGTCTTAACTTAAAGAAAAACCCTAACGTAAAAGCCATCTCGGTCGACCCTAAGGTCATTCCACTAGGAACAAAAGTTCATGTAGAAGGATACGGGGATGCCATTGCGGCAGATAAAGGCGGCGCAATCAAAGGGAATAAAATTGACGTCTTCTACTCTTCTCATTCAAAAGCTATCAATTGGGGCAGAAAAACCGTTAAAGTAAAAATCTATAAATAATGATAAGCACCAGCCTGAAACCTTTCAGGCTGGTCTTTTGTTTTTCCCATTCTTACAAACATCTAAACAACCAGTTGACCTTCAAACGGAAATATTTACTGAAATTTCAGTCAATGTTATGATTAGTACATCTTAATCAAAAGAGAGGTGTGCGCTTTGAATATTGTCATTATAGGGGCCGGGGCACTGGGCTCCTACTTTGGGGGCAGGTTGCAGCAGGCCGGACAGGAGGTTCAATACCTTGTCCGAAAAAACCGCGCCAAACAATTGAAGGAAAACGGGATCAGCATAACCAGCCCACATGGAAACTACCAATTCAACGACCTTCATATCACAGAGAATGTAAATGACATCGAAAAGGTCGACCTCGTGATTCTCGCCGTAAAAGGCCAGCATCTGCAAGGCACCCTTACAGATTTAAAGGTGCTTGTTGAAAAGGGCGCAAAGGTTCTCCCGCTTCTGAATGGATTGGAGCATATATCCATTTTACAGGAGGCGTTGGGCGATGAAGCCGTCTTGGGGGGAAGTGCCTTCATCATCGCCACCCTTGATGAAAAAGGGCATGTCATTCACTCCAATGAAAATCACGATTTAATCTATGGCCCGCTTCATCCGTCACAAAAAAAGATATGTGATGAATTCGAACAGGCGGCGGGATCAGCTATCATGAAGGTAAGCAGAACGGGAAACATATTGATCAGGATGTGGATCAAATACATGTTCATCACCGCGTTTTCCGGTGTGACAACAGCATCGAACCTCCCTATCGGCACGATACGGAGATACCCGGAAACCAATGGATTGCTAGAAAAGGTCCTTGTTGAAATGAAGGAGCTTGCAAATGCTTATGACGTCGGAATTACTGTGGAGAATATTGCTCAAGCGTTGGAAAACATGGCAGGCTTACCTGATGAATCCACCTCTTCGATGCACCAGGACCGCCGGAAGGGCCTAACCCTCGAAGTGGAACATTTACAGGGCGGTGCACTGCGCCTAGCCGACAAGGTCGGTTTGAAACTTCCTGTGATCGGAACCCTATATGCACTAATAAAACCATTTGAAAATTGATTTTCGCCAATACCGGTGCTCCACCGGTATTTTTTTTTACGGCTTAGTAATCTCTTTATATCCTAATCTTCACTTTTAATTCCTCTTCAGTTATTCAGAATCCCCAAGACCAAAAAGAACAAAAAGAAAACAATATCACCAAAAGAATATTCTGATTCTTTCTTCTGTTACACTATTATCAAGTTAAGAAAGCGCTATCATATAACAAAGGAGAATGCCCCTTGAAAATATTAAAAAATTTAACAGTTCAGGTCATCATCGGTATCATTCTGGGTATAACAGTCGGTTTCTTCTTCCCTGCTTTCGGTGAACAACTAAAGATATTGGCTGATTTATTTATTAAAATGATTAAAATGGTCATCGCACCAATCATCTTCTTAACCGTCGTAATCGGAATCGGCGGTATGGGTGATATGAAAAAGGTTGGCCGCATCGGCGGAAAGGCCTTGCTTTATTTTGAAATCGTTACCACTTTCGCACTTGCCATCGGAATCATCGTGGTCAATCTGCTGGGACCTGGTAAAGGCTTTAACATCGATTCAGTCGAGGGCGGAGATGTATCACAATATACGACAGCCGCTTCCGAAACGGAACATGGCGCCGTTGCTTTCATTTCTAATATCATTCCTGATAATGCCGTTGCCGCACTGGCTGGCGGAGACTTACTACCTATTCTATTCTTTGCCGTATTATTCGGATTATCGATGGCAGCAATGGGACCGAGAGTGCAGCCAGTCGTTTCTTTCTTTCAGCATATTGCCGACATTTTCTTCGGCATCGTCGGTATGATCATGAAAGTTTCTCCATTGGCCGCATTTGGAGCAATGGCTTATACAATCGGTAAGTTTGGCCTTGGTTCTTTATCCTCGTTAGGACAATTAATGGGCAGTGTTTATATCACAATGGCACTTTTCATCGTTCTTATCCTTGGCTCGATTGCAAAAATGTATGGCTTTAATATTTTCAAGTTCATTGCCTATATAAAAGAAGAGATCCTCTTAGTTTTAGGAACCTCTTCATCGGAATCCGCCCTGCCAAGCGTGATGAAAAAACTCGAAAAATACGGTTGCTCAAAATCGGTAGTCGGTTTGGTTGTCCCAACCGGTTATTCTTTCAACCTTGATGGCACTTCCATCTACTTATCCATGGCTGCGATTTTCATCGCCCAAGCCTATGGTGTCGATTTAAGCATCTGGCAGGAATTGACCCTTCTAGGAATCTTGATGTTAACATCCAAAGGTGCTGCCGGTGTAACGGGATCCGGTTTCATCACACTTGCTGCAACATTAGCTGCCTTCCCAATGATTCCAGTTGAAGGAATGGCATTACTGCTTGGAGTCGACCGCTTCATGTCAGAAGCACGCGCCATCACCAATCTAATCGGTAACAGTGTCGCTACGGTGGTCATTTCTAAATCAGAAGGTGAATTCAATCCAAACCAAGCCATCTCAGATGATATGAATGAAGTGGCTGTTTCATCGGAAAAATAATCGAACCTTGAATGAAGAGGTGTGCAGCTTGCACCTCTTTTTTTTGTGTGTATTCCTCCCTTTCTAGCAATGAATAGCCAATTTTCTATAAATAGCCAAACAAATAAATTTCAGAATCACTGAAAAGTGTTTATACTTTTATGTAACAGGTAAAAGTATAAAGTTAGAAGTTTAGTAGTTTGATGGATTTAACCAAATTAGGAGGTTTTATCATGAAGGATTACGGATTATTTATTAACGGTGAGTGGTCGGATTTTGGATTGGATAAAATTGAAGTGAGAAACCCGGCAACGGATGAAGTAGTTGCCACCGTTCCTAAAGGCGGTGCAACTGAAGCGGCGAAGGCTGCAGATGCCGCATATGAAGCCTTTACGGGCTGGGCTGCACTCTCAGTCTACGAACGTGCTGAACTAATTTGGAAATGGCATCGATTGATTGATGATCATAAAGAAGAACTGGCAAAAATCATGACTGAAGAGCAAGGAAAGCCCCTTAAAGAAGCTCTTGGTGAAATGACATATGCCAATGGCTTTTTATCTTGGTTTGCCGAAGAAGGAAAAAGGGTGTACGGCGAAACGATTCCTGCTTCCGTGTCCAATAAGCGGCTTTTCGTTACTAAACAGCCTGTCGGAGTTGTAGCTGTCATTACGCCTTGGAACTTTCCTGCAGCCATGATTACAAGAAAAGTGGCACCAGCGCTTGCCGTCGGCTGCACAGTCGTCATTAAACCGGCAAACCTGACTCCCATAACAGCTTTAAAAATGGCTGAATTAGCCGAAGAAGCTGGCATTCCAAAAGGGGTCATCAACGTCGTGACAGGAAAATCCTCAGAAATCGGCGAAACTTGGCTTCAAGATACGAGGGTTCGTAAATTGACGTTTACCGGTTCTACAGAAGTCGGCAAAACCCTGATGAGGGGCTCCGCAGACACGGTAAAGAAAATCTCGCTAGAACTCGGAGGTCACGCACCAGCAATCGTTCTTGAGGATGCCGACCTTAATAAAGCGGTTGATGGCATCATCAGTTCAAAATTCCGTAACGCAGGACAAACATGCGTCTGTTCAAATCGCATTTATGTCCACGAAGCCATTCAAGAGGCCTTCATCGAAAAGCTCGTTGCCAAGGTCAAGGAACTAAAGGTAGGAAATGGACTGGAAGATGGCGTCGATATCGGTCCGCTTATCGATCAAAATGCAGTGGATAAGGTTCAAAAACAAATTGATGAAGCAATCAGCAGCGGCGCTAAGCTCGAAGCTGGCGGTAAATCAATAAGCGGCCTTTTTCTTGAACCGACCGTATTGTCCAACATTGATGACAGCATGCTCTGCATGAAGGAAGAAACATTTGGTCCACTAGCTCCCATTGCCTCCTTTAAGACTGATGAAGAGGCAATCAAGAGGGCAAATGACTCCATCTTCGGTTTGGCAGCTTACGTCTTCACTGAAAACATCACAAAGGGCATCAAATTCACCGAGGCACTTGAATTCGGTATTGTTGGCTTGAACGATGGACTTCCTTCCGTTCCGCAAGCTCCATTCGGCGGATTCAAGCAAAGCGGACTCGGCCGTGAAGGCGGACACCAGGGCATCGAAGAATTCCTGGAAGTAAAATATATTTCCTTAGGTTTGTGACCTATTTACCCCAATAAGAAAACGGGCCCGACTCAATTGAGTCTGACCCGTTTTTTCATTCCAATATATCTTCTCCAAGCTTTTCCTCTTTTCGGATCCTGATGAATTTTACGATATTCAATACGATCGTTTTAACAACAGAGTAAGTCGGAACCGCCAAAATCATGCCGATGATACCGGCAATGTTTCCGGCGACAAGCAATAGGATGATGATGGTAAGCGGATGTGTGTTCAATTTCTTCCCGATGACTAACGGTGAAATGAAATTACCATCCAATTGCTGAATGACCGTTACAACCAGAATGACCAATAATGCCTCTGTCGGTGAATGGATCAACGCCACAATGACGGCAGGAGCGGCTCCGATAAACGGACCTACATATGGAATGATATTGGTTACGGCGCCAATCAGCGCGAATAAGAACGCATAAGGCAACCCAATGATTAGATATCCGATGAACGTTCCGATCCCGACAAACATGCAAACAAGCATCTGCCCTTGTATGTATGTAGTAAGCGTCCCGCCAGTTTCCTGAAGTACTGTTAAAGCTGGTTTTCTATAACGAACCGGTACGAATTTCATAATGGCGGCCGGAAGCTTATCCCCATCCTTCAACATATAAAACAGGATGAAAGGAACCGTTACGACAACTAAAGTGATATTCGTCACCACGCTGAAAACGGAAGTTAAACTGTTCGTTATATTACTAGGTAAGTTCGTCAAATATTTTTGCAGTGAATCCCCTACTTCTTGCAGAGGTACATAATCTTGTTCCACCGTCCATAAAAACCATTTTGACTCCGCTGAATCTTCAATGAACTTCCTTGTTTGATTGAAATAATCCGGAAGGTTATTGAGTAAATCCGTAACCTGTTTGGAAAGTGACGGGCCAACCAGACCGACAAGTAAACTAATCAACCCAAGGAAAAATACGTAAAGCAATAAAATCGCCAATCCCCTAGGCACTCTCCTTTTAACGAGGAAATCAACAGTGGGATTGAACAGGAAGTAGAGAAAACCCGAAATCAAGATTGGAAAGAACAATGTAGATGTAAAAATGACTATTGGTTCAAAAAGAAAAGAAATCTTTGTACCAACATAAAAAAGTAAAGACAATAGTAATAACTCTAACGTCCAAAAATGCAGTTTTTGCTTGAACAAATTATCTCCTCCACTATAAGCAATTCTATTTAACTCCCTATTTCTAAGGAAACAACATCATAAATGCGAAAAATCCTATGTATGTAATCATTCATTGTTAGCAGTTTACCATATTTCTATAACTTGGATGAATAATTATATATAAAAATAATAGAAAAAAGCCTAAAGATACAGTTCCCTAACTTTTTGATGGTTAAGCATCATTTTACACTTTAAATCTGTTATTTGTCGCAGGAAAAAGAATCCCAATAGGAAACACCATACAAATTACTTAGGAGAAATAATCTATTTACCTTTCAATATTCCATTGATGTGACGAAAGATTCATTGGTTTTCACCTATATCGGACACGGACCCAATAAAAAACCCCGCTTTTTATCAGCGGGGTTTTGAGTCTTATTTTTGATCTTGAAGAACCGCTTCAAGCATCGTACCGTTTTTAGCTAGGTTCGTATGCCATGAAAATGCTTTTTCAAGAATGTGCGGAGTTTGATGCCCGCCCGTTTGCGCAACAGCTTCAGTGAAGTATGCACGTAGCTGTGGTCGGTAATCAGGATGAGCACAGTTTTCTATGATTAACTCTACGCGCTCTTTTGGTGCCAAGCCACGTAAATCAGCGATCCCTTGCTCTGTCACTAATACGTCCACATCATGTTCAGTATGATCCACATGAGAAACGAAAGGAACGATACTGGAAATTTTTCCGCCTTTTGCATATGATTTCGTTACGAAAATTCCTAGGCGTGAATTACGGGCAAAATCTCCTGATCCGCCAATTCCATTCATCATTCTTGTCCCAGAAACATGTGTCGAGTTTACGTTACCATAGATATCACACTCTAACGCTGTATTGATTGAAATCAAGCCCAAACGACGGATGATTTCAGGATGATTAGATATTTCTTGTGGACGAAGAACTAGCTTATCACGGTATTTTTCAAGCTCACCGTAAACTTGTTTCCCTTTTTCTTCAGCTAATGTAATCGAACACCCTGAAGCGAATTTAACCTTTCCAGCATCGATCAGATCAAATACCGCATCTTGCAGCACTTCTGAATAAACCTCCAAATCTTTGAATTCAGAATCAAGGAAGCCAGCGAATACTGCATTTGCCACTGAACCTACACCCGACTGAAGCGGAGCAAGGCTTTCAGTTAAACGGCCAGCCTTTATTTCTCCACGAAGGAAGTTAATGAGGTGGTTGGCGATTGTTGCAGTTTCTTCATCCGGCGGCACGATTGTGGAAGGTGCATCAAGATCTGTAGAAACGACGATTCCCATTACTTTTTCGGGATCAACCGCAATGCCGATCGATCCTAGGCGATCACTTGCTTTAGTCATAGGAATCGGTTCGCGTTCCCCTTGTTTAGCCGGTGTATATATATCATGCATCCCTTCCAATCCTTCTGGATGGGATACGTTCAATTCAATGATCACATGTTTAGCTTCTTGAACGAATATGGCTGAGTTGCCTACAGAAGTTGTCGGGATGATCAATCCATCTTCCGTAATCGCCAATGCTTCGATGATTGCAAAATCAATTGGTCCGACAATGCCTTGACGAACTTGTTCAGCCGTATGAGACAAATGCTGATCCACATAAGTTACTTCATCAGCATTGATTTTATTGCGAATGCCTTTATCCGCTTGGAATGGCAAACGTTTATTTATGATACCCGCTTCCGCCATATGTTGGTCGACTTCCGGTCCTAATGAGGCACCAGTATAAACGTCAACTTTGAACTTTTCAGTTTTAGCTCTTTCAACTAGAGCCATCGGAATAACTTTAGCATCACCAGCACGGGTAAATCCACTCATACCGAGTTTCATCCCATTTTTAATCCATGATGCTGCTTCTTCCGCTGTAACTACTTTCCCCTTAAATTGTTCGTTGCGAATTTTTTTGAAAACGCTTTCGTTCATACAAAAGACCCCCATTTTTCGCTTTTCTTACACTTAATTTTACCAATCCTGTGTAATCGTCACATTCATTTTCGAATGAAAAGCCTTAAATTGGGCATAAACCAGCATTTCTTTCACACAAAGGAGAATCACTAAAACCCCAAAGCCCTCCTGAATTGACTTGCATATGTTTGACTGACCTGGATTTTGGAGTTGTCTTTCATTATCAATAAAAATGTAGAATGGAAATCAGGGAGGATCTCTTGTATATAGTTGATATTGACGATGTACGAACGGTGCACACGAATGAATAAATCACTAGGTAAAATGAATTCCAATTCACTTAAATTCATTTTATGAAATCCACTCACACGTTCGGACTGAATTTTAGTTTTCCTATTTTGAGCTTCCAAATACATAATTTCATCGTATGGAAGCGGTATCCAGCGATCATCTGTTTTAATGGTCAGGAATGATGTCGGTAAAATCAATGGCTTTGACGGCAAGATGGCCGTTACCGCCCCTAAAGGGTTGCCCTCGTCCATGATAGGGACACTCAGCCCATAGTAAGGTACGCCAAATACATTACTTTCAACTTGCACCCCTATTTTTTTACGGATGCTCAGCGCTTTATATGTCGCCGTATTTTCACTGATTAAATCACCTGGTTTTATTCTTAAGTCCACTTGTTTGCTCGGTTGATAATAAATGTATTTTTCGGAATCAGCCACAGAAATTGAAGCATCCTTCGGTACAAACTCCCTGATGATATTTAAAACGGATTCGACCGTAAATTGATCCATTTCCTTTCACCTCTTAAAAGAACATATTAATAATTCCCCCATTTTTAAGCAGGGCATTCATGAAGTAATTCATAGTTTTTTGGTAAACTTACATTTTTTTGAATTCACTTTTCGGAAAATTAAAGAAAAATTGAAGTAACTAAGCGAAAAGCGTCGAAAAAAGCAAAAAAATCGTATTTAAATTTATGTCCTTATTCATTATAGTTGGAATGCTCCCCGATTTCCATGGGGGATTCAAGAAAAAAGTTTCCTTATTATACAAACATTTAAATATCAAAATCCAGCGGACATCAAACAAAAAAGCCGCTCTCCTAGGATAACGGCTGAAAGGTCATTTTTTTGAAGGGGGATTTTGAAACGGGGATTTTAATCGGAGTGATAACATCTCTTCTAAATTTTTCAGTGGCAATTCCAATAAAAAGGGTCGGTCATCAGGTTGATATACATCCTCTGAAATGAGCGTATTAACGATCTTCTGTTTTTTTGCATTAACAATTCGGACCAGTCTCCCCATTTTCAGCTCCCTTTCTTTAATCTTCTGTATCCGGCGGAATTGATCACAGCATCAGATGTCATTCTTTAGCGCATCATGACCTTCTTTACCGGTACGGATATTCACAACATTCGCCAATTCATATATAAAGATTTTACCGTCACCCGGTTTACCGGTACTCAAGAATTTCCTTGCTACATCCACAACATCCTGAACTGGCACTTCACACACGACGATTTCGATTTTCATTCGATCATGCAATGACATTTCACGATTTCTGCCCCTATATGTTTCCACATAACTTTTCTGAAGACCCGTTCCTTTTACTTCCGATACTGTCATTCCGCTTACCCCTATTTTCGCAAGTTCCGCTTTGAATTGTTCAAATTGGATAGGACGTGTAATGATTTCTATTTTCGTTAAAATCTCGGACATATGGGCACCCCCTTTTAGATTGATTCGTGATAAGCTTTTTCTCCATGAAGTGTAAGATCAAGCCCCATTGACTCATCTTCTTCACTGACACGCAACGGTACGAAAAGGTTAATGGCTTTAGCAACGATATAAGTGACCACGGCAACGAAGATATAGGTCGCAATGATCGCTACAAGCTGCTTCCACAACAAGTTGAAATCTCCATAGAATAAACCATTTGCACCGCTTTCGTTTACGGAAGTTGTCGCGAACAAACCTGTAGCTATGCCCCCCCAAGTCCCGCCGATCCCATGTAATCCGAAAGCATCAAGCGCATCGTCGTAACCCAGTTTATTTTTCAGGAAGAATACGCCCCAGAAACAAACGGCACCGCCGATGACACCGATGATGATTGATGATGCGGGC
Source organism: Peribacillus sp. SRI_006 (assembly GCF_057586375.1). NCBI lineage: Bacteria > Bacillati > Bacillota > Bacilli > Caryophanales > Bacillaceae > Peribacillus > Peribacillus sp. SRI_006. Next base: position 132,671 of record NZ_JBYCZT010000003.1, on the reverse strand, counting down.
GTTACGAATCCGCAAGCGGGTGTAATGGCCACCAAACCAGAAATGGCTCCGGATACTGCACCCAGCAATGTTGCCTTTTTATTAGCCATATACTCGACGATCAGCCATCCAATGATACCAGCAGCTGCTGCAACAGCTGTATTAACGAATACATTCATCGCCACTCCATTGATTGTCAGTGCGCTTCCGACGTTGAAGCCGTACCAACCGAACCAAATTAATGATCCTCCAAGAAATGTTAAAGGAAGATTATGCGGCGCACTGTCCCCCGACTCTTTCCTTTTACCTAACATGATTGCCAATACCAAACCTGCAACCCCTGAAGATATATGAACAACGTTGCCACCTGCAAAGTCAAGTGTACCCAGTTCCGCTAACCAGCCTCCACCCCATACCCAGTGTGCAACGGGAGCATATACGAATAAAGACCATAGGATCGTAAAAATCAGGAATGCTGAAAACCTCATCCGCTCGGCAATGCCACCAGCAATGATCGAGACCGTTAAAACGGCAAAAGTCATTTGGAATAACATGAACAAACTATGGGGAATTGTTTTGCTGTAAGGTCCAGGTGCAAAACCCACATCCTTTAAACCAACCCAGTCCAGACCGCCCAGAAGTGAATTACCAGGTGAAAATGATAATGAATACCCAATCAGCACCCAAAGAATAGAAATGACAGCCAGAGGCATATAACTATGCATTGCCGTATTCAAGACATTTTTACTTTTTACCATCCCTCCATAAAATAGGGCAATCCCTGGTGTCATTAGCCAAACCATCATCGTCGCCAAAAACATGAATACCGAATCTGCCATTTGCATACTGTTTTTTCCCCCTTTATATATATGTTATGTTTATTAACACTATTATGTTATATTTTTTATCATATACTTAATTTTCTAATAATTCAACTTAATTTTTGTGTTTTTCAGAAAAAAATGTTAGATTAAATAACATCAATAAGAATAAAGAACCAGCAAATGTGATTTTTTTGGTTTAATAGTTACTTTTCCATCTTCACGACTCCACGTCTGTCACATTTTACCCTCCACTTATTCACCCTCGAAAAAACCATTAAAAAAAGGGCCCTCCTATTGAGGGCCCTTCAATAAATATTCATTAACAGCAACGAGACACTTTCCCACCCTTTGCGTTATACCGTTCATCCTGGGCTTCGCAGAAAAATTCTTTCCTGGTTTTCACGGGATCTTCAGGATGATGCTTTTTCATATGTGCCACATACGTATCATAACTTGGCACGCCGACGAGCAAACTGACGAATTGCTTTCTGTAGCTGAGAATTGTCATTATTCTTTTCAACATCGCTTTCCCTCCCTTATGACGACCTTGATACATAAGGCGTTTCATGTAAATCTATTTTCTGGTTCTTCAAGACTTTTATCCATAACCTAATGGCAGAAATCAGGACCGTGATCACCACGATCATGAAGATGGCACATAGGGCAGCATCCACATAATCATTGACGATGACCCGCTTCATCTCGGCCAGATTGGCTGCCGGAGCAAGAACTTCCCCACTATCATAAGCCGCTTTAAATTTATCCTTATGTGCTAAAAAGCCAATTGCCGGGTTTTCGTGGAACAGCTTTTGCCACCCTGCCGTCATGGTCACTATCAACAAGAATGTAGTGGGCACAAGAGTGACCCATGTGTACGCTTTTTTGCCCATTTTGAAAAGGACCGTCGTCCCAAGCAGCAACGCAATGGCGGAAAGCATCTGATTCGCGATTCCAAACAATGGCCAAAGGGTATTGATTCCGCCAAGAGGATCAATGACCCCTTGATAAAGGAAGTAGCCCCAACCGATTACACAAATGGCAGTCGCAATTATATTGGGCAGCCATCTATTCGTTTCGGCAAATGGTTTGTAAAAGGTGCCGATGATATCCTGTATCATAAAACGTCCCACCCTGGTTCCTGCATCAATGGTGGTCAATATGAACAATGCCTCGAACAGTATCGCGAAATGATACCAGAACGCCATCAGGGACGCCCCCCCAATCACTTGCGAGAAGATATGGGCCATGCCGATTGCAAATGTTGGAGCTCCTCCAGTACGGGATATAATGGTCTCTTCCCCAACATCGTCTGCAAGGCCGGTAATCATCTCAGGTGTCACAAGGAAACCCCAATCTGATATCGTAGCAGCCACTTGCGCTGGTTCCGTTCCCACAACGGCCCCCGGGCTGTTAATGGCAAAATAGATACCTGGCGTCAATACACAGGCGGCAATCATCGCCATGATGGCTACAAAGGATTCAGTCAACATCGCCCCGTATCCGATTGGACGTGCATGCGATTCGCGTTCAATCATTTTAGGAGTCGTACCTGAGGAAACGAGTGCATGGAATCCCGATACCGCTCCACAAGCGATTGTAATGAATAGGAACGGGAATAAATTTCCGGAAAATACAGGTCCCGTTCCATCGATGAATTGAGTGACGGCAGGCATTTCAAGGCTCGGCATGACAATAAAGATGCCTAGTGCAAGTCCGATGATCGTACCGATTTTCAAGAATGTACTTAAATAATCACGCGGTGCCAATAACATCCATACTGGCAAAACGGAAGCAACGAAACCATAGACAATCAACATGATGGCAATCGTTTCCCCGTCGAAAGTGAACATCGGCGCCAATGTTGCGCTCTCGGCTACAAAGCGGCCGAAATATAACGCGAGCATCAAAAGTATGATTCCGATAATCGACCCTTCACCAACCCGTCCCGGCCTTATATAACGCATGTAAATGCCCATAAGGACTGCAATCGGTATGGTAGAGGCAATCGTGAACATTCCCCACGGACTGCCCACCAGCGCTTTTACGACAACCAGGGCAAGTACCGCCAGTAAAATGATCATGATACCGAGGATACCGACCATCGCTATCAAGCCTGTAATCGGTCCAATCTCCTCTTTGATCATTTCTCCCAAAGATTTGCCGTTACGGCGCATCGAACCGAAAAGAATGATGAAATCCTGTACGGCACCAGCCAAAACAACTCCGACTACAAGCCATAGCGTCCCTGGCAAATATCCCATCTGAGCTGCAAGGATGGGGCCTACGAGAGGTCCAGCTCCGGCAATTGCTGCAAAGTGGTGGCCAAACAACACCCATTTGTTTGTAGGTACATAATCTTTCCCATCATTATTCGCTTCCGATGGAGTCTGGCGATTGTCATCTAGCTCAAACACTTTCCGTGCAATGAATTTACTATAAAAGCGGTATGCAATTGAATAAACACAGAGTGCCGCAGTAACAATCCACATGGCATTTATGCTTTCCCCCCGGTTTAGCGCGACGAAACCAAAACTCACCGCACCCAATGCAGATATGATCCCCCAAAGAATAACAGACTTAAGCGCTTTCATTTTTTTCCATCTCCTCTCTATCGATCTAGTGTACAACTATAAAAAACCTTCATTTATTAGGGGCCAGGGCTATATTTCCCCCCGTACCCATTAAATTTAAAGAATTTTATATATATTCTGAATTATATGTTACCGTAAGGTTTTTTAGCAATAGCAATTTAGTCAATTTGTAAAGTATTTTCCATTATTTTGTCGATAATTCCCTCTTTTCCCACTTTGGTGGAATCAATGATTTCAATGCTTTATAAAAATCGTATTGTGTGAACGCATTTTTATAAGGTTCATCAAATGAACGGGATGCAATCCCCAAGTTTATGATGCTCATTATGGGACCAACACAAAAAATGTGCGCCGGATGGCACACATTTTTTCTTTATCCTATCTGATTTTCCCTTAATGAGCTGCGGTTTAGATCGTAATAAAAACCCCTCTGCCTCAACAATTCATCATGGGATCCTTTTTCAATGATCCTTCCTTCATCAAGTACGAGGATTTGATCACTTTGCTGAATTGTATTCAATCTGTGGGCAATGACAAAACTTGTCCTTCCCTCCATCAAGCGGTGTAATGCTTCCTGAATTTTAAGCTCGGTTATCGTATCTATGCTACTTGTCGCTTCATCCAAAATCAATAATACGGGATCCGCCAAAATAGCCCTGGCAATCGATAATAGCTGGCGTTGCCCCTGACTTATTCCACTGCCATCTTGATTCAAGATGGTATCGTATCGATCTGGCAGTTTCATGATAAAGGAATGGGCATTGGCAAGCTTGGCTGCATTCACCACTTCTTCATCTTCTGCCTCCAGCCGGCCGTAGCGGATATTTTCACGAATCGTACCTTGAAACAAGAAGGAATCCTGTAAAACGAAGCCCATATGCTTACGGAGGCTGGACCTCGTCACCTGTTGGATATCCTGGCCGTCAATCAATATCCGGCCGCTGTTCGGCTCGTAAAAACGGGCAAGAAGATTAATGATCGTGGTCTTACCTGCCCCCGTGGGACCTACAAGCGCGATGGTCTCCCCTTTTTTTGCATGGAAACTAACATCATATATCGTTTGCTCTTCATCATTATACGAAAAGGAAACACCCTCAAAGTCCACCTCACCGCGGACTTCACGAAGTTCAGAAGCCTGTTTCTCATCCACTTCTTCTTCTTTTTCATCAAGTATGGCGAAAACCCTTTCAGCACCGGCAACAGCTGAGAGAAGTGTATTGAATTGGTTAGCCAGGTCATTGAGCGGACGGGTGAATTGCCTTGAGTACTCGGTGAAAATGACAATGACCCCGATGGAAACCGTACCTATGCCATTCAGCGCCAAAAACCCTCCGACAGCGGCTATTACCGTGAAACTTAAGTTGTTCAGTAAATTCATCAGTTTTGGAATCAGCCCTGAGTATGATTGTGATAGGAATCCGGCTTTCTTTAAATTTTCACTCCGGATGATAAAATCACGGATCACTTTATCTTCCTGTGAAAAAGCCTTTACGATCCGTTGTCCGGAAATCGTTTCTTCTATAAACCCATTCAGTTCTCCAAGGTTCTTCTGCTGTGCTTTAAACAGCTTTCCCGTCCTGTTCGTTATCCACCTCAGACCGAAGAACATGAGAGGAACGATGAATAAGGTTAGAATAGTTAATAAAGGGCTCAAATACAGCATGACTCCGATCGTCCCGACAAGTGTCAGCACACTTGAAAAGATCTGGATGACGGAACTATTCAAAGTGGAACTGACATTTTCAATATCATTCGTGACCCTGCTCATCAACTCCCCGTGCTGACGCCGATCAAAAAAGGGAATGGACAACTGGTGAAGCTTTTTGAATAGTTGATTGCGCATCGCATAAACCGTATCCTGTGCAATTCCGATCATCCAATAATTCTGAAGCCACATGGATAGGGAATAAAATATGTAGACTCCGAGAAGCCCTAAAAGAAGGCTGATCAGCCCCCCGCTATCTCTTGTGACAATATAATCATCAATGGCCATCCCAACAAGAAAGGGGCCAAGCAATCCCAAAACCGAGCTTATCAGTACCATGAAAAGGACACATAATAGCAGGCTTTTATTCGTTGCCAAGTAGGGAATGATCCTTTTTACCGTATTCCAGGAGTTGACCGGTTTAGACTTTGCCTTATCGGGAGATATTCTTCGACTCAAGCGAAATCCCCTCCTCCCCAAACTGTGAGCGAACGATTTTTCGATAAAGATCGCTTGTTTGCATCAAATCCTGATGTTTCCCCAGCGCAAGGACTTGACCGCTTTCCAGCAACAAGATTTTGTCAGCCTCCATGGCTGTACTGATTTTTTGTGTAATGATGAGCGTTGTGCATGTATAGTCCTTTAAAGCGGCAAGCAATTTACTTTCCGTCTTCAAATCCAGCGCACTTGTACTATCATCCAGAAGGAGAATCCTCGGTTTGCGCACCAATGCTCTTGCAATCGATAAGCGCTGTTTTTGCCCTCCAGACAGATTCACTCCTTTTTGCCCTAACTGGGTTTCATATTGCTTCGGAAGTTTCATTACGGTCTCATGGACCTGAGCATGCATGGCCGCAACCATGATTTCCTCCATCGAGGCACCCTCTTTTCCCCAAGCGACATTATTTTTTATGGTCCCCGAAAAAAGCAGGGCCTCTTGCGGTACATAGCCGATCCTGTTCCGCAGCGAATTCAAGGGAATATCTTTCAGATCTTGGCCATCAATTTGAATGGAGCCGCTTTCAACTTCATATAATCTCGGAATCAGCTGAAACAGTGATGTCTTCCCTGATCCTGTCGCTCCTATGATGGCAAGCGATTCTCCCGGATCGATGGAGAAGGTCAGGTTTTTCAATATCGGGGTTTCGGTTCCAGGATAGCGGAAAGATACATCCAGAAACTTAATGCCTCCCCCATTGACGGCCCCACTCTTGCTTTCCGCTTTACCTTCATCAATATCTATCGGGGTTTCAAATATTTCCGTCACACGTTCCGCTGAAGCCTTTGCACGGGAAATGACCATGATCAGCCATGAAAAAACGGAAAGGGATGCCGCAATCCTCGTGGCATAGTTGACAATCGCCACAACTTCCCCTACCTGTATATCTCCCGTCGTTATAAATTCACTTCCAAGCCAGAGAATGATCAGAATCGCCACATTCATGACAAGCATCAGCACAGGCATCGTCGTTTCAATTAAACGAAGGGAAGACACAGTCTTTCTTTTCAACTCTTCATTCGCATCGTCAAATCGGCCGATTTCATGCTCCTTACGAAGAAAAGCTTTGATCAAGCGCATGCCTATCAGGTTTTCCCTCATGACTCCATTGACATTATCGAGTTTTTTCTGGACGAGCTTAAACAGCTTAGCCGCCCGTTTCATAACCCATCCCAAGAAGAAAACAAGAACCGGAATTGAAATGACCAATACAAGGGATAATTTCAAATCGACCGCAATAGCCATGATGGCTCCGCCGATTACGATCAACGGCGCCCTTGCCATGATACGCAAGCCCATAAAAACCGTATTTTGAAGTTGGGTCACATCATTCGTCATCCTTGTGATCAACGAGGAAGTCGGGATATTATTCAAGTTCGCAAAAGAAAACGCCTGTATTTTACCAAAAAGGCTTGTCCTGACATCATGTCCAAAGCTTTGACTTACATGTGATGCCGTAAATGAATTAACGATCCCGCCAAGAAATGAAAAAACGGAAAGTCCAACCATGACACTTCCCCATTTAATCACCACCGATAAATCTTTCTGCAAAATGCCATCATCAATGATTTTTGCTATAAATAGAGGTTGTAATAGCTCTACCCCGAGCTCGACAATCATTAAGGATAAAGCAAGAATGATCAAAAGCCAGTACGGCTTAAGAAATGAGGACAATTTTTTCATCTATGACACCTTCGATTCTCCGTATGTAAATAGCATTTTTTTATCCTCTCATTATACATTTTTATACAGATTTTTTAAAAGATTTTAACTGTTTTAAAGCATTGGTAAATATCTTGAATTTTTTTTATAAATACCCTTGACAAATAACAGGAAATAAGCGAAAATTCTAATTGATAATGATTTTCAATTTCATTATCGATCTCTGAAATTTGATAAGCAATTACGATATTCTCTTATCGTACCCTTTTGATATTGTACATAGATACAATGTCGCCCCGGCTTCTCTGTGCCTAGTAAAATTATATGCTCATTAGCGAATGCAAGTCACTAGAATATTGCCCCCTCTTTATTCAAGTAATTTATTCACATTGGAAGCATATTAGGCAGCCGGGGATTATTTTTTTCAACTATTAAACTTACATATATGATTAAAGGAGCAGGATGATCATGAAACTAGAAGATATCATTAAAGAACGGCGCAGCATCAAACGATTTAAGGACATCCCTGTTCCTATTGATACCATCCAATCATTATTGGAAACTTCGACATGGGCACCGAACCATAAAATGACCCAGCCATGGCGCTTCGTCGTGGTGCATGGTGATAGCCGTTTAAAACTCGCAGAAGCAACACGTGCATTCATGGAAGGCAAAGAGAAGGACCCTGAAAAGAAAAAAGCAGCCGGACAGCGAGGATATAATAAACTCATAGGTGTACCGATGTTTGTCGCAGTGATCATGGAAGAGAACCCGAATCCCATGACACGTGAAGAAGATTATGCGGCTACAAGTGCCTTGATCCAGAATTTCAGCCTGCTTGCCTGGGAACAGGGAATCGGGATGATATGGGAAACATACGGCATGATACACAGCATGGAGTTTCGTGAAGCTTTGGGCGTGAAACCAGGCGAGAAGATTGTCGGCAGCCTTCACGTTGGCTATCCCGATATGATTCCTGCCCCTCGTCCAAGGAACGCGATCGATCAACTCCTGACCGTCATGGACTAACATAAAAGGAATGCCTCCAATCTTCGAGTTGGAGGCTCAGACTGTAGACAAACTCGATGAAAACCGGGTTTTCTACAGTTTTTTTATGGCTTTTTACAATTTGAATGTTGATTTCCGCTCCAGGCACTCGTTTTTCCCGCAGGAGTCTCGTGCCTTACACTCCAATCACATATAGATAGAACTTATTCCTACATTTTTTTGTATTATATAGAGGTATTTAACCAGCTGATAAGGATGCTTTTTAAACATGATTCTATTCAGCAAGATCAACTTGAAGTAATTACTTAAATCAATTGGTGCCAGTGAATCATTTAGCTCGTAAGCTTGATGTGCCATTGACATCTATTTCATTTATAATTTGGTGTAAGATATGTATGGGGTTGGACGTCCCTTTTTATCCGTTTCAAGAGCGTCAACTCCGTTCTCCTCCAATTGCTTTAGCCACCTGAAAACAGACGCTGTGAACCCTACAGCGCGTCTGTTAGCTTGGAATGATTATCCCCACGGTCATCGCCACTACCATAAAGAACCAGATGAAAAAAATCCAGCGTATGTATAGTGATTAAAAGATCAATCACAAAAAACCCCCTTCTAAAAGGAGGTCCCTAAACGCTCATACTCAAAAGAACTCGTGATATAATGCCTGAATTGCCGTCTCTTCGTTGTGCCCTTTCACACCGAACATCATGCTTACCTCCGAAGAGCCTTGATTGATCATCTCAATATTCACCTTTGCTTCAGCCAAGGCTTTTGACGCTCTTGCCGTTGTACCGACATTATGGCGCATTCCTTCCCCTACAACCATGATCAAGGCAAGATCATGTTCCACATTCACTTCATCGGCATGAAGCTCTTTCTTGATTCGGGAAATGATTTTCTTTTCGGCATCCCCTTTCATCTGGTCCTGCCTTAGAATAAGCGTCACATCATCGATGCCTGATGGAATATGCTCATATGAAACTCCATAATCCTCGAGGATGTGCAGCAGTTTCCGGCCAAAACCAACTTCCCGGTTCATCAAATATTTGCTAATGTAAATACTGCAAAATCCTTTATCACTTGCAATCCCAATAACAGGCCCGTTCGTATTATCCCGTGTATTCACAATGCGGGTCCCTTGTGCCGCCGGATTGTTCGTATTTTGGATATGGACAGGTATTCCCGCCCGGAATGCAGGAATCAGCGCCTCATCATGAAATACCGAGAAACCTGCATAAGAAAGCTCACGCATCTCACGATAGGTTAGTTCCCGGATTCCCTTCGGATTGGAAACCACATTTGGATTCACCGCATAAACGGCATCCACGTCCGTAAAGTTCTCATACAAATCAGCTTTGACCCCATTAGCAAGAATCGAACCCGTAATATCGGAACCGCTTCTTGAGAAGGTTAACACATCACCATCTAACGTATATCCGAAGAATCCTGGGAATACAACGATTCCCGGCTCATCACGCAGAGCATATAACCGATCATAAGACTCTGGCAGCACCCTGGTAAATCCACCTTCATCCGTTACGATCAAGCCTGCCTTCTTCGGATTGATATACTGTGCCTCCACTCCAAGGCTTTGGAAATAACCTGCGACCAGCTTCGCATTATTATCCTCGCCACCTGCCTTCAAGGCATCCAGATAGCGCTTTGGGTTAGTTTGATTTGCATGCAGCAGCGCCATTAAATTTTCATGAATCCCTGTGATGACACTCTCGGATATATCCAACTCTTCAGCAATGCTCGCATAGCGGGATACAACATCTTCTATCAAATGCTCTCCGTTATCCCCGCGCAGCTGCTGTTCCGCAGCTTCAATCAATAAATCCGTCACCTTTATATCATCAGAATTGCGTTTTCCTGGAGCGGAAACGACCACAATCTTCCTCTCTGGATCAGAAACAACAATTTCGAATACCTTCCTCAACTGATCACCTGACGCAAGTGAACTTCCACCAAACTTTGCAACTTTCATCTCGACATCCCCTATTTTCGTAAATATTCTGTCAAAATTAACTCTCCCTATTATTACGCTTTTTCTCGAAACAATCAAGTGGAAATTCCATTATAGGAGGACATTTGTACTTTTAAAAAGGACAGAATGACAGAACCACTGATCGAAATTAGCTATAAACTAAAAAAAGACAACGGGCATATGCCCATTGTCCCTCCTATTCTTTAGCGATTATCCACGGTTTCCGGGTATAAGTCATGATTCATCAAGCGGTAATTCGCCATTTCCTCATACTTCGTACCTGGTTTCCCATAATTCGTGTAAGGGTCGATGGAAATTCCGCCTCTTGGTGTAAACTTGCCCCATACTTCAATATATTTAGGGTCCATCAATTCGATTAAATCATTCATGATGATGTTCATGCAGTCTTCATGGAAATCACCATGATTACGGAAGCTGAATAAGTAGAGTTTCAAAGACTTACTTTCCACCATTTTCACACTGGGAATATAGCTGATGTAAATGGTAGCAAAGTCCGGCTGGCCCGTGATTGGACATAAACTAGTGAATTCCGGGCAATTGAATTTGACGAAATAGTCCCGGTTCGGATGCTTGTTATCGAATGACTCAAGGATTTCAGGAGCATAGTCGAATGTATATTTTGTTCCTTGATTCCCAAGCAGTGTGATATCTTTTTTTAATTCTTCTTCTTTTCTTCCAGACATGAAAAGTCCTCCTAATCCCACATTTCAGGGAGATTCATAAAATGGGCCTCTATATAACAAAAACCATATCTCCTCAAAGATATGGTTGATTCGCGAAAAATATCAAAGCCATAGTTTTTTTAAGAGGGTGATGCTATGAACCTCTCCCGTTTATCGGGAAATATTTTAAAATTGTCATAGTAAATATAGAAAAAAATATCTAATCTGTCAATCATACATTTTAAATTTGGTTTGATTCCTAAGGGCATTCAGCTTAAAATGTAGAAGAAGTTTATCCTACATGAAGGAAGAGATTAAGTCAATGTGGATTTTTGCAGCACTCATCACGAGTTTATGTTTCGGAATCAATAACAGCATTTTTAAATGGAGCAGCGGAAAAGGGTATTCCAAGATACATATCCAATTTTTCTTTTATTTTTCAGCTTTTATTTTGTCCATTGTTTATGGAGTATTAATGGATGGTTTGCAGCTGAACTGGCTGTCCATCATGCTTGGTGCAGCAATTGGTGTACTGAACGCCAATGGTAACATCCAGATGGCAAGCGCCTTTGAAAAAGGTCCGGCAAGCTTGACATCTCCATTAATCGCAGCGAATGCCATATTCCCCATTCTCTGTGCAGCTTTAATTTTTCACGAACATATTTCTTCCTTGCAGTGGAGTGGAATCGCCTGCATGTTTATCGCTACATTAGTCATCCAATATACACCTAATGCAAAAGGTAATCATCAATATGTCCCATGGATGATGCACACATTACTCTCCATCTTATCTTTTGGTGTGCTCGGCATTCTTATGACGACATCAACACGTCTTCAATTAAACTCCCTTGATATCCTTGTATCAATGTATGGAGGCGGAATGCTTTATCTTCTTTCGGCTCTAGCCTTTAAAAAAGAAAAAATCAAGCTAAAGGAAGTCAAAATCGGTTCCTTAGTAGGCTTTTTAAGCATGATAGGCTATGGATGTTATTTCTTTGCGTTGAACACTGGCATCGCAAGCATCATTTTCCCTGTCGTCAGCCTGAACTGTTTGGTTGTCGTATTCGCTGGATGTTATATATTCAAGGAAAGACTAAAAAACTATCAAATTGCTGGTGTCCTTGCAGCATTAATCGGTATTATTTTAACTAAAATATGAATATAGTTCCTTTTAAAAAAACAACCTGGCTGTCATGTATACAAGCCAGGTCGTTTTTTAAAAAACCTGAAAATGGGGCATGTCAAAAAAAAAAGTGTTGACACTTCACTTAAAATATCAGATAATTTTGAATATTAACTCTCACGATTTTAGCTTTTGAAATGTTTGATTATCCTTCTGCTACGGGTATAAAAGAAATAGGTACAACCACCTCATTTAATTCTGAATTAGGAAAGGAAAGATGCATAATGGTAAAAGTTACAGTAACAGTTGATTTCCAAGGAAAATCTTATCAAACTAACGTCCTTGCTAAACCGGGTACTGATCATGAAGTAATTTTACAACAAGCCCTTCATCAAGTTGAAAAACAATGGAAAGCATAAAAAAGCAGGCATCGCAATAGATACCTGCTTTTTTATTCCCTTAAATACTATCCCAAATACTTTTCATATGCACGATTAACGACCCTCTTGCAATCCCCTCCTACTTAATAACACTTTTAATTGTTTTTTTCAAAAGGCACTAAAATCAAGATGCCAGTTTGTGTACCAGAATTTTTATAATGAAAAAATATCTTTGAAATGGAATTATATAAAAAGCCTTATAAAAAAGAAGGTATTTTTAAGGCCCGTCTCAGCTGTAGACAATTTAACCGTTAATTTCCACTCCAGGCACTCGCTTTCCGCGGGCGGTCCGGGAGTCTCCCCGGTGCCTTTGCGCCCGCGCGTTGTCTCCCTTGGACTCACTTTTCCCGCAGGAGTCTCGCACACCCGTTCCAATCAACTATGTTTTAACCCTTTTGTTTACAAACTCAAAGACGGTCTTTTAAGGACCGTCTTTTTAATGTTCTATTAAACTAAATTTCTTATTAATGGCATGGAACGTTCTTGGAGGCTATCGGAAAACAGACTATAAGAAATGAGCTTCTTCTTGTACCGTTTAACTACATCCACGCGGTCGCTGTAAATATATACAAATAACCTAACATCCTTTTTGCCTCTTCTAGTATCAATGACCAATGGAGTCCCACTATTATCTCCGCTACATTTATTAATTAATTAATTCTTATATAACTTTTTATATAAAAAGTGGCTGATCGTTTTCTTAGTTGATGTGTCCGTTCTATTAACGTTTTACCCCAGTAACACATTGCACTTAAACACACGGGAATGCTTCAAAAGTGAAAATCCCCATTTATAAATATAATGTTGTGAAATGGTTATACTAAACAAATGGATAGCCACATCCTTGTTAACCAAACTTCCATGAATGAAATGGATAGGCCGGTATAAGAATTAACATACAAAAAAACTGGACGTCATCAAGACGCCCAGCTTTTCCAGAATCGATTATTGGTATCCCCAAATCATTGTTAGCATTGTACCGAAAATTGTAACCAATGCAACGAACAATCCGTAATAAACGTTTGTGTAAATCGATGCTTTATCTTCAGACTCTCCTGCATGCATGAACATAACAAATTGAAGTGCTGCTTGCATGAAAGCTGTAACAAGTAGGATGATCATAGCCATTTTAAGTGAGAGATCAAACATAATAACTGATAATGCGACCAAAGTCAGAACTAGCGAAAAAGCAAATCCCATAACTTGGCCCCGTGGGAATAATTCTTTCATATTACATCATTCCTTTCAGGTAGACGAAACTGAAGATGAAAATCCAGACAACGTCCAAGAAATGCCAGTAAAGTGAAAAGATGAAAGCCTTGTTTGTTGTCTGTGGAGTCATACCGCGTTTTTTAATCTGCATGGTGATGAAGGTTCCCCAGAATAAACCAAGTGTAACGTGAGCTCCATGCGTACCTAGTAGTGTGAACAAACTAGATAAGAAAGCACTTGTTTGAATCGTTGCTCCTTCATGTACATACTCCACGAATTCATAAATTTCGACTCCTAAAAAGCCTAAACCAAGAATAAGGGTGATAATGAAGAAACCGATCGTCGCTTTCTGCCTGCCAAGTCTCATCGCATTGATTCCAAGACCTATGGTAAAACTACTAGTTAAAAGAAAGATTGTTTGAAACATTAGTGTTGGGACTTTAAAAAGATGTTCCCCTGTTGGACCATTTCCAGTACCACCAACTAAGACAAAATAAGTGGCGAACAGTGTAGCGAAAAGAGCTATTTCTGCTCCCAGGAAAATCCAGAATCCAAAAATCTTTAAGCGATTTTCTTCCGTGCTATATTCAAGTGGCAGCGAGTTATCTATTTTCATTACTTAGCACCTCGCAATTTATTTTCAGTTTCTTCGATCTCTTCAACAGAGATATAACGTCCGTGATCTTTTTCGAATGAACGGTGAATCATACAAGCAAAGATACCGATCGTTGCAATGATTGCAATGATCCACATGCTGAATACCAATGCAAAGCCCCAAACGAAGAAGATACAGCTCATGATAAACGGCACGCCACTGTTATTTGGCATATGAATCTTTTCTACTTTACCGCCAAATAATTTAAAGCCTTTTTTCTTTGCATCCCAGAATGCTTCTGTAGAAGCAACTGTTGGCACAATTGCAAAGTTATATTCAGGGATTGGTGTATGTGTAGCCCACTCTAGAGAACGTGCATCCCATGGATCGTTTGAGATATTTCTTGATGCATAACGAGTACTCCAATAGATATTGTACACAATAAGTGCAAAACCTATTGCTAAACCAATCGCTCCAACGAAAGAGAGCATATTCAATGGACCATATCCTGTTGATTCAGAGTACGTATACATACGACGTGCCTGCCCATCTAAACCAGTGATGAACATCGGGAAGAATGTTACATTAAAGCCGACTATAATGAACCAGAACGACCATTTTCCAATTTTTTCGCTCAACATGAAACCGAACATTTTTGGCCACCAGTACGTGAAACCGGCAAGTACGGCAAATACAGTACCAGGGATTAAAACGTAATGGAAGTGAGCTACTAGGAACATTGTATTATGGTATTGGTAGTCAGCACTTGCCATGGCAAGCATAACCCCTGTTACCCCACCGAGCGTGAAAATCGGAATGAAAGCTAAAGAGTATAGCATTGGAACGGTAAACACGATTTTACCTTTCCAAAGTGTGAACAACCAGTTGAAGATCTTAACACCAGTCGGCACGGCAATTGCCATCGTGGTAATCGAGAAAATTCCGTTAACCATTGCACCGTGGCCCATTGTATAGAAATGGTGAGCCCATACAATGAAAGATAGTGTAGAAATAGCTACCATGGAGATAACCATCGAATTATACCCGTACAGGTTACGACGTGCAAATGTCGAAATGATTTCACTGTAAATACCGAAAGCTGGAAGAATAACTATATAAACTTCAGGATGTCCCCAAACCCAGAACAAGTTTGCCCAAAGCATATCGCTACCGCCATTGGCCATCGTAAAGAATTGAGTTCCGAATAGACGATCCATTGTCATCAACGCAAGTGCCACTGTCAATACAGGGAAAGCGAAAACGATAATAAAGTTTGTAATCAAGATAGACCATGTGAACATTGGCATTTTCATTAAGTTCAGGCCAGGTGCTCTCATTTTCAAGATGGTTACGATAAAGTTGATACCAGTCATTAATGTACCAATACCTGCGATTTGAAGTGAAATCGCGTAATAGTTCGAACCGACTGATTCACTGAAATCGTTACTTGCCAGCGGGAAGTAAGATGTCCAACCTGCATCAGGAGAACCACCGACTACGAAAGAGATGTTAAACAGCATTGCCCCCATGAAGAATAACCAGAAGCTTACTGCGTTCAGACGTGGGAATGCTACGTCACGCGCTCCAATTTGTAATGGTGTAACAATGTTCATTAACCCAATGATAAATGGCATAGCCATGAACAGGATCATGACGACCCCGTGTGTTGTAAATACCTCATTATAATGCTGTCCATCCAAAAGACCGTTATCTGGAATAGCCGTTTGAGCACGCATCATAAGAGCATCGACGCCACCGCGGAAAAGCATAAGCAGTGCTGCCAAGATGTACATGATACCAATACGTTTATGGTCAACCGTTGTTAACCATTCACGCCATAAGTAACCCCATTTTTTAAAATAGGTAATTCCGGCAACAACCGCAATCATGGTTAAACCAATGGCAACCATGGATGCATAAATCGCAGGACTTGGATGAGGTACGGCAAATCGATCAAAGTAATCCATACTTTTGTGACTCCTTTCAGGAAAATATTCCTTATCTTGTAAACCTAGTTGTTTTATCGAACGAAATTAATTCTTAGTGATTCATGTTGCTGTGTTCTGAATGTTCCTCGTGTGAATCCTTGGAATCATGTTCTTCAGTATCAGAAGATCCGTGGTCATGACCAGCATTTTCCCCTTCAGGAGCTGGTGAAAACTCTAAGTGAGTTCCAGTGTATGTGGATTGTCCCACATGACCAGGTTTTAATAATTCATTGAATTTTTCCTCAGTAATCGGTTTAGCAGTAGCTTTAATTTCATCTACCCACTTATCGTAATCTTTTGCTGACAATGCATTAACGTTGAACGTTTGCTGAGCAAAACCTGAACCACTGAAGTTTGAATTTCGACCCATATACTCACCTGGTACATCAGCTGCTAAGTGCAACGTATTAACCATGTCCGACATCGCGTATTTTTGTCCTCCAAGTTGCGGAATCCAGAAACTTGAGATTGGACCGAATGAGTAAAGTTTAAATTCGATTGGTCGGTTAGTCGGTATAAACAGATAGTTGACCGTTTCGATATCTTCTTCCGGATAACTAAAATGCCACTTCCAGTTGGAAGATGAAGCGTAAATAACTAAAGGTTCTTGATCTCCGTATCCTTTAGGTGTTGCCTCAACTTCATTTGTTGTTTTAACAGTAACAACGGATAGGAAAGCGACGATTATAATTGGGATCGCAACCCAAATTATTTCAAGAACCTTACTTCCTTCAATATGAGGCGGTTCATAATCATCACGTTGTTTGGAAGCACGATATTTCATTATCATGAAGATATACAGTACCATAACGACAAGGACGACAAAGGCCATTGTCCATATCGAAATCATAATAACATCTGCTTGTGTTGCAGCTACTGGCCCTTTAGGGTCCAAGACCATTAATGGGTTATCGCAACCGGTTAGCACAGTGGCAATAGTAAAAAGTATAGTTAATAGAGCCCATTTTATTTTCATAGTACTACCCCTTTCTTACATAATAAAATTCCAATTGGTAATTATTCGGACAAAGTGTTACCATGTTCACAAACCCCGACATACCAATATTAATCCCAAGTCTAAAAAAAGACAATACAAAGTGACATCTGTCACATAAAGTTCAATAAAGAGCAGTAAGAAGATGGTAAATGAACGGAAATGTTCGAAAATCTTCAGCAAATGAAATATAATAATTGTTTAATAACATACCTATGGAATTCACTTATCATTACAGGATTGCATATATTACCGGTCCACTATCCATTTATTATTACTCTAATATAATGAAATGAAAATTTCACATTATATTCTCCGTGTTTATTGCCTCAACCTCCCTCAAGAATATGAATGATATTACCTATCCTGTCAAGTAGGTATTTATCGTTGGAAAACATGATTTAAAACGGATTTTTCACACTCGGACAGGGAAGTTGGTAAATGGTAGCCGCATTGGATATGATGTTGAATCCATGCTTCCAAACTCTATTGATCCAACACTGGTCAATATTATATGTATATAAGGAAACAACGAGTGGGTAAATTGGGCTCTTTCTCCTTGCAATACTTATTGCCCTTTCAGTATTCCTAACTAGCCGTTTACCAGTAGTCATAAGTGAAATAATTCAGGGGTCGGCCAAACTTGTTGCAACTAGTGATGTTTATCGGTAAGCAGGACAGGTCTGAATTACAGAAAAGGACATTTGGTTGTTCAATAAACTCCGCCTTTGTAACCCACCTCATTGAATGAAACTTCAAGTAAAAGTGCAAAAAAAACCACAAAAAAAGGACTTTTAAAAAATGTCCTTTTCTCGTGGATATAGTTTAAAGTTAGAACTTCCTGCGTTCGGGCAGTTCGGTTTGGATATCCGAGCACATCGTGTGTATTCCATTAAATGAAAGGGTTGGTCATATTTTTGATACATAACGAGCGCAGTATATTGTATTGAATTAAAAAGTAGCCAACTGATAATTAATCCAAGTCCTCCACATAATGAAAGCGCATTCAATCATTCGGATCACTTTGACTCAAATTCTTTAGACAGGCGTTCATCCATGTTAGTAAATCTGATGATAGAATGCTCATTATGCTATATTCCTCGTTTTAGTTACTGAATTCTGTACTTCTTTTTGTTTGAGTGTTAGCCTTTGACTTCATTTTTATGATTTTAGTCGTTTCCGGTACAATTCTTTCACCTTTATGTGTTTTCATTACCATTTCTTCTGTCAGGACAAAAAATATACCAACTAGAAAAATTGCAGCTGCGCTTAGTGTGATGGCGATTCCAACGGAGGTAAATATATAATCTTTATTGTAATCGCTTACAATGAAACTTAAAGCAAAAATAATAATTCCGATTACACAACCTGTGCCCGATACCCATTTCACTGCATCTAAAATCTTCTGATTAGCTTCCATAATTTCATCCCCTTTCTTTCTATTTTATGACATTTCACAAATTTGTCAAATCTTTTCTATATTTTAACATATTCACAATGGAAACCTTGACAAGTAGAACACGCTACTATTAGCTTTTAGGTATTAAAGACTATATGAAGAATCTAAAAAACAGTGCAAATACACTATCTATTTTTCCGATATTAACCTTGTGTTTACTATTAAAAACTTCTAAATAAAAGGCCCCTGATGAATGATCAGGGGCCTTACCTCTTTCTATGGTTTTTGCAAGGTTATCGTTACCGTTTTCTCTTCAGTACCTCGGTATACTTTAATTTTTACTTTATCGCCGATTTTCTTATTTGTATATAAGTATTTCCTTAATGCTGCGGAAGTATTTATCTTCGTTCCATCAATCTCAACAATGATATCCTGTTGCTTTAGCCCTCCATTCGCCGCAGCCGATCCCGCTTCTATACTCGTCACCATTACACCGGACTTTACGGCTTCAGGAACATTTTGAATGTAATATTGCGGCAGTTCTTCCATACTGGCCAAGCTGACTCCTAAATATGGACGTGTGATTTTTCCATTTTCAATCAGTTCCGTAACAATCGGAATCACATCATTACTTGGTATGGCAAACCCTAAGCCTTCCACACCGTTTTCAGAAATCTTCAGACTGTTTATGCCGATCACTTCCCCAGCGGTGTTGATCAATGCACCGCCGCTATTGCCAGGGTTGATTGCTGCATCGGTTTGAAGGACATCAAGTGCCCACTCCCCGTCCGCGGTATCGACTGAAATGGTGCGTCCGTTGGCACTGACGATTCCTTGTGTAACCGATCTTGAAAAATCAAGTCCAAGTGGGTTGCCAATTGCCAATACCTCTTCACCTGGACGCATGCTATCAGAATTCCCGAATTTAATTCCCTCTGGTGCTTTCGAGGCATCAATTGTCAAAACGGCTAAATCCGTCAAAGCATCGGCCCCGACAACAGTTGCCGTTGCCTTTTGTCCGTCATACAATGAAATTTCGACTTCCTTAGCTCCTTCAATAACATGATTGTTCGTGATGATATAGGCCTTCCCATCAGCTTTTTTATAAATGACCCCTGAGCCAGTTCCGCTCTCAACCGTTTCGCTCTCCGTGCTTTGCCGCTGGTACGGGTTCTGGCTTTGCATCTCCTGTAAATTCACGACCCCTACAATCGATTTGGATGCTGATTCGACCATCTCTGCCCTATCATTTGAATCCGTACTTGTCGATAACTTTTCCGCCGTGACATTTTTATCCTTTTCAACACTGTCCGTTTGCTGTACACCTGCCGTTTCGGTTGACTCATTCACTGAACTTTTCCCTTGATCTATAAAGTCTCCGCCAAATAGAAATACAGATGATGTAACCATAGAAGCAACCGTTCCGGAAACAAGGCTAGTTATCCAGAGAGACTTACCCTTTTTCCGTTCTGCCTTGATTCTGACTTGCTCCTCACCATTATAATTCTCCATCTTTATCCCTCCTATGATTGTCCTTTACTTGCCTCAATCATAAACAGGAATTATTAAAAAATCCTTAAGAAAATAAAGAATTCGGCTATCCTTTAACAAAAATCATAAAATTTTATCGAATCCTGTATGTTGCCGTACAACAAAATAAAAAGGCCACAACAGGGGCCCCCCATTCGACCATTCATTTATCCTTACATGACTTCATAAACTTCTTTGGTCTCCTTATTCACACCATACCAGCCCCAAGTGGTTTTGTGTCCGCTTTTCTGACTAGGTTCATCTACCTCGAAAACATGAAAAATATAATCTCCCTTTTCGGCATCATGATCATATTCGATTTGCAATTGCGAAAAGTTTTCCATATCCACGTAATCCCTCACAAGCTTCTCTGCCTGAGATTTACTTAATGAACGATCCGAATCCTTGCTTCCTTCTTTGCCTTTTGTATCCGTTGCCGCCTCATCTTCTGCTTTGGATTCTTCCTCGGTTGTTTCCTCCGTGGATTTCACTTCATCATTTCCCACTACTGCTTCTATCGTGGCGGAGTCTGATACCGGGTGCATTTCCGCCGCCTTTGAAACCATTTGTTTACCTTCCCGGTATTTTGCTTTATATGCGGTTGCTTCTTCAAAATCTTTTTTGGCCGATTCAAAATTCTGTTCGTCGTATTTCTTCATTCCACTCGCCAGTAAACCTGAAAGATCCATTAACTCCCTTGATTTAGGTGTTTTTGCTTCTTTATAAGCTAATTCAAATGCCTCGTGGGCTTCTAAATAATTTTCCTCATTCAACTGACTTTTCCCTAAATCCATATTGGAATCATAATTCCTTGTTACGCAGCCGGAAGCAATCAACACAAAAAAAACAACCATGATTGACCTCTTCACTATATCACCACTCCATTTACCATATTATTCTGTAAATCCATCTTAAACCATTTGATAAGGAGTCCGATACCTTTATTTCCTATCTTTTTCATTAAGGAAATGTTTACTTTCATGATTAACTTTTTACAAATAGTGGTACAGAATAGATAAATGCCGGAAAGGGTGATGTGCAGAATGATACAGGAAAAACATACCTACCATGTCGATTTGGTCAGCGGTGACGTACTCGGACAAAAACTTGAAGAGAATCCGAGTTTCACGGTGCACGCAACTGATGAGGAACTTGCAGAATTGAAACAATGCTTGGAGGAACACCGAAAAGATGACCTGGAGGCATATGCCCGATCACATGTGCCCTACCTTCTCTATCATCATGACCGGGCAAATGATAAATACGATGCAGCCATGAAAAGGCTTTATGCCCTCATTTATAAATTAGGGGATGAAACGGCACGAAATCATATTGAAGAAATTGGCATATTGAAAGATAACAAATTCGAGGGAAATGAAGAAGTGCAAAAGTTCAAATAAAAAATAGAACAGAACCTGAAATTCAAAGGTTCTGTTCTTTTATGATCAGTTTTCCAAAAGGTTTTCATTCCCTTGTGAATCACTATGCATTTTTAGAAGAAAGTATTTTTAATCTACATATTTATCCTTCAAATAATCCGAACCGATACCGCCAATAACCATCAAAGCAAATGGTAAAAAACTCGCTAAAACTGGCATGCTCTTTAAAATGGTAATATCCGTGCCGGCAAATTTGTTAAGACCAAAAATAATTAATTTAGACACTAACAAAAATGCTCCTATTAGTAACAAGATATCAAAAAACATTTTCCAATTTGGAAATGCTAACTGCTTACTTTCCCGTATTATTTTTTCTTTCAATTCCTCGTCACTCCTTAATAATTCATCTACCGTAATCTGAAATAAATCACTTAGATTAATGAGTACTTCAATACTTGGATAATTTTTTCCCGTTTCCCATTTGGACACAGATTGGCGACTCACATGAATCTTCTCTGCAAGATCATTTTGTGACCAATTTCTTTTTTCCCGTTCTTTTTTTAAACGTTCGCTAAAAATCATAATGAGTTCATCGCCTTTCCTACTCCTAGTATTGTGAGATGAATCGTGCAAAGTAAAGATAGTAATAAGCGCAATACTATGCAACCTATGAGTGACACCGAGGAAAACCTTGATATATCAAGGGTATCCGTTTAACTTTATGGAACTGCTGCAGAAAGAAAAAATTTTAAAAAATAGCAGCCAGTTAACACGAAAGTGGCAGGGAAAAGCCTTGTAAGATCGCTTTCTAATTTCACGAATCATTTTTTGTGGCTTTTGCAATTCCCAATTCTTCAGGATAATTCCGTGAGTAAAAAACATAACGGAAACTGTTCTTTATAGATTTCTTTTCCTCATTATTTGCAGTTCAAATGAAGGTAATGTTCCTGCATCGTTTTAAAGATAGTTTTTACCTTACCTTGAATATATAATTCTGCAAAGAATCATACTTTAAGAAGGCCCCCGATGAGAGGCCTTCTTCTGGAACAAACTCTGTTATTAGTTGTAGAAAATAGCTTTATAGGGTCCAATCGATAAGCAATCCAGCTTGAGCTAATCCACCGCCGAAACCATATAATAAAACCTTCTCACCACCACGGAGCTTCCCTTCTTTTATCCCTATTTCCAACGATAAGGGAATTGTTGCTGAAGAAGTATTTCCATACCCCACTAAGCTATATAAAGTTCGTTCGATTGGAAAGCCGCTTCTTTCACATATTGACTCGATCATTCTTAAATTTGCACTATGCGGTACGAACCAATCAACATCATTCAATTGATATTCTGCATTTTTCATCACAGTTTGCATTCCTTTTGGAACGGTCGTGACAGCCCATTTATAAACCTCACGTCCGTTTTGTACAAGGTTGCCGCTATCATTTAAGTCTTCACCATTTATGCGTGTCGACAGGTTTGTACTATATAAATGTTTTCCGCCTTCACCCTCCGAATATAAATGTGAAGAAAGAAAACTTGGCTGTTTTTCATCATATTCTACAAGAACTGCTCCTCCGCCATCTCCAAATAAAATACAAGTGGCTCGATCTTCATAGTCCATAAGTTTTGATAAAGTATCCGCTCCAATAACTAGGATTTTCTTATTTAATCCCGATGTTACTAATCCGTTAGCTACATGGAGCCCATAAGTAAATCCTGCACAGGCAGCGTTTAAATCAATAGCTCCAGTATTCTTAATGCCTAGCTTTGCTTGGACTAAAGATGCTACACTTGGAGTGTTGAAATCAGGAGTAAAGGTACAGACAATGATCATATCAACATCTTCGACAGATTTATCATACCGTTCCATTAAATCCTTTACAGCTTTATAACCTATATCACTAGTAAACTCCTCTTCATGTGCAATTCTTCGTTCTTTAATACCGGTACGTTTAACAATCCATTCATCATTGGTTTCAACCATTTTTTCTAAGTCTTTATTTGTTAACCTTTTTTCAGGAACATACGAACCTATCGCAGTAATACGTGCTTTGGATTTGAACATAGAATAGCCACCTCGTGTGTATGAATTGCATCATTTTATAACTTGATATTAACACCTGGTACTAATTATAAAGCAAAAAAAATCTTATGCAACTAACCGTTACATTTAAAAAAGAGCGGGCGGGGCAAAGCAACTTTAAAGGAAAGCACCTGTTAGTTCAATACAATCTTTAGAGAGAATGCCAAAAGTCATCTTCAAGACATTTCCTCTAATAATATTAAATTCTGCTTGCCTTACTGAACTTATCAAAAAAATCCATACTACTAGTTGATGCAGATCTTATTTATGATGACGACAGATTTGATCTTGCCTTTCGAGGTTTTGTTCGACTGCATATGTAGTGCCCCATTCACACATTGTATTTAATACAGGTACAAATGATTGACCTAACTCAGTTAAACTATATTCTACTTTTGGTGGTACTACTTTATATACTTCTCTTCGGACAAGCCCATCTCTTTCCAGCTGCTTTAATTGGTCGGTTAAGACTTTCTGGGTTATGGTCGGTATTAGAATATAAAATTCTTTTGTCCTCATTGGTTTTTGACTCAGAAAAAAGAGGATTAAGCATTTCCACTTTCCTCCTACAGTATTCATGAAAATATTTATTCCCGTATTTAGACTCTTCATTCCTCATTCCTCCTGAATAGGCACATAAAGGTGGCTATGCCACTTTATTGTGCGTTATTTTCTTCTACATCATGGGTCCATTATACTCTGATTATAAAGCAAATATAACATTGGGAGTGAACACGATGAGTGTAAGAGAGACTATAGAAAAAAGACGTTCCGTAAGGCAGTATGATCCCCATTATAAAATTAGTCCAGAAACATTGGCGACACTTATTGAAGGAGCAAGTAAATCTCCTAACGGAAACAATATTCAAGCAACCCGATACCTGGTTATAGATGAACCATATTTAAAGAATTTGTTACTGCCCATCGCTTTTAATCAACAACAGGTAATTGAAGCCTCAGTACTGATTGTTATACTAGGTGATTATCAAGCATTTGAAAAAGAAAATATCATAATGATACATGAGGATGAATTTCAAAAAGGTTATTTTGACGCATCTGTAAGAGATTATCTAACAAACGCGGCAATCAATTATTATCTAAATAAATCAAAAGAAGATTTAAAGGTTGAATTAATAAGAGACGCAAGCCTGGCGTCAATGTCGTTAGTTTTATTGGCGAACGAGGCAGGTATAGAAACCATTACAATGTCCGGGTATGATTCCGAACAATTAAAGTCAGCCTTAAACATTTCCGATAGGTATTTAGATGTTATGCTTATTGCCATGGGGAAAGGAATGAAAGAAGGTCACAAAACAGTAAGACACGATGTTAGCAAAGTCATTTATAAAAACAAAATATAGTGAGTGTATTGGAAAGAGGGTTAAAAAGAACCCTCTTCCTCTTTCTTCTTAATTTTTCGTAAAACTTTAGTGTTTTAGCTTGTAATAGGTTACCGCGAGCGCTAGGGCAAGAACTGTTCCTTTGATGATATCAATCGCATCCATGATAAGGAATCCGCTCAGGACTGCACCGCTGAAGCCTCCAAAGGCATTCGGTTTTCCCGCTCCTAAAACGGAGGAACCAATGAAGGCTGCTGCGACGGCATCAATAGCGGGATCCTGAATTGATTTCCGATTTCATGCCCCTTAATGCAAGGACAATTCCCCCGATTGCAGCAAATAGAGCTGGAATCAGATGGGTATTAACTGATATCCCGGAAAGTCTAGCCGCTTCCTTATTTCCCCCAATCAAAAGGAATCAATCACATCTCTTACAGATTCCCATTCCAGGCGCTTTTGTTTAAAGCCTTCTTCCCCCACTGATGTAAGTCAATTTTGGCTAATTCAAAGCCGTACATATCCCTCCTATATAAAAGTGACTATCTGACCTTTTAAGATTCCCTTATTAACATCTTCTTCATATTGGAATTTACAGATCGTTTTTTTAGTTAAACCTGATTTAACACTCTCCTTTAGGTAAGTACCTATACTAAAAGTGCATACTTACGCACTTGCAGAGTGCACTTTATACTTAAAATAAATAATAGTTAAGGAGGAGAAATCTTTGAAAACTCTTGTTATCGTAGCACACCCCAGTCTGGAAACATCCGTCATAAATAAGCGATGGGTAGATTCGCTAAGGAAATATCCGGAGAAGTATACAGTACACGAATTGTATAAGGTTTACCCTGACGGAAACATGAATGCGGAAAAAGAACAGCAATTAATCGAATCGCATAGTAATCTTGTTTTACAGTTCCCTTTTTATTGGTTTAATTGTCCGCCTCTCCTAAAAAGATGGCTTGACGATGTTTTTACTTATGGTTGGGCTTATGGTTCAAATGGAGGCGATAAATTAAAGAATCGCAAAGCGGCTTTAGCTGTATCTGCCGGAATTAACGAAGAGGATTATAGTGAAGAAGGAAGATATCGCTATACACTTGAACATTTATTATCTCCCTTTGAAACTACCTTCCTATACTGCAATGCAGATTATCGTTCATTCTTTGCGTTTTATGGTGCTGAAAATGAGCCAGCCGTGAGCGAATTGGAAAAAAGCGCACAAGATTATTTGAATTTTGTCGATAACCTATAATAGGCAGTTCATTAAAAAAGTATTTCCTTGTCAGGGAAATACTTCTTTTGATTTATCAAAATAGCTACACCTCCGGCTGTTTAGTATCCTGAGCTGGCAAACTGTTTTTCTCTCCCCACTCGCACATCATATTTAACAATGGGATGAGAGATAGACCACGATCAGATAATGAATATTCTACTTTTGGAGGTATTTGGGGAAATTCCTTGCGTATGATAAGGCCGTCTGCCTCCAACTCTTTTAACATGATGCTTAGCGTTTTAAAGGAAATGGTACCGATACTTCGCTTCAGTTGATTATGGCGCATGACCTTATTTTCAGACAGCCAATACATTATGATCATTTTATATTTGCCGCCTATCAAGGACAGCGTATATCCAAAGCCAGTTTCATTCGGTTTCACACCTGCCGGAACACAGGTTTCGCGCATAAATTTACACTCTCCTTTAGATAAGTATATGATATGAATGTTCATACTTTACAATAGATCATTATCAATCTTATTAAAAGGTAAATAAGGTTCCTATAAAAATTACAATTGCGGTCAATCTTTATACTCCGACAATGAGGGTTCAAAAAGTGCTCCTGCCACCATTTTAGCGTAAGTAAAATGATGATGATCTCCTTAACCCATCCCTTTTTAAAAAGGAAAAATCCTGTTGCATTACAACAGGATTTTTTCATATTTTTGGATTTCTGTAGAGTAACGTAACGAATTCTTTTTAATGTTTTTGCTTATAATAGGTTACCGCGAGCGCAAGGGCCAGCACAGTTCCTTTGACGATATCCATCGCATAATACGGAACGGACATCATGATGAGTCCATTTTGAAGGATTCCGATCAGGACTGCACCGATGAAGGTTCCAAAGGCATTAGGTTTTCCCGCTCCCAAAACGGAGGAACCAATGAAGGCTGCCGCGACGGCATCCATTAAATAGGGTGACCCTGAATTGATTTCCGATGTCATGACCCTTGATGCAAGGACAATCCCCCCGATTGCAGCAAATAGAGCCGAAAGCAGATAGGCAAGGATTTTGTATTTATTAACCGATATCCCGGAAAGTCTCGCCGCTTCCTTATTTCCCCCAATAATGTACATATAACGACCGTGCTTCGTATAAGTCAAAAAGATATGGGTCGCTATCACAATGACGGCCATGATCAGGATTATCCACGGTACCTGGCCAATTTTGGCGAAAAACGGGCTGATCAGTCCTGTTGCGAATGTCCCGTCGGGCATGACCATATTTTGCGAAACCGTGGCCCCTTTTGTATAGGTAAGGGCAATTCCCTGAATAATGAACATGGTAGCCAATGTCATCAGCATGTCGGGAATTCTCAATTTAACAATCATGAATGAATTCAAAGCCCCTACGAAAAGCGAGGCACCGACCGCAGCTAATATGGCGATGAATGTATCCTGTGAAAACCAGACAAACATCGAGATGACGATGGCATTGGCCAATGATGCGACGGAGCCGACGGAAAGGTCGAAGCCATCCACGGTCAGTGATATTGTAATGCCGATCGCAATGATGGTCACGATTGAAATGGAACGCAGGATGTTTATCAGGTTAGACGTTTGGATGAAAGATGGATTGGATACGGCGAAAATTCCAATCAGAATGATAATCGTCAATATTGTGCCGTATTTATAGAAAAAGTCGAATAGTTCCACCTTTTTCTTCGCTTTCGCTGTCTGTGTAACAGGAATGGGTATGCTCATCCTATTTACCTCCTGTTGAATAGAATAGTAGTTCTTCTTCATTCGTTTTGCTTGTTTCTAATTCGATGACAGTGCTCCCGTCATATAACACATAGGTCCGGTTGGTAATGCCAATGATTTCGGTAAGCTCGGAGGATGCATAAATGATCGCTTTTCCATTCCTTGCAAGCTTTGCAATCAATTCGAATATATCCTTCTTGGCTCCGACATCGACCCCTTTCGTTGGTTCATCGAATATGTATACATCCGCATCTGCCATAAGCCATTTTCCAATCGCAACTTTTTGCTGGTTACCACCGGATAGGTTTTCGACCTTCACTTCCCCTGAAGGTGTTTTAATGCCGAGACTTGCGATCATTTCCTTCGCCTTTTCCTTTTCCGCCTTACGATCGACGACACTGAATGTTTTGCAGAATTTGCCGAGACTGGCTGCAGTCAAGTTTGCCGAGACTGATTCCTGTACAAGGACCCCTTCTTTCCTGCGTTCCTCAGGTACAAGTGCCAGCCCGCTTTTTACTGCTTCATGCGGTGATTTCAGAGAAAGCTTTCGACCATTCAGTATGACTTCACCCGCTGTGATGGACGTATGACCGAAAAGGGTTTTACACAGCTCCGTTTTCCCAGCCCCGACCAGCCCAGCCAAACCGATTATCTCTCCTGCTTTAATATTCAGACTGACATTCTTAACTTTCTCGGCATCTGACAATCCGTTCACTTCCAGAATTACGTCTCCAATCGAAGCATTCACTTCAGGAAACTGTTCATCCATGGTTTTCCCGAGCATGTTCTCTACCACTTCGGTACGGGTTATGTCCTCGATTTTTCGACAAGTGACACGCTCCCCATTCCTCATGATCGTAATTTCCTCACAGATTTCAAAAATCTCAGGCAGACGATGTGAAATGAAAATGATTGCCACGCCTTTTTGCTTTAACTCATTTACAATTCGAAAAAGTTCTGTCGTCTCCGTATGACTTAACGGAGCAGTTGGCTCGTCGAGAATCAGGAATTTGCATTCTGTCGAAACGGCTCTTGCTATCAGGACCATCTGTTTTTCAGCCAAGGTCAGGTCTCTAACCAACTTTTTCGAAGGGACATGAATTTTCATATCTTCAAGAATAGAAGTGGCTTTGTTGTGCAGTTCTTTCCAATGTACCCTTTGTTTTTTTCCCATGTTTTGGACCATATCATTCAACATTACATTTTCCCCAACTGTTAAATAAGGGATGAGGGCGGTATCCACTTCCTGATGAACTATTTGAATGCCCTGTTCCTGAGCAGCTTTTGGCGAGCGGATATCCCGCTTCATCCCATCAATAAAAATGTCACCTGAATAATGAACATGGGCTCCCGATAAAACTTTCATTAACGTCGATTTCCCTGCTCCGTTTGCACCGACCAATGCGTGGGCTGTTCCTGATTGTACGGAAAAATCAACATCACTTAGCGCCTTCACCCCCGGAAATTCAATCGAAATCATCTTCATTTCTAGTTGCTTGCCCATGTCCATTCCCCCTTATAGAACAGACACTCCCTTCGCTGGAAAGAGAGTGTCTCTTTTTATTTTTTATAATGATCTTTCAAAACCTTCATCCAATCTTCTTCAAATTCCGTCGATACACCCCAGCCATCGACAATATCAGACAGGTTTGCCATGTTTACCGCTTCTTTTGAAGCTTGGATTTGCTTTTGCGAAATGAGTGATGCCTCCAAATCATATGTTTGCGGTGTTTCTTCACCCGCTAATTTTTTAGCCAATATCCTCATATTCACTGCACCGATCAACTTGGGATCGACTGCTGCCGTGTAGGACCAAGAGCTATCAGCCGATTGGATTTCCTGGAGATCTGCATTCGAAACATCAATTCCATATATCTTCACTTCATCGCGGCCCGCTTCTTTAATCGCCCGGGCTGCACCGATGGCAAAGGCATCCCATGTTGCGAAAATGGCATCCAATTTGCCTTTAGGGTATTTATTCAGCATTGCGGCTACAGCATTTTGTGTCTGAACCGAAGTATCAGCGGATGCCACTCCGAATCTTTCGACTTCTTTAATCCCTGGATTTTCTTTTAGTTTTTCCTGATAGACTGCATTTCTTCTTACCATTGGAGGAAAACCATCCACCCAAAGATATGCAATTGCCGCTTCACCTTTCTGTTCTTTTATCAGTTTATCGAAAGCCAATGTTGCCAGCGCTTCATCATCTTGTGAAGTTAATGTCACGCCCTCTATTTTAGATAGATCGCTTATTGAATCGAATGTGACAACGCTTTTACCTGCATCAACCAACTTCTGAACGTCATTTACAGTTGCGGCATCATCACCATGTGAAATGATATAGCCGTCGTAATCTTCCTCCAAAGCCTGTGCTATCGCATCATGGAATTTAGCCGTATCACCATTGGCTGTGTACGTATCGACCTGAAACCCCAGTGCTTCTCCTTCTTCTTTCGCCCCCGCCAGGTATTGGGCAGTATGATCATCACCGCCAATTTTACGGATCACTTTGATTTTGGCTCCATCGCCATCAGCAAATCTCTCCGGGACATTTTCAAATGATACTTTTTCTTCTTTCTTCGATTCTGTGGAACTCTGCCCTGCAGAGCAACCCGTTAAAAGCAAAGCCGAAGCGATGGCAGAAATGAATATCCCTTTAATAGACCTTCTCATCTTGTTCCCCTCCATGTTTTCTAATTAGTCTTATCAGTTAAGTCGGTGTAAATCCCAAAATAAAAACCTCTCTAATATAGAGAGGTTTAATCGGCTGTTTTGCAGACTTGTCCCTCTCTTATCTGTCAAAACATTTCTGTTTTGCAGGATTTAGCACCAATTCCTAATGGAACGGTTGCTGGGCATCTTAGGGCCAGTCCCTCCGCCACTCTTGATAAGAGATATATTGTGTTACGTTTTCGTAATTATCACTTTATAGGGATATAGTCGTAAAGTCAATAGATTTTTGAATATTTGAAATTTTTCCTGTTATTTTTATTTTCTTTGGAGCTGGGCTAGACGCTTTTTCTCGATTTTTTCAAGCCTCTCCAACTGCCTTAATTTCACTTCGAACAACGTGATCGGATCACGGTAAACCTCAGGATTTTCTTTCATATGCTCCAATGCAGCCTGGTAGTCTTTTATTTCAGTCTGCGTCTGCTCTATCGTTTTTTGAAGTAAGGCAAATGAACTGCGATAGAAAAGTGAGATGTCCCGATCCAATGATTTTTCAAACAATCCAAATTGGGTTAGGAAACGTTCCGTGATCATTTCAGCAACATCCAGGTAATCTTCACTTTCCAGGTATTTCTTGTAACGATTGTACATATTGGCCTTATTTTGCGGTATCGCCCCAAATAGCTTACCTGCTCCTTTAAGCAGTAATTGTGATGGAGTCCTGCGCAAAAGGATATTGACGTTTTCGATGCGGATACTGCTTGTCATCCGGTCGGCATCACGGCGCCAGTCATCCAATACCCTGAAGTCACCTGCCAGTGTAATCCGTTCTTCTTTGTATAATTCATTGAATCCGGCACTCATCTCATCCATGAACTGCTGGCTTTGTGAGAACTCCATTTGGGAACTGGCAATCCAGTCTTGAAGAGAACGGTAATATTGAGGCATGATCTTGTCAGAAATGAAGTTTTGAATCCGCTCATTCATTTCCTGGTTTAACTGTACATGGACCTGACTGAAATCACTGCTTTCCGTTAACGATTTAGAGCAATCCCTCAGTAATTCAGGAATTTTTGAATAAAGCTGACTTTTCACTTCGTCCTTAAGCGAACGATACGACCTTATGATATTTTCACTTTTTTCTTTTTCCAGATCAGCCAGTTGATTGACCGCTCCATTCAGTTTGACTTCCATCTGCTCATTCCAAGAGATGGAATGCTCGCATTTCCGCTCATTGGCTGTCCGTTTTTCTAATAGATAAGATAAAGTTTTACGAATGAATGCCAGGATTTTTTCAGATCTTCTTTCCTTCCAATTATCATCTTGATAATTCGATTGAAGGAAGGCTGAAAGATCCTTCAATTGCTGCCTGCTGTCATAATGTTTGGAGAAAGCGAACACCTTCGCATTCGGGAAATATGCATTCACTTTATCCCATGTTTCGTCCTCCATCCGGACTGCGACCTGATCACTGTATATCGTATCCATTTTATTTAATAGGAAATGGATCGGCAGTTTAGGTGCCATCATTTGAATTTCCAATAACAGATCCCTTTCGCTGCCGGTGAAAGGAGCCCGGGCGTCAAGAACGAACATCAGGCCATCACTGCCATGTAAATAGCCTTGGAAATCGGATTCCACGCTTTGTTCCCCATTGAACCCCGGTGTATCCAATAATCGCAAATGATTATTTCTTAGGTAGTCACTGATGATTGTCACATCGACTATAGTCCCGCGCTGACGGCGTGTTTCATCCAAATCAGTTAGCTCCTCGACAACTTTGCTATCTGTATCGGTAATTTCAAGGATTTCCAAATCATCCCCGTCTTTGACACTGACTAGGGAAGAATGGTCCTCAGCAGCAATGCTCTCTCCAACGATTGACTGAATAAAGGATGTCTTGCCATTTCCTGTACTTCCTGCAAGAAGGAGATTGAAATTGCTGGTATCTTTAAGCCCCTCCACCATCCATTTAAGCTTATTTCCAACCCTTAAATCATTATCTTCAGCCCACTGGATAATGGAATTGAACAGTTTCTCTCCCGCTTCCAGTCCGCCTCCCAATTTAGGCGATTTCGAAAGCAGGCTCTCCGCATCCTGAATGACCAGCGCATTAATCGTATCCGGAAAGATTTCATTCCAGGACAACGTGGATGCCGCCGCAAACAGCGAAAGCTCCCCGTCTGCGATTTTGAGCCAGTTTTCCAGCAACCTTGGCACGACAGGACTTAATTCTTTGATTAGATGCGTTCCTTCTAACAAACCTGCATATGCATCCCTGTAATAGACGGAAAGCTCATCCCATACATCCGCATGGTTCAATTCGATGGTATCTATCAAATTATTAATCACTCTTAACCATTCGAAATAAGCATCCGTATATTTATAATTTTTCCAAAGGGCAACCGTCATTTTCTCGAAACGTTCCTGGTCGAGTGTGTATAGCGAACCAAGGACAGTTGAGAAATAATCCGGCTCCATCGATTGGGCAACACCCTGCTGGATATACGTTTTCAGCACATCGAACCAGCCCATTGACTCTGTACGGATACTTTCATTCGCCGCTAATACCACCGCACTGTTCCAATCCTTTTGTTCTTCAAAAAAGGCGCGTGCAATTTCAGTGACATTCGGGTAGTCTGGTTGAAACTCGACTGCTTCTTTCACGACTTTGGAAGCCAAATCATTTCTCGATTCCACTATGTACAGGGAAAACAGCTGCAAAAGAACTTCTGTTTTCAAGACAGCTTCATCCGTATCGACGGATTTATAGATATCCTCTGCGGTTGAATACATTTCCAATTCAAAATACGCATCAGCGATGTTTTTCTTCGCCCATGAACCAAGTTCCCCTTCTATGTTTTCCCATTTAAAAATGGCTGCTTCATAGTCATGGTGCTGAAAATATACCTCTCCTTGAGCAAATCTAATTGCGGTTAAATCGGATCTTTCCTTTTTTTGTTCCACGAGGAACATTTCACCCAAAGCTTGAATGGGATGCTTCCTTGTATCCTCAAGCATCGTTTCATAATATTTTTTTCCGATCAGACGTTCGTCCATCTTTATTCCCCCGATATATTTCATATTTTCAATTAAAGGATAATCACTGATTCTATAAGACTCATAGCAGACCTAATATTCAATTTATAGGTTCCTTTAGTTAAAAAATCATTTACAAAACCTTAAAATGTTATTTTAACAAAACTTTAAAACAGAACCAACTAGAACTGTAATGTTTTTAATAAACCGATACAGAGATGTCATTTCCATTTTCGAGAAAATATGTTTTTCTACATATCAGCTAGAAGTGAGCGAACCATTCTCCATCCCTCTAAATGACCAGAAGCCCAGCCCTTCAACTTACCTATAAACGGTAAAAAACAAAATCACTCTGGCTCGTCCATTACTTGATCCCCATTTTTGCATTCATATAAAAAAGCAGTACCCTCATTCATAAAAGGTAACTGCTCACTGATAAGCTCCGAACAGTACTTGTCCTTTGACGAATTAGGATTATACCCCTGTACGCTTACGTTGGTTATTCGGCTTTTTGGTCAACTGGCTTTTAAGCTGTTTCGTTTTCTTCACAACGCCTGTTTCCAGTTTATCTTTACTTGATCCTGCTTGCTTTTGAGCCAGTTTTTGTTTGACTGCATCCGCCAGGCTTAATTTTTTATTTTCAGACATGTTGTTGTCTCCTTTAGTGTTCTGCCTCTATTATAATATAGTTGCGATTAGAAAGATAATAGGGAGTAATATCCTATTCTTCTTCAAAAAACACTCTTGATAAAGTTGGTTTCGCCAAATGGGGACTAATTTCCTGCTCCTTTGAAAGGATTTTATGATAAATTATGTTGACTTCATAATCAGAATTTGCTAAATTATCTTTATATTATAAAATCTATGAAGAGAAAGAGTAAGATGAGAACCCTGTTCCACAGAGAGTCGACATGTGGTGGAAGTCGATGTCCAAGGCCTATCCGAAAATCATCTCTGAGATGCAAAGCTGAAAATGCAGTAGGCTTTGACGGGTTTCCGCCGTTACAATGGATCACGTATGAATTCGTACGTTGACTGAGTGCCGCAGCTTCTTTGAAGTGCGGAATATGGGTGGTAACGCGAGCACAAACTCGTCCCTGATTTTTCAGGGGCGAGTTTTTTATTTGCACAAAACACTTTAATTAGCCTTTTTCAGGCCAGTCGGCGGGAGTTATCATTTTAAAAAAAGGAGAAATCACCATGAAAAAAACAGACACATTATTTATCGGCCTTATGCTTTTCTCAATGTTTTTCGGAGCCGGGAATCTCATATTCCCTCC
Organism: Peribacillus sp. SRI_006; assembly: GCF_057586375.1. Taxonomy (NCBI): domain Bacteria; kingdom Bacillati; phylum Bacillota; class Bacilli; order Caryophanales; family Bacillaceae; genus Peribacillus; species Peribacillus sp. SRI_006. Next base: position 97,682 of record NZ_JBYCZT010000003.1, on the reverse strand, counting down.
ATTTTTAGGAGCATCTTCTGGAACTTCTTTCTGGCCAGCCATCGCCGGTTTTGTCACCACCGGAGTCGGCCTGCCAATTTTGGTGCTTCTTGCAGTCTCACTTGTTAAAGGCGGCGCACAAACCATCGGTGCCCGAGTACATCCCCTATTCAGCACGTTGTTCATGGTCGTAATCTATTTAAGCATCGGGCCGTTTCTGGCCATTCCGCGGAATGCGAATGTTGCCTATGAAATGGGCTTCAAGCCGTATCTTGGCGACTCTGTGGATCAACCACTATTTCTATTCATGTTCACAATCATATTTTTCATCATCGTTTATGCCATTTCATTGAATCCGGAAAAAATGGAAACCTTCATGGGACGCTGGATCACGCCCGTTCTACTTTTGTCCATGGTCATTCTCTGTGTCGTTGGGTTCGTAAAGCTTGATGCTCCTTTCCAAGCTCCAACCGAAGCATATGCTGCAGGAGCCTTTTCGAAAGGGTTCATCGAAGGCTACAACACGATGGATGCTTTAGCTGCCTTGGCCTTTGGGATCGTCATCCTTACTTCAATCCAGCAAAGGGGGATTTCCGAACGAAAACAATTGACGAGATATACAGTAAAAGCGGGTCTCATCGCTGGCGTTTTGCTTTCTTTAGTTTATATCTCCTTAGGTGTAATGGGAGCACGCATGGCGGCCGGTGGGTCATTCGAAAACGGAACGGATATCCTCACTGTCGCTTCCACCCTTTTACTAGGAACCGGCGGGAAGGCCCTTCTTGGCATCATTTTCACTTTGGCATGCTTCACCACCGTTGTCGGGTTGACGACTGCTTGCGGACAGTATTTCTCGAACCTTTTCCCCAAGCTGAACTATAAAACCGTCATTCTGATTGTAACAATCGTCGGTTTCATCCTTTCAAATATGGGTCTGAATCAAATTCTGAAAGTATCGGTACCATTCCTTGTGATGGCTTATCCGCTAACGATCGTCCTGATTGTTCTGACATTCTTCAGCCGTCATTTCAAAAATCCGAAGAAGGTTTATCGCAGTGCAATGACTTTCACAGGAGTCTTCGCCTTGATGGATGGGCTGAATGCTTTCGGCTTACAATTAGGACCCGTACAAACCTTGACTGATGTCCTTCCCCTTTCCGCTTACGGCATGGAATGGGTCATCCCTGCTCTCGTCGGTACAGCCCTTGGCATTCTGCTCAGTCAAATCGGACAAACAGCTTCCGCTGAGGAGTTGGAAGTCGAAACACTATAATAATGAAGTAAGCAGGTGATCTTTCCGGTCATCTGCTTATTTTGTACACACCTTCATTGCTTTATTTTGGAAATCGGCAACGGCTTTTTGTTATGATGGTGTCAAAGGAGATGATAAGTAATATGTCTAAGCAAACCCGTATTGGTAAAACAGATCTGTATGTAAACCCGATTGGCCTTGGCACGAATGCAATTGGCGGACATAACCTTTTCCCTAATCTAAGTGAGGATACAGGAAGGGATGTTTTGAGAACGGCATTGGAAGAAGGAATCAACTTTTGGGATACAGCTTACATTTACGGTCCTGAACGTTCAGAAGAACTTATCGGTGAAATCCTTAAAGAGAGCCGCAAACGCGAAGACATAGTCCTTGCCACTAAAGGGGCACACAAATTTGTCGATGGCAGCATCGTTTTTGATAACTCTCCCGCTTTTCTGAAAAATGCCGTGGACTCGAGTCTAAAAAGGCTCCAAACAGACTACATCGACTTATTCTATATCCATTTCCCTGATGGTGATACCCCTAAAGATGAAGCAGTAGGTGCCTTAAAGGAATTGAAGGATGCAGGCAAGATAAAGTCAATCGGCGTCTCTAACTTTTCGTTTGAACAATTGAAGGAAGCGAATAAAGACGGCTATGTCGATGTCCTGCAATCCGAGTACAATCTATTCAAACGGGAGGCAGAACAAGACCTGCTTCCATATACAGCCGAAAATGATATTTCCTTCATTCCTTATTTCCCCCTTGCTTCCGGTTTGCTCGGCGGCAAATATAATCAGGATTCAACATTCGATGACGGCCGGGCAAAAAGTCCGCTTTTCCAAGGACAAGCCTTTGTAAGCAACCTGCAAAAAGTGGAAGAAGTACGGGCGATCGCCAACAGGAAGCATACCGATGTCGCCGATGTCGTACTAGCTTGGTATTTAACCAGGCACTCGATAGATGTACTGATTCCCGGAGCGAAAAAACCAGAACAGGTCACACGCAACCTACAAGCATTGGACGTCGATCTAACCATGGATGAAATCGCCGAAATCAGTGCCATTTTCGCTTAATATAGATGTGTGAAAAGGCTGTTCAGCTAAAGTTGAACGGCCTTTTTATCCTGTCCAAAATTGACTGATAAGGCCCCCTATATTGCTTAGGTACCCCTATTTTGCTATATTTAGTGAATATTCCATAAATTCAGGGAGAGGCAGTCTGATGAAAAAATCTATTGTTATTTTATTTCTTATCTTGGCAAATTTGTTCTGGGCCGGTAATTATATATTCGGAAAGTACGTTGTGACCGAACTTTCCCCGATCCAACTAACCTTTGCGCGATGGCTAATCGCCGTTTTCTTATTGTTTCCTTTAGCGCAATGGATTGAAAAACCAGACTGGAAGAGTGTATGGAAAGCCTGGAAATTACTATTAGTCATGGGTGTACTCGGAATCATCAGTTATAATTTTTTCCTTTATTGGGCTCTGACCTATACAACTTCCATGAATGCAGCTCTTGTCAATTCCATGAACCCTGCATTAATTGTTCTTTTTTCCGCTTTGCTGTTAAAGGAGAAAATTTCATCCCTACATGCACTTGGACTTATCCTATCTTTATTCGGCGTTTTATTGGTCTTGACAAAAGGACACCTTCTGGATATATTCCAGCTCAATTATAATAAAGGCGACCTATTGATGATCCTGGCGATTCTCGTTTGGACCTTCTATTCTATAATCGGTAAAAAACTGAAAAACATTCCGATCATCTCAGCTACTGCCGTTTCCGTATTTCTCGGTTTGTTTCTCATTGCTCCATTTGCCATTGGCTCGGGAATGAACCTTGATTTAAGCAGTAAAGCCATCACCGGTCTTTTATATATCGGGATTTTCCCTTCTGTCGGCTCATTTATTTTCTGGAATATTTCCCTTCGCCATATCAATGCCGGTCAGGCTGGGATTTATCTAAATCTGATTGCTGTATTTACCGCCATTCTTAGCCTTATTTTGGGTCATGCGATTACGACCATCCAAACCCTCGGTGGCCTCCTTGTTTTCCTCGGCGTCTACCTGACAAGCAAAAAGAAAAAAGCAGATCCGTCAGCTGTCACGAAGAACATGTAAAGGGCATCCAGTGATACACATCAACGAACGCTTTCTTCTCTTTTCCCCTTGTCTATGCACCATGATTTACGTTATCCTTTAAAGAAGAAAATCTGAATGTAAAGGTGTGCTTTAGTTGAGGATTAATAAATTTATCAGTGAATCCGGAATTACCTCGCGACGAGGCGCAGACAAATGGATAGCCGAGGGCCGTGTGACGATTAATGGCACTGTAGCTGAGCTCGGCAGTCAAGCTGAATCCGCCGATGATGTCCGGGTGGACGGCAAGCCGATAAAAGTCGAACAGCAAAATGTCTATATTGCACTGAATAAACCGATAGGGATTACAAGTACGACCGAAAAACACATAAAAGGGAACATCGTTGATTTTGTAAATCATCCGCTTCGCATTTTTCATATCGGGCGGCTGGACAAAGACTCAAGCGGTCTGATCCTTCTTACAAATGACGGAGATATCGTTAATGAAATCCTTCGTGCAGAAAACAAGCATGAAAAAGAATACATCGTAACCGTGGATAAGCCACTTACCGCTTCCTTCATCAAAGATATGTCATCCGGAGTGGAGATTTTGGATACGAAAACACTTCCTTGTAAAGTTGAGCAGTTGACCAAATACACATTTAACATCACTTTAATGCAAGGACTGAACAGGCAAATCCGCCGTATGTGCTCCGCACTAGGTTATGAAGTCCGTGATTTACATCGAATCCGGATCATGAACATCCATCTGGACGGACTGGCGATCGGACAATGGCGCGACCTGACCGAGGATGAATTGACGGAACTATTTAAGGAATTGGATTATTCCCCTAGGAAAAGATGATAATGAAGATGCCCCCAGAATTCCGGGGGCATCGCTTTTTTAATTTCAGAAGGATTTCCTGTAATCATTTTGCTTTTATTCGTAGTTTTGCTGATTTACTCGTGAGCTTTGCGGTTTTACTCGTGAGTTTTGTACTTTTACTCGTGAGTTTTGCACTTTTACTCGTGAGTTTTGCACTTTTACTCGTGAGTTTTGCACTTTTACTCGTGAATTCCGCGGGGAGCTCCACGCATTTTATGATAATGAAAGGAATCTATTTTTAAAGACATTGATTCCCAAAGCGGTTTTGTTTCTGAATCTACTCTTTTCCCGTCAATTACATCTATGTGCTTTATTCTTTTCATTTTTCCTCTGCGAGCGACCGCTACCCTTTTGCTGTAATTCTTCTAAAGCAAGTATGGCAAATCCCATGATGGGATAAGTGGCCGCCACCAATCACCCCAATTTTGAAGGTTTCCATGAATTCATCGATGGTTGCCCAGGCATTTAAGCAGACTTCCAAGTGATGCATTCATCGCATCGGCTGACTATGAAATGACCAATCCGATAATGGTGTACTTACCCGAACTGGCGTTTAAATACTTTACTGGCGAAGAAGTAAGCGATGACCATGATGCCGACACACCAGGCAAGCGCAATCCAAATATCGTTCCCAACAGACCCTTCATACAAAAGGGCACGAATCGCATTCACGATTGAAGTCACTGGCTGGTTCTCGGCGAACGCACGGACAATTTTAGGCATGGTTTCGGTGGGGACAAAGGCCGAACTGATAAACGGCAGGAAAATCAGCGGGTACGAGTAGGCTGTCGCCCCTTCCAAAGACCCCGCTGTCAATCCAGGAATGACCGCCAGCCATGTCAGCGCCAGCGTAAACAGCACGATTATCCCAGCTACCGCTAGCCAAGCCAGGATATCAGCGCTGGAACGGAAGCCCATCAAGAGTGAGACGAGGATAACCACGACGACAGTAAGCAAATTGGATATTAGCGAGGTCAACACGTGAGCCCACAATACCGACGAGCGCTTGATGGGCATGGTAATGAAACGCGCCATCAACCCGCTCTTTACATCCGAAAACAGCCTTACTGAAGTGTAAGCGACGCCGGATGCGATAGCCATCAGCAAGATTCCCGGCAATAAATAATTGACGTAGTTGTCCGTGCCTGCCTCTATGGCGCCGCCAAATACGTAGACAAACAGCAACATCATCATAATTGGCGTGATCGCCACCGTGATAATCGTATCCGGGCTGCGCATGATGTTGCGCATTAAACGCCCTAGTAATACCCCTGTTTTGCTATTCATTTACATCTCCTCCTTTTTGCCGATGATTGCGAGGAAAATTTCCTCCAATGTCGGCTGCTTCTCGATGTACTCTACTTTCGCTGGCGGGAACATCTCCTTGAGTTCGGTAAGGGTCCCGGTCGAGATGATTTTTCCGCCATGCAGGATGGCGATACGGTCCGCCAGTTGTTCGGCTTCCTCCAGGTACTGGGTTGTCAGCAGAATTGTCGTGCCGCTGCCAGCTAGCTCCTTGACCGTATCCCAGACTTCAATCCGGGCTTCGGGGTCAAGCCCTGTCGTCGGTTCGTCGAGAAAAATGACTGCTGGCGTCCCGATCAGGCTCATGGCGATGTCAAGCCGGCGCTTCATCCCGCCGGAATATTTATCCGCCCGGCGGTTGGCCGCATCGGTCAGGCTGAATCTTGCAAGCAGATTGTCGGCGACTTGAGCGGGATTGGAAACTCCCCGCAACTTGGCGATCATCAGCAGGTTTTCCCGCCCGGTAAGCATGCCGTCTATAGCTGCAAACTGCCCTGTCAGGCTGATGCTCTGGCGAACCTGATCCGGTTCACGCTGAACGTCAAAGCCGCAAATACCTACTTCGCCGCCATCGGACTTCATCAGCGTCGAGAGGATGTTGACCGTCGTCGTCTTGCCCGCTCCATTTGAGCCCAGCAGGGCAAAGATTTCGCCACGCCTCACCTCAAAATCCACCCCCTTTAAAACTTCATTGTCTTTAAAGGATTTTTTTAACCCTTTTACAGTAATCACTGCATGGCTCATACTTTTTTCCTCCTTTTAATAGCGCAGTAATGCCGCTTGTAAGATTCGTATTTATCCTTCCGAGCGCCTAGCGGAATTAAATTACCTCTATTTAGTCTGACTGATAATCTGTATAACTTACTACTGGGTTAAAAATATAACTGAATAGCGAAGGTGGCATTTCACATTTGTAACCAGCTATTCAGTCGGAATTATTTATTGAATTTATTTTTTCCCAATCGCTTCATGATACTGTCATTCAAATCCTCACGATATTTGGCGAAATAGGTTCTGGCATTTGCCACTAGTTCGTCGGCAAAGGACGCCACGTCGTCCCCGGTGATTTCCAGCACTTGCCTGCCTTCCGCAGCACCGGCTTCGAACAACTCGATTAATTCATACTGCATGTGCAGCATATCCATCCCGTTGCCCGCTGAGAAATTCCACATATAGTTTTGAATTTTCTTAAATACAAATTGGTAGTCCTCTGGCAGAGCTTCAACCCGTGCCATCATCATTTTATACTCTTTTTTATCACCAATCATTTTTTTGAACAATTCCATCATGTTATTTTTCCTCCTTTTTTATAAACAAGACACTCCAAAAATAGCGTACGGAATATCTTATGAAGCTAGATTGACTTTAAGACATTGATTTTTGATGATACAAAATCCCATTTTTCCCAAAACAATTCAAGTTCCTGGCGTCCAGCCTCATTAAGTGAGTAAAACTTGCGGGGCGGCCCCATATCTGACGGTTTCTTCTCTATGTTCACCAGTTTTTTCTTTTCTAATCGCACGAGGATGGTGTAGACCGTCCCTTCCACGACTTCAGTAAACCCAAGCTCGTTCAGGCGGCGGGTAATCTCGTAGCCATAGGTTTCATGGCGGCTGATGATTTCCAGCACGCAGCCTTCCAGCGAACCCTTCAGCATTTCAGTTAAATTTTCCATGTTCAGCCTCCTCTATTTTGTGACTTATATTATAACGTAGTTCCGAGGGGAATTTTTATACTGAATAGCTTTTGGGAAATCACGCTATTTAGTATTACTTATTACAACTAAACTGTAACACCGAGTAGCAGAAGTGTCAACTTTCTTTCTTAAAAATATTTCTGCAACTTCACTACTCGGTGATATTGGTATCTTGTGTTACTTACTACAAGGTATGCTGTAACACGCAGTAGGGTGACTGTCAAATTGATTTTTTTTAAAAACTAGCTCTCTCGATACAGCAGACGTAAATTATGCTGTTTTACTCGTGAATAATACTGTTTTACTCGTGAATTTCACTTTTACTCGTGAGTTTCGCACTTTTACTCGTGAATTATGCTGTTTTACTCGTGAGTTTCGCACTTTTACTCGTGAATTATGCTGTTTTACTCGTGAGTTTCGCACTTTTACTCGTGAATTATGCTGTTTTACTCATGAATTCCACTGTTGCACGAGTAAGGGCGAAAATAAAAAGCAACCTGCATCAGGCTGCTCTTTTCGGCTCTAAATTATACCCACCATAAATCAGTTGGACTTTCGTTGATGAGTACAGTTTTCAGATTGGTTACGGCCCGTTGGAATCCTTCTTCAACTGACATCAGCGGATCTTCGTGTTCGATGCTGACGACGTAATCGTAACCGTATGTGCGAAGGGCGCTCATGATGTCGGACCACTCTTGCAGGCTGTGGCCGCATCCTACAGAGCGGAAGTTCCAGGCACGGCTCTGGATATTGCCATAAGGCTGCATGTCGGTCAATCCATACATATCGATGTTATCCTGATCCAGGTATGTGTCTTTTGCGTGGAAGTGGTAGATTGCTCCCGCTTTCCCTAGGATTTTGATGGCTCCGACTGGTTCGATGCCCTGCCACCAAAGATGGCTTGGATCAAGGTTGGCGCCTATTGCATCAGATGTAGCTTCCCGCAGTTTTAACAAGGTGTAGGGTGTGTGGACGAGAAAGCCCCCATGCAGTTCAAGGCCGATTTTTATATTGTGTTCATCGGCAATGGCAGCCACCTTCGTCCAATAGGGGATCAATTTTTCTTCCCATTGCCATTTCAGCACATCTGTATACTCATTCGGCCATGGGGCTACGGGCCAGTTTGGATATTTAGCTCCTTCGTGATCACCCGCTGTACCAGAAAAGGTATTGACCACCGGGACGTTCAGTAAGGATGCAAGTTTGATTGTTTTGATCAGTGTTTCATCACTTTCTTTAGCGAAGGTTTCATCAGGAGAGATTGGATTGCCATGGCAGCTGAATGCACTGATCGTTAACCCTCTTGTTTGAACGGCTTCGAGGTATTCTTGGCGCTTTTCTTCACTTTCGAGCAGTTCATCGAGTGGACAATGGATATTCCCTGGATACCCGCCTGTACCGATTTCAACTGTTTTTAATCCGGAATCCGCGACATAATCAAGCATATCCTCGAATGATTTTTGAGCAAATAGCACTGTAAAGATCCCTAATTTCACATGCCCCACCTCACCTTTTTATTAATTTATGCTCATGACCTTCCCACTTGCCGAGCTTTGATAAATCGCTTCGATTATTTTCGAAACTTTCATGGCTTCCGATGGTTTTACCAATGGTTCCGCTAACCCCAGGCAGCTGTTGATAAAGTTCTCTGCCTGTTGCAGGTCTGGTGTATCCTCTCCTGGCATCCATACAGCCTCACTGTTTAAAAGCATGCCGTGCTTAGCCTGATTCAAGACCAGCGGAAATACATCAAGTCCGCCCTGCGTTCCGGATAAACTCAAAACAGTTGCTTCTTCACGGATATTCGCGGCCCAAGATGTTTCGAATAATAGAGATGCTCCGTTGGCAAATTTGATATATGCCGTGGCATGGTCATCCACTTCAAATACCGAGGCATCGAAATTGCCCCATAAATTGACCTGATCGACACCCTTACTGACATAATTATATGTCGAACCTACGATTTCAATCGGTTCTGGGTCATCCATCAGCCATAATGCCAAATCGAGCAAATGGCAGCCGTAATCGATCACGCTTCCCCCGCCTTGCAATTCCTTGCTTGTAAAAACTCCCCAGCCAGGGACTTTGCGCCGCCTGATTGCCTGTACACGCGCTACATATGGTTCACCGATTTCACCGGCCTGAATCATTTTCTTTGCAGCCTGGGCTTCCTTCATGAAGCGGTAATGATAGGCAGTCGATAACACTTTACCGGATATGTTTGCAGCCTCGGTTATCGCTAAACATTCCTCGGTTGTAATGGCCATCGGCTTTTCGCATAACACATGTACACCCGCTTGCAGGGCAGCAATGGAAATCTCAGCGTGAAACTTGTTTGGCGTTGCGATTGTAACAGCATCCACTTCAGCAAACATTTCTTCATAATTCGTGAAAACCTTTTCGATATGAAATTCCCGCGCCACTTCCCGCGCCTTCATTTCATCTATATCCTGAATGGCGTATAAAACCACTTTATCTTGAAATTTTTGAAAAGCTGGGATATGCCTTTTTTGGGCAATTCCGCCAGCACCGATAATACCCATTTTTAATTTGTACATGATGACTTTTAACCCCTTTATAAGCGGATGATTTTTCGGGATGCATTTGATTCCATCGCGCCAAGAATGACTTTTAATGACTTTAATCCTTCAACTCCTGAGACAAGAGGCTCCTCATTGTCCACCACACATTTTACAAAGTGGCTGATCACTTCGGAATCATGCTGTCCTTCTGAGTCATTAGTCTGGATGCTTCCTAATTGGGTGGTTTCTGTCTTTCCATTATCATGATGGATGATCAGTGAGTATTTCGGATCGTCTTCAAGGCGCAATACCGCTTTTTCCGCATAAATGACCGTAGCATTGTCTTCTTTTGCATAAGACCAGCTGGCGGTAAGAGTTCCGATAATACCGTTCTCCGTCCGGAGGATACAGGCCGCACTGTCATCAACGTCCGTGTTTTTCTTGGCAGTCGTTTCCACAAAGGCTCCCACTTCAACAAATTCTTCTCCAAGGATATACCGTAATAAATCAGCTTTATGAACGCCTAAATCGCCCATTGCACCAATGACCGCCTGATCCTTTTTAAAAAACCAGCTTTCCAGTCCGTCCACGCTCCAGGTTTCCGGCCCGGAATGTCCAAAAGCCGTCCGGAAGCTATAGATCTTCCCTAGCTCCCCGCTCTCAATAAGCTGTTTCGCTTTTTGATGAGAGGGAACAAATCGCTGATTATGGCCAATCATTAGTATTTTGCCGCTTTTCGCTGCTGCTTCATTCATTTTTTCAGCGTCTGCTAAAGAAGTAGCCATTGGTTTCTCACATAGGACATGCTTACCCGCTTCCAAGGCCGCAACCGTGATGCGTGCATGCAGGTAATTCGGTGTACATACACTGATCGCTTCAATCTCCTCATTCTTCAAAAGTTCTATATAATCAGTATATGCTTGCGCTCCATACCTTTGTGCTGCTGCATTCGCCCGGTCCGGCACAATATCACAAACGGCAATGATCTCCGTTTCCTGATGTGATTCATACTCCGGAAAATGCCTGTTTTTTGCGATACTCCCGCATCCAATGACTCCTACCTTCACTATGCCCATTTTGTTCTCTCCTTCACTTCATCTCTTTGGATGAGATGGATTCCAACGGTTCGGCTTTACCATAGTTCGTTGCGATTCCGAATTCCGGCTTGACCCAATCAACGGCATTTTTAATCACACGTTGAATCTCCGGATTATGGTAGGTAGGATATGTTTCATGTCCTGGACGGAAATAGAAAATCCTCCCTTTACCCCGCTGATACGTGCAACCGCTTCTGAATATCTCCCCGCCTTCAAACCAACTGACGAATATTAATTGATCTGGTGCAGGAATATCAAAATGTTCCCCGTACATCTCTTCCTTTTCAAGCTCGATATATTCTCCGATTCCATCAACGATAGGGTGACTCGGATCGACTACCCAAAGCCGTTCCCTTTCATCCGCCACCCGCCATTTCAAATCACAAGTCGTTCCCATCAATCGTTTGAAGATCTTTGAAAAATGACCAGAATGGAGGACGATGAGACCCATTCCCTCAAGTACTCGCTTGTGAACCCTTGCAATGATTTCATCCTGAACTTCATCATGTGCAACATGACCCCACCAAAGCAGTACATCGGTTCGTTCCAGTACTTCCTCGGTTAATCCGTGCTCTTCTTCATCGAGAGTAGCGGTCCTCACTTCGACCTGTTCACTTTGTAAAAAGCCGGCAATTGCACCATGGATGCCATCCGGATATACTTTTGCTACTTCAGGCTTTGTTTTCTCGTGGCGAAACTCATTCCATACAAGGACTCTCATGAACAACCTCCTCCATTCAAGAATCATTTCACGGCAACTTGTTTTGATGTTTAACTATTACCTCTTTATTCAAAACGCAAACGTTTGCGTTAGGGATGATCAAAATATAAGAACATACTTATCGACCTTAGAAAGTATGAATTTTCAAAAATAATAGTGATAATCTATATTGTAAATTTATGTTAGCAAAAATCAAGCTTTAATTGGTAAAACTTTTCTACAATTTTCATTTAATTTCCTTTTTAGCAACAAAATGCGACTCTCGCTTTATGATTTTGGTAGGAATGCTGATGCTCTTTTCCATCATTTCCGGATTCGCAATAAGATCGAACACGCATTTTGCGGCTTCATACCCTAACTGATACGTATGGATATCAACCGTTGTCAGCGGGGTACTTAAAAATTCTATGAATTCTGAGTGGTTAAAACAGACGACGCTTATTTGCTGCGGCACTTTCAAGTTCTTTTCGGCTAACACTCCAAGTAAGAGCACACCCAATAAAAGATCCATAACCAAAAAAGCGGTTGGTGCCTCCTTCAATTCCAGCAATTCGTCAATCGCCTTTATTCCATCCGTTCGATTTAAAGGAATCAATTTGATATATTCCTGTCGCACATCCACCCCGGCCTGTTCCATCGCTTGTTGAAAGCCTGTCAAGCGGTCCTGGATCACTTCAAACTCGGGGCTGCCTCCTAAAAAGGCGATTCGCTCATGTCCAAGATTGATTACAAACTCCGATACTTCCCTGGCCGCTTGAACATTATCGTTATCAATGAATGTGATACCGCTCATGTTCGTACTTGGCTTCCCGATCAAAACGAACGGGAAGCCCTGCTTCAATAAATACGGCACCACTTGATCGTCCTTTTTAGAGTACAAAACAATCATGCCATCCACTCTTCTGCCCTGGACCATTTTCACGACATCCTCAAAGATGGAATCCTCCGTCTCGCCGGTAGTCAGAGAAAGACTGTACCCTTCTTTATTACAGAAATCTCCGATGCCCCGGATCACTTCGGGAAAAAAGGGATTATAAAGTGATTCCCTTGCCGAACTTTTCATGACGATCCCAATGGCCTTAGTTGACTTCGTGACTAAGTTCCGGGCATTTTCATTCATATGATAGCCCATTTCCTTTAATACCTTGCGTACCTTGCGCTTGGTCTTTTCACTGATTGTCGGGCTGTTATGGATTACACGCGATACCGTTGATGGAGCGACATTTGCTTTTTTGGCAACGTCTTTTATAGTAACAGACAAATTCATCAACACTCCCCGTTCACCGCACATGGTTTAATATTCCCTATATTTAAATAGTTATTTAACGGCTCCATCTGCAATTCCTTTAATAATTTGCCTCTGAGCAAAAAAGTACGCAATGATGACTGGAATGATGGATAAAGTAAGTCCAGCCAAGGCGAGATGCCATTGCTTCGTATATTGTCCGAAGAAGAAGAATAATTTAAGTGGAATGGTCTCCGATCCCGCGCCGCCAATAACAAGGGATGGCAGCAAATAGTCGTTCCATATCCAAATGACATTCAAGATCCCAACTGTAATGGACATCGGCTTTAATAATGGAAATATGATATACCAAAATACTTGAAATCGGTTTGCACCATCAATCTTTGCTGCCTCATCAAGTGAGAGGGGAATCCCTTTTAAGGTACCATGATATAGAAAGATGGATAGACTGCAGCCAAAACCTAAATACATGAAAATCAGTCCAGCCTTGTTCAGCATCCCAAGCTGTCCGAATTGGGCAACGAGCGGTATCATCACAGACTGAAACGGGATCAGCATGGCTGCTACAAACACAAAGAAAAGCAGGGAACTTATTTTACTTTTATTTCGGGAAAGAGCGTATGCTGCCATCGCAGAAAAGATGATGATGATGACTACGCTGACGCCCGATATCAATAAAGAATTGAATAAAGTCCGGAGGAAATCCAATTGCTCGAAAGCTTGAGTGAAGTTTTCCAATGTCCAGGTTTCAGGCAGTCCCAATGTATCGGCAAATATATCCCGTTTCATTTTAAAAGCATTGACAAGCATTAAATAAAACGGAGTGAGCCATAATATGGCCAAAATGAATCCAATGAATCCAATCAGCCACAATTTCCATTTTCCCTTCATTACAGCTCAACCTCCCGTTTTTTATTGAAATAGACTTGTGTCAGCGAAACGACCGCCACGATTATGAAAAAGATAACGGCTTTTGCCTGTGCATATGCCATATCGTTTTCGGTGAAGGCGGATTTTACAATGTTCATCGCAACCATTTCAGTTGAATTATAGGGAGCTCCATTCGTCAAGGAAAGGTTTTGATCATAGATCTTGAACGAGTGGGAAAGCGTCAAAAACAAACTGACGGTAAAAGCAGGTGCCACTAGCGGAAAAGTTATATGGCGAAAACGCTGGAAGCTGTTCGCTCCGTCAATTTTTGCCGCTTCGATCAAGTCTTCAGGAACTGCCTGCAGATAGGCGATATAAATGATCATGATATATCCGGCCATTTGCCAGGACGTTAAAATGATCAATCCCCAAAAACCTGTATCAGTCGTCGATAACCAACCATTAAATGCTTCGATCCCCGTCAAATCACCAATCGCACCGAAGACCTTAATAAAAATGAACTGCCAAATAAAGCCGAGTATCAAGCCGCCAATTAAATTGGGCATAAAAAAAACTGTCCGCAATATGTTGCTTGATTTAATTTTCGAAGTCACGATGAGAGCCAAACTTAATCCGATGATATTGATTACCACAATTGCCGCTACGGAAAATTTAATCGTGAACCAAAATGTATCAAGGAACCCTTTATCCGTAAACAAGTCTATATAATTCTTAAAACCGATGAAATCCGGTGTCCCTAAACCGTTCCAATTCGTAAAGGAATAATAAAATCCGTAGATGAGTGGCACGATCACAACCAAAATGAGTGCAGCAAGAACAGGTGTTAAAAACAGCCAATATGCGGCATCCCGATTTCTCAACGAAACCGACCTCCTTGAAATGAATTAATAGTTAATGGGTTAGATCATGACTGGGTTATTTGATAAATCCCTTAGCGGCTTTTCTATAGAAGGAACAACCAATCGACACGTTTTTCTTGCCGATTGGTCACTTGCATTTCCCAACTCTTATTTGCTATGAATCTTCTCCCAATTTTCAATGTTCTGTTGGACAAGTTCCTCCCAAGTCAATTTACCAGTTACGTATTTTTGGACACTTGCACCAAGATCATCATTCCAGCCGACCGGATATCCATTAAACACCCATCCAATCGTATTTCCTTCTTGAGAGTATTTATAAATTTCTTTTGAAATTGGATCGGCAATTTTTTCTACATCATATCCTTCATAAGCAGGAATGAATTTAAAATCTTCCAAAACGGCTTTTTTCCCTGCTTCGGATGTATACATCCAGTCGAGGAACTTCTTGGCTGCTTCCTGTACCTTTTCATCCGATTTCTTGTTCACTGCCCAATAGTTCGGTACACCGACCGGCATGCCTGCATTGTCTCCATTTGGAATCGGGATGATGCCAATTCCCTTTTCAGCTAACTCAGGATCCATATCATAGACTGTGTTATACACCCAGTTACCTTGCTGAATGATCGCAACCTTTTCAAGCGAGAACAGCTCCTCCACTTGTTGGGAGTAATCAAGACTTGCTGTCGGCTGGACGGAATACTCATTTTGGATATCGACCAATTGTTTAAACTTGTCACCATCCGTGAATTTAACCGTTGGTGCTTTACTTGCTTCTAACACATTCCCATCAAACTCCGGTGATAAGAATACATTGGATAAATGGTTTCCTGTCACCCACTTCTCTTTGACCGGATAGGCGAAAACTGCATCGATTTTCAATTTGTCTTTTTGTGAATCGATTTTCTTAACTGCCGCCTCTAATGTTTCATAACTTGTAATGTCATCAGGATTAATTCCGGCTTCTTTAAATATCCGTTTGTTATAAATCAATCCGTATCCTTCCTGGTTAAATGGAAGTCCAAGGACTTGCCCGTCCTCTTCCACGCCATCCAAAGTACCGTCAAGCGCTGCAGCAGCAGCCTTCGTGTCCTTTAAATCTGTTAATCTATCTTTATATTGTGCGACATCTACCGGCCCGCCAATGTTAAACACCGCTGGCTCCTCACCTGAAGCGAACTTTGCCGTAATGGCTGATTTATAATCATTTCCGCCGCCGACTGTCGATACCTTGATCTTCACATTTGGATTTTCTTTTTCATATTGTTTTGCCAATGTCTCGAATTGCGACTTGAATTCTACCTTGAATTGAAATATATCCAGCGTCACGACATCCTTTGAGTCGCTGTTTCCGCCAGTTGAAGAAGAGCATCCAGCCAAAATCACACTAAAAATCAATAAAACAGTAAGAATTCCCCCGTACCATTTTTTACGCTTCATGCCTACCCACTCTCCCTTTTTCTCATAATATTCATGCAATTTTAAGAAAACGTTTGCATAAAATTAGTAAAATAAAAGCCATTCATTCTATAAAATTCATAGTCTATCGTACTTCTTTTACATCACCCCCTCACAAAAACATTGCAAACGTTTACATTTATGCGCTTTATATTACCACCAAATTCCATACTTTACAATAAAATTGTAGTATATTGTAAAAAAAGGATGTTAAGATCTCTCTTAATCTAATTATATGATTCAGAAACCTTTGATTATTCCTTTATCCGATTATTAATTGTACGGGCATTTTCATTCCCGGCATTATACAAAAAAAAGGAAACCCGTCGGTTCCCCTCTTTTCACTTCAATATCATCTTCACATTGGAAGGACCGTATTCATCCTTCAATTCATAATATTTATCGCTTGCTTGTCCAAATTCCTTAAACACACCGCTAATGATCAATTCATTCGTTTCCTTATCAACGACACTGTACTTGATATTGCTTTTCCCAAACTTTCTGTCATCCACTTTTAAAAGGATCATCTTGGACACCTCCACATTTAATGGCTGCACTCCTCAGGGTGTGTGGTTTCTTACTTACATAATATAACAAATTATTCAGAATTTATAGATTTTTCGCCATGCAAAATAAAAAAGCCTAATTAGGCCTTTTCATTTCGCTTATACATTATTACCATCAGGACTTCGAGATATCCAGGAAACCTTCACCGAATACGTCCCGAACATCATGTATGGCTATAAAAGCATTGCTATCCGTTGACTGCACTATTCTCTTTAACTTCAGTACCTCTTGCTTACTTATAACGATATATAAAATATCCTTGGATTCTTTTGTATAGTATCCATGACCACTAAAAACAGTGACCCCCCGGTCCATCAATTCGGTTACTTGTTTTGCAATCTGGTCTGCTTCTTTTGAAATGATGGTGATCGCTTTTTTCGGATTCAATCCCTCAATGATGAATTCCATCGTTTTTGTTCCAATATAAAGCATTAGTATAGTGAGCATCAGACCTTCAGCGCCAATTATGAAATAAGATGAGAACGCAACGATTAAATCGAAAAACAGAAGTCCGTAGCTTAAACTCCATCCCAAATACTTATTCGTAATTCGGGCAAGGATCGTCGTACCGGCAGTAGTTCCTCCAACACGAATGATCATGCCAATACCTGCACCGGCAAAAACCCCGCCAAATATCGCATTGATGACCAATTCATCTGAAGATATCGACCAACTTTCGGTTAAATGAAGGAAAAGTGAATTAAAGGCAACGGCTACGATTGTATATACCGTTGTCATTTTCGACAAAAATTTATAACCGACAATGAGCAGGACAGCGTTAATGATCAAACTTAACAGCCCTGGTGACCATTCAAAAAGATAAAACAGTATGATGGTTATCCCTGTGACTCCTCCCTCACCAAGCTCATTGGGAATGACGAAAAGATTTATTGCCAAAGCGAAAATAAAAGCTCCTATTAATATAAAGAAAACATCTAAAGAAATCTTTTTCATATTTATACCCTTCCTTTATGTAATGGTTAATGTGAATTCTGTTAAATTTCACTGCTCTATAGTAACATGGAATCCCATTTAATCCTTCAAAGATTTGAAGGTTTAACAAAAAGACTACCTTGGAAGTTAGATTATCTTCAATGAATGAGCTTAATACATATTTTTATACATTAGCTTAACAAAACCACCGCTGCCCGATTCTCCTTAAACTTATTTTTCTGGTTAGATTCTTGTTCCTGGCTGGGATCTAAATAATCTACCAGCTTTTTCCGACCCTTGAATTCTCCCAGATTAATGGATCATTACTTTATTCTCATGCTCCTTTTCAAAGCTTGACAGTTTCATTGAGTCATGATTAGAATGTTTTATGTGTTAACCTATATTTTTTTTAGTTGACATATAAAAAGGAGAATGGCCATGCACAGTGAAAAACGTTTACCTTGTTGGGAAGAAAAAATAAAAAAAGAACTGGCTCATTTAGAAGAGATTTCGCAAAAGCGTGAACTCGTATCAACCGAATGTGCCGAGCAGCCTTGGCTTACGATCAACGGGTGCAGGATGCTTAATCTAGCTTCTAATAACTATTTAGGATATGCAGGAGATGAGCGGCTGAAAAGGGCTATGGTTGATGCCGTACATACATATGGTGCAGGAGCAACGGCTTCACGTTTAATTGTTGGCAATCATCCTCTTTACGAGCAGGCGGAACAAGCTCTTGTCAATTGGAAGAAGGCCGAAGCAGGACTCATCATCAACAGTGGTTATAACGCGAACCTTGGAATAATCTCCACCCTGCTGTCCCGTAACGATATTATTTATAGCGATAAATTGAATCATGCAAGCATTGTCGATGGAGCTCTTTTAAGCAGAGCAAAGCATGTACGCTATCGTCATAATGATTTAGATCATTTAGAAGCATTTTTGAAAAAATCACCGATTGAAGCACGTAAATTAATCGTGACGGATACGGTCTTCAGCATGGATGGTGACTTCGCTTATCTTGAAGACCTAGTTCGGTTAAAGGAACGTTATAACGCAATGTTAATGACAGATGAAGCACATGGAAGCGGCATTTACGGTAAAAACGGTGAAGGCTATGCAGGTCATCTCCATCTTCAAAATAAAATAGATATCCAAATGGGAACATTCAGTAAAGCGCTTGGTTCATTCGGGGCCTATGTTGTCGGGAAAGAATGGCTCATCGACTATTTAAAAAATCGCATGCGCGGATTCATCTATTCAACTGCACTTCCCCCTGCCATACTCGGTGCTATAAAAACAGCGATTGAACTCGTACAGCAAGAACCAGAACGCCGCTCACTGCTCCAAACACATTCAGAATACTTTAGAAAAGAACTCACAAATTACGGGTTTAACATTTGCGGAAGCCGATCACAAATTGTTCCTATCGTCATCGGGGAAAACGAAAAAGCGATGGAATTTGCTGCACGTTTGCAAAAAGAAGGAATTGCCGCTATTGCTGTCAGGCCGCCGACCGTTCCTGAAAATGAAGCGAGAATCCGGTTTACCGTAACGGCTCTCCACGATAAAAAAGATCTTGATTGGGCAGTTCAAAAAGTTTCGATCATTGGAAAAGAAATGGGTGTTGTTGAATGAAGCAGCCGAATTTAGTCGTGCTTCCTGGCTGGGGAATGGAAAAAGAGGCGTTTCAACCGTTAATCAAACCGCTGTCAGAACTATTTCACCTTTCATTTATAGATTGGAGAGATATGAAGGCACTAAATGACTTTGAAGAACGGGTCATAAACACAATCGCTTCCATCGATGGTCCTGTTTATTTATTGGGCTGGTCATTAGGATCACTAGTATCACTTGAACTTTCAAGTTCTTTTCGAGAAAGAATAAAAGGTTTTATCCTTTTTGGCGCAACAAGTCGGTTCACTACAGGGGAAAATTATTCAGTTGGCTGGGATCCGCGAATGGTCGAGCGCATGAAGAAACAACTGCCGCGCAATAAAGAGAAGACTTTGACTTCCTTCTATGAAGCGATGTTTTCCGATGCTGAAAAAGAAGCAGGTTTTTATCATCAATTCACCAAGATCAGTCAAAGCGAGTTTCATGGAGATGATGTGTTTTCGCTTCTGATTGGATTGGATTATTTACTTCAGAAAGATGCTCGAGCAAGACTCGACCGGATTGAAGCCCCCTTTTTAATGCTTCATGGGAGGGAAGACAAAATTTGTCCACTTGAAGCTTCATCTTTCATTAAAGAGAATCTGGGTGGGAAAGCCGAGGTTCGTATTATCGAAGGTACTGGTCATATTCCATTTTTCACAAAACCAGAGGAATGTATGGATCATATAAAAACATTTATTCAAAAGGAGTATGTTCATGATAGATAAACGATTGTTAAGCAAGCGATTCAGTGAACACGCGCAAACATATGATGCGTATGCCAATGTTCAAAAAAACATGGCAAAGCAATTAGTGGATTTGCTTCCTCAAAAAAACACCAATCATAAAATCAATATTCTTGAAATCGGCTGCGGCACCGGTTACTTAACCAGGTTACTCGTCAAAACATTCCCTAATGCCGCCATTACGGCTGTTGATTTGGCACCCGGTATGGTTGAAGTGGCAAAAGGATTAACAAAGGAAGACCGTGTTACATTTTTATGTACGGACATCGAAGAAATGGCGCTAAATGAAAATTACGACTTGATTATTTCCAATGCAACGTTTCAATGGCTAAATGATATTCCTGCAACCCTTGAAAAACTTTTTACACGTTTAACGGCGGAAGGAAGCCTGATATTTTCAACGTTCGGAATAGATACCTTTCAAGAGCTTCATAGGTCATATGAACAAGCGAAAGAAAAGCTTCAACTTTCCATGGATAGTTCACCAGGTCAAACGTTTTACACTCTGGAAGAATTATCACAAGTTTGCGAAGCAGCAATCCCCTATACAGCAGCAGCTCCAATCGAGATTACAAAAATAGAAAAGCTTGAACTGGAGTACTTTCAGACAGTTCGTGAATTTTTCACTTCAATCAAAAAGATTGGCGCTGCTAACAGCAATAAAGAAAACTACTGCCAGCGCCCTTCCTTTTTTCGCGAGTTAATCAACATATACGACACAGAATACCGAAATGATTCAGGTGTGAAAGCAACCTATCACTGCTTGTTCTTTAAACTAAAAAAACATGAATGATCCGAAGATAACCAGCTGGGATACAAGCAAAATATTATACATAATCGCAAATCGTTTATATAAAGTAACGATTAGTATTCCATCCACTTACTGTCGGTTAACCATCCCCTTCAAGCAATTCAGTCCGCCGCCACTCCTAATTCCTTTGGAGAGGCGGCGGATTTTTTACGTATAACTTCATCCAAATACCTTGCCATCCGTAATATTGACCACTCGATCACATAAATCCAACATTCTTTCATCATGCGTTACCATGATGGCCGCTTTATTTCTTGATTTCACCTCATGTGCAAGCATTTCAACAACATCCCTGCCTCTTTTGGAATCAAGACTTGCGGTTGGTTCATCCGCTAAAATGATTTCTGGATCATTCATCAGCGAACGGGCGATTGCTACACGCTGCCGCTCACCGCCCGACAGTGCTTCCGGCAGGTGATCTGTCCGATGTCCAAGTCCAAGGTGGCTAAGCAATTCGTCCGCTTTTTTCACAGTTGTTTTATCTCGCTTGCCGATCAATTCGGAAAGCAGCAGAAGCTGATCTCGTACGGAGAGATATGGCACAAGATTCGACGATTGGAATACAAACCCGATCTTTTCAAGGCGCACCCGAGTCAATTCTTTTGGGGATAGTGTTGTAATATCCTCACCATTCAGCAGTAAGCGGCCTTTGCTCGGGGATAGTAACGCACCTGCTATCGAAAGAAAAGTACTTTTTCCTGAACCTGAAGGACCGACGATGGCGACGAATTCCCCCGCTCTCACATTCAGGGAAATATCATCAAGGGCTTTCACCTTATTATCGCCTTCCCCATAAACCTTACTGACGTTTTCAAATAATAGTTTATCCCCCATCATGATACCCTCCCTATTGCTTCAATCGCGTCTATCTTCGCTACTCGGTATAGGGATAGCAGCGAACCCAATACGGATACAGCCAAAAGTAATACGGAATATTTAATGACCAAATCGGCACTCAATTCAAATGGCATTCCTTCTGGCATGATTAAAGTGACGCCGAATGTCAGGGCAACACTGATGGCTATGCATGTCACGGCAAGCAGCATTACTTGACCAACGATGCTTTTTGACAGGTAGCCCGTATTGGCCCCCAGTGCTTTAAGGACTCCAAATTGATTCGTCTTCTGCAAAGTAATCACATAAAAGAATACGGCCAAAACGAAAGCTGCAATGACAAACAAAAAGGCAATCATCATCGTCAATGTCCCCTGTTCCTCTTTGAACCCTGGTATACTCTGAAGTGATTCTTCTTTCGAAATGAGCGTTACACCTTCAGGCAATGATTCACGTACATTCTCTTCTGACTTCGAATCCATTTGCACGGCTATTGCGCTGATTGAGTCTTTACCTTGATTTTTCAATCCAGGATTAATCTCCTGCCACCCCTTAACATTCATGTAAACTGCCGGTGTATGGCTGTAAGATTGCTTTTCAGTAAAACCAACAATGGTGAAAACATTACCTGATAGGTCATCTTTAAGTGAATCACCCAATTTATAACCGACTTCTTTTAAAGAACGATCTGCAACGACTTCACCTTGTTTCTTATTGTCATAGCTCGTTCCTTCTATGACCTTTGGTGCTAAAATCCCACTGGCATCGGTCGCAAAAATAGTGGCATCCGTTTTCTCCGATGATCCGATTTTATTCAATGTGATCATCATTTGCCCCAGCCCTTCGGCTGCTTTAACATCCGATATAGCCCGGATTTCATCAAGCTTTTCCATCGATATGATCGATCGATTCAATTTATTTTTAGAGTCATGCTCCATGACGAAATAGTCGGCTTTCATGTTTTGTATGGATGAAGCATTATCTGATGAAAGTCCATTAGCTAATCCTGAAATGATAAAAACAAGCAAAGCGACCAATACCATGATCAGTCCAATCAGCAGATAACGTAACTTTGAATGCTTTAGTTCACGCATTGCCAAAAACATCATTTCATCTCCCTTTCTTTTGTTTACCAATCAAGTCCTGCTTCAATCGGTATGACTCGATTGTAAACACTCAATATGAATGGAAGATGAACAACTGATTACATAAAGGGCAGCCGTATATAAAAAGTGGTCCCTTTACCAAGTTCACTTTGGACTTCAATCGTTCCTCCATGAAGTTCAACCGTCTTCTTCGTGATCGAAAGTCCTAATCCGCTGCCTGTTTCACTTCTGTTCCTCACTTTGTCGACTTTATAAAAGCGATCAAGGATATAAGGGAGGTCTTCTTCTGGAATTCCAATGCCCGTATCCACGATCATCACTTCAACAGTACTGCCTATACTTTTAATCCGAATATGGATTGAACTGCCGCTTTCCGAGTATTTAATGCTATTGGTTATCAAATTCGTCCAAACTTGATTTAAAAGTTTCTCATCTGCAGAAATGGCGGTGGACGGCAAATCCATTTCGATCACCATATCCTTTTCCCGCCAATTCCATTCCAGCATGAACAACACCTGCCGGATTTGCTGCGCTAAATCGAACTTTGACCGCTGCAGCGGATCATCTACTTTATCCAACGAAGCAAGCATGAGCAGCTGTTTGCTTAACGACGACATGCGCCTGCTTTCTTTTTCAATGATGGATAAGTACTGATTTCTTTGTTCCTTTGTTAATTCCTCCGATTGAAGGGTTTGGGAAAAACCTTGGATGGATGCAAGCGGAGATTGAATTTCATGAGATACATTCGATACGAACTCCTGCCTCATATCATCCAACCGCTGTATGCTTTGAGTCATTTTCGAGAAGTGCTGTGCCAAGTCCCCTATTTCATCGCTTCGGGAGACATTCAATTTACTACTATAATCCCCATCGGCGATTCTTTTTGTAGCCTCCGTTAATTTCGTAATCGGCTTAACGATGAAACGTGTATTAATGATCACAAATAAAAAACTAAGAAGTAGCGTCAGAACGAGTAAAACTGCAAGGAAAAAGCGAAATTCGCCAAACTGCAGCTCTATATTGGGCCTTACAAACAATGCATGCTTTTCACCATTCACGTTCATCGGGACCCCAATGCTATTAATTAATACATCTTCAAAAAAACCCGTAATAAATAACCCATTATTATAATTGGCGATCCCTTGATAGGTATTCCCATTCAAAACTCCGGAAATCGTGTCGCGGTCCAAATTCGTTTCCCGAAACGGCTCACCATATAAAGTTCCTTCACCCTGCTCATTAAATAGATACATTTGATAGTGCAATCCTGCAATATGGGTTAAATACGCATCAATATCCTGATCAGGATTCTCCTCATATAAGGAGACGATCTCACTTGCGACTTTGCTTATCTTCTCACCATTGTTGGGTTTTTGAACCTGATGATAATAGACATTGGAAATTAAAAAAGCGATGACACTGGCAAGCACCATGATCAAAATGGTTTGAATAACTATCCTGAAATAAAGTGTTTTCACTTCTTATTGACCTCCAGTTTATAACCTAAGCCACGGACAGTCGTTATGACAAAGTCATCGGTCCGGCCGGCAAAACGTTCCCTCAACCGTTTAATATGGACATCAACCGTTCGATCATCCCCTGCAAAATCAGCACCCCAAACCAGTTCAATAAGCTGCTCACGCGTAAAGACCTGATCAGGAAAACTTCCCAGCTGAGCCAGCAGCTCAAATTCCTTAAGCGGCAGGAGCAGCGTATTCCCCTTTATTCGCACTTCGTAACTTTTACGGTCAATCACCGTTTGATTCAATGAGATGGATTCAGAATTCACCATACGGTATCTTCGCAATAGCGCTTTTATCCGAAATAGAAGTTCCCTTGGCTCAAATGGCTTCACGAGGTAATCATCCGTACCCGCAAAGTACCCCTTTTCCTTATCGATAAGTTGATCTTTAGCTGTCAATAAAATGACGGGCAGATCATATTGATCCCGGATTTCCTTACAAAGATCCAGTCCGTTTTTATACGGCATCATTATATCGACAACAGCCAGATGGATCCGTTCCTTCTCCAGTAACAAGGAAGCTTCATTACCGTCCTTCGCTTCCGATACCATGTACCCTTCCTTTTCCAAGTGAAATTTAAGCAACTCCCGAATATGCCGATCATCATCCGCAATTAATATATGTATCAAAGAAACCACATCTCCACTTCTTTTATAGCCCTGGCTAAACATACAATAGCAATAATTAAACCTGTAAAACAACAAATACTAATTCAATTTCCGGTTCCTTATAAACTAGTTTGCCGCTAATATACAGCACCTTCTTATTTTTTAAAAAAAATAAAGTCAAAAGCGAACAGATTCTAAAAACCCTGTCCGCTTTTTTCCTATAGTAAACCGTCATATTCACACAAGTTCAGCCCTATTGATATTTTTATTGCCCAAAAGGGTTTTAAATATTCTGAATATAAATTATAATTGTTTTATTTTAAAACATCTAGGAGGTCACTATGGGAGTAGTAGAGAAAATCAGCGGATTTGCTGGTAAAACGTTTACCTTATGGGTCATTTTATTTGCAGTTATTGCGTATATCTTACCTAATCAGTTTATATGGATTGGAGACTATATTGTTCCATTACTAGGAATTGTCATGTTTGGCATGGGACTTACATTATCAGCAGCGGATTTTAAAGAAGTATTCCGACGGCCGAAAGAGGTCGCACTAGGGGTAGCAGGTCATTTTATCATTATGCCCTTATTGGCATTCGGATTAGCAATAGGGTTCGATTTGCCCAAAGAAGTCGCTGTTGGTGTTATTTTGGTAGGATGTTGCCCTAGTGGAACGGCTTCGAATGTCATGGTGTTTCTTGCGAGAGGAAATGTTGCGCTTGCAGTTGCCATTGCTTCTGTTTCCACTATTCTAGCGCCTATCGTAACGCCCCTGCTTATTCTGCTCTTGGCAAGTAAATGGGTCAACATCAGTATTGGGTCATTATTCATTTCGATCATTCAAGTGGTGATTATCCCACTAATACTGGGATTTCTTGTTAAGAAGTTTTTCGGCAAACAGGCAGAGGCCGGTGCAAAGGCTTTACCTCTAGTATCTGTCATTTCCATCGTTCTGATCGTATCTGCCGTAGTAGCTGGCAGCCAAGATCAGCTGGCTAAAACAGGTTTGCTGATTTTTGCAGTAGTCGTTCTTCATAATGTTCTTGGTTTTTTACTCGGCTTCTTCTTTGCTCGTTTATGCGGGATGGATTTAGCTAAACAGAAAGCTGTTGCAATGGAGGTCGGTATGCAGAACTCTGGTTTAGGTGTAGCCATAGCAACAGCCCACTTCTCGCCTTTGGCCGCTGTTCCAAGTGCCATTTTCAGTGTTTGGCATAACATATCAGGTTCCGTTCTGGCCTATATCTTCAGTCTCATGAAAGATAAAAAAAATGTAGGCACCGATAAAAATAATTCGACAAAAACAGACGCATCATAATATGTTGGAGATGAACAAAAAAATGCTTTTCAGTAAATGAAAAAAAAAGCCGATTGAGTGAATCGGCTTTTTTTTTTGCATTTATCATCAGAATATTGAACATTCAAGGGGAAATGACAATATTCAATGCCCAAAAATAATGAACTTACTGCCTTGTTGTGGTTATTTTTTTGTACTACCTGCTATACTACTAGATGAAAGTAAGTTATAAAATTTGCTAATGATTCGGGTTATAGTAATTGACTATCATTTTAAGGATGAGGGAATATAATGTCACCAAAAATAAAATCTTCAAGAAAAATAGCTAGATATTCACTAATTATCATGGGGGCGGGTTATATTGTAACCACTCCATTTCAAGGTTCATTGCCGCTAGATTTATTACATGGAGGGTTTGAGGCTGGTTTAGTCGGCGGATTGGCAGATTGGTTTGCAGTCACTGCATTATTCCGCCATCCGCTTGGATTACCAATCCCCCATACAGCCCTTTTGCCCAACAATCGTAAAAGAATGACAAATGCACTTGTTTCGATGTTAAAAAACGACTGGCTTTCTAAGGAAAGCATTCAGGACAAAGTAAAACATATTCCTTTTACTGAAAAATTGATCCCTATTTTAGGAAAAGAGATTCAAAGTGATACTTTTAGAAAAGTCCTGATTAAACTGATCAAGCAAATGATTGGTTATATAGATATAGAAAAGATTACGCCTTTCGTTGCAAAAAAAATTAAAGCATCACTTTCTGGCATAGACATGAGCAAGATTCTACATTTAGTAAGTTCAGAGTTACTTAACGAAGAGTTTGATAAGAAGGCCTTGGATCATGTTTTGAAAAAAGCTGAAGATTGGTTAGGAAAAAAGGAAACCAGTCACCGACTTGGCACTGTTTCCATGGATGTACTCAGCAAGATTGAACTGGAAGGTATGCTTCAGTTCGCCGTTAAGTCCATTCAAAGTCTACTTAACGAAGAGAAACTTGGGAATATCATCCAAAACCTGCTATTAAGTGTCGTAAATAATTTACAAAACGAGAAAGAACCAAATAGAGAGGCTTTAATCTTATATATCAGGAAAGAGATACAAGGCATTAACCATAACCGGGAACTGTTAGAAGGAGTTGAAAAATGGAAAAAACAACTTCTGACAAAATGGGAGCCTGAGGCGACAATAGAGGGAAGCCTAAAACAAATTCAACAAGAAGCATTGGATTTCGTAGAAGATGAACTTTTCATGGATACTTACCTGACTCCAATGATTCATCATATACTGGACAATATTAAGGAAAATAGCACCCGCATCGATCAATGGATACAGAAACAAATTACTGTTCTCATTGAAAATAATCATACGCAAATCGGCAATCTTGTACAAGAAAATTTAGATAAGCTAGACAACGAAACGCTGATTGATATGATGGAAAATGGTGTAGGAAAAGACTTGCAATGGATTCGCGTGAATGGAGCGGTCTGTGGTTTTATCATAGGGCTTATCCTAACAGGTGCACAGGCTTTGCTTAAACTATTATGATCCAGGCATAACGGCAGAATACTGTCGCTACCAAATCAACTGGGACTGATTCGTTTTTCTGAAAATGAAGAGATAAACAAAAAGCCAGCCAAGGTTTTCATGAAACACCTCGGCTAGCTTTTCCTTTTTATCAATAAACTTAGATTACAGGTACACATATAAATCAAAGTTCCACTTAAAGCAGGGCTTCAATTAACTAAGGGTTGAATTGCTGATCACTAAGCCAGCCATCAATATGATCCAAATTAAAAATCAGCAAATTATCGATGGGTCTGAGATGGGGGATCTTTTTATTCAAAATTAGATCATTGATTTCCTCTTCGGTAATTGGATAATTTACCGACTCAAGGTAAATCATCAAACTTTTTATACCATAGGCTTTCCTCATTTAATCACCTCCCACCAAATTCTCCTTATTCAACATAAAGAAAACTTAGTGCTAGATATTAAATGAAAGACCGCTTAATTCTTAATACCCACCTTTTGAAGAAATAATCGCTTTTACTTTATGTAGGCACTTTAAATCAGGAAATTAATCTAATGTATAGGGTTTCCTCTCTCGATTATTTTCATTTCATCCCATTCCACAGATTTGGAGTACATATATTTATCTGTCCGTTCAAACCCCATCCTTTTAGCAAGTTCAGTGTTTGTTATATCCAACAATACTTTTCCGGTTTTGCTTTCTTCTGATGCCGGAAACAGTTCTCCCTTATATATTGCCTTCGAATTTATCTTAAATAAATTTTCTACCTCTTCTACAGAAACACTTTTCTATATAAATATTTTCATCTAAATGTTTGAAACCTTGAGATAGATCAGCATGTTTATTACTTATTAACCTTATCGACTTATCTTCCAGTAGACTAAAACTATACTCGCTGCCAATATGTATTGCATACCTTCCTTTTCTTATCATAGGTTCCTCCAGATAAGTATTTATCATCAAAATTAAATTGCATTTCATATACTATTCAACTTTATTATATAGTCTCTAACTTCTCCCCTAGGTATAACCTTCCTGCTTTCAGGTAAATCTTCAAATATTAATAGTGGTTTTTTCACCTCAATAATCGATTCTATGTCGTTAAGAGGCACGTCCTTTTTAAAAACAAATTGCTCTTGCTTTTCGAATTCATAGCAGGCTGCATCATAACTATCCATACTAAATAACGAAATCTCATTTTCATCCAAGATATGCCTGCCTAATGAATATGGCTCAAACTCTTTACCTTTGTAAGCTACCAAAAACTTTAGTTCATAAACTAAATCAACTTCTTCTTTAGTCACATCCTTGATAAATAGATTTGTCTTATTCCCTGTTTGATCAAAAACTTCACGAAATCCTTGTTCAGGTTCATGGGTTCTTAGTCTTAACCTGTCGTTACGGATATTTAAGAGGTAATCCTTATGATTATATATGGCATATTTCACCTTTAGCTTCACCTCGTCTAACTTGATCTTATTTAATATTTTATAATGTCACTTGTATTGAAGAATGAATATTAATTCAGAAGTTCCAAAACTGTTTTATAAAAATATTCACATGCATCATCTTCTGTATCAAATTTCTTTAAATTTGATTTCAACCCACGTTCACTATAATAGACTTCCAAAATATTATCTCTTTTATTTAAGCAAAGTACCTCATTATGTAGTCCACCATTAAGGCTATATAGATTTTTTGGAACATTATCTTTAATTAATAATTTCTCCAATTCCAACTTTTTCAAATTAATTCCCTTCCCCTCTAATTATGTACATTTTCTTTTATATACTTAACCTCAAGAAATATATAATCCGAGTTATCTTCTTACACGATTCAGATATACACCTTTTTCTTTTTATCTTTTAAAATATAGTATGCTGATTCCTGCATCACATGACCTTGGATCATACCATTGAGTAATCTTACCCCATTCAAATACATTTTCAGACAATATTCCCTCAGGATACCCAATTTGCTCTGTAAGCCATTCTCCATGCTGAGATAGTTTTTCTTCATAGTCCCATTGGTTAATGGATGGATCATTTACTTTCAGATCAATCCCCCATATTAAATTATTTTTAAATGATAATCGGACATTAAAATATTTACTACCTAATTTAGGTGCTTTTAAAAACCTTAAAGATTCATTATGACTATCAAGGGTTATAGATTTAAACATACTTGAAGATTCTTTTGTTTTTATATCATCCAATTTACAGTTAGGAAAAATAAAAACACCTTCTATTTCTAACTCTCCCTTTTTCAGATTACTCATCCCTTAATCCCCTTCCGTATCCTTTCAAAAAATTCAAAATTTTTTGTTCTATAATCATTTTCTTAGGTTAATTTAAATCTTTCATTTTGATAAACTTATCTCCTGTATCTCTACGAAAGTCCTACTGATTGTTACGATATATATTTAATCTAACGAAAACAGTTTTCGTTCTTCTATTATTTCAACATCATCTAAATTAACATTTTTAGAATAAAGATATTTATCTGTACGATAAAAGCCATACTTTTCGGCGAGTTTTAAATGAGGAGTTGATAGAAGAATCTTGCCATTAGAAGCTCCAAACAACTCTCCTTTATATTTTGCAAAAGAATGAATTAAAAATAGCTTTTCTACTTCATTTAAGGAAATAACTTTTGTATAAATATTATCTTTATAATGGATAAATCCATAGTTCATGTCTTCCTTGTTATTGCTTATTAGTTCTATAAATCCTTTGCTTTTAGATTCTATGAATCTATACTCTTTCCCGTTATAGATCGTATACTCACCTTTTCTTATCATTTCTCCACTCCATTATTTAATTTTTCTATCACCCAAATTCAAACTACTTCGCTTCCCGTTTAACATAGCATATACTGGATACTGGACATAAAAAACCCCTATAAAAGTCTTTTACAGGGGTTTTTTTATAGTTAATATGGATGATTTACATCAATCTCCATACTCTTCTTTAATTGCTTTATCTGTACAAAAACTAAGGAATTTCTCGATTAATTCATCCATATCTTCTTTTCTTGTGATTTTCTCAAGCCATTCTTTTGGGATGTCGTCCATTTTATAGTACATACCTGCCATTGTCCCGGTAATGGCACCTACTGTATCCGTATCATCCCCTAGATTCACTGCTTTTAAAACGGCATCGCTAAACGAATTTGAATTTCCTAAGCACCAAATGGCTGCCTCTAACGTATGAACGACATAACCATCTGACTGAATTTCTTCATGTGGTAATGAAAAGAAATCTTCCTCAAAAATCCTTGAATAGGATTGCAGCTCTTTTTGGTATATATGATCTTTATCAAAATTCTCATCAAATAGTTTTTTTGTTTGTTTTATTGCATCTTCAGGAGAATTATTATAATAAAGTCTAAGTAAAAACTCGACATAAATAATGGAACCTACCACAGAACGCGGATGAGCATGGGTAACTTCCGTATACTTTTTTATGGTTTGGATTTTTTCAATGAAATTAAAGTTATTAAAGAGGATAAATGCTACTGGAGCGATCCTCATCAACGCCCCATTCCCATTATCAAACATGGCATTTCCGCCACACTCTGGCGCTGGCGTTCCATTTTTAAACTTGATTACGGCTTCACTAGTTGTTCTGCCAATATCGAACATTTCATGATGCGGGGTCCAATAACCAGATTCCATATACTGAACGAATTTTTGCATTAGCTCCGCTGAATCGCTTTTTTCAATTAAGTTTTCAATTAAACATAAAGTTAACGAAGTATCATCCGACCAGGTGCCTGGCGGCTGATTATAGGTTCCATATCCCGATATATCATTAATAGTGAAAGTCCCTCTTTTTTTATATTCAACAGGAACACCCAGCATGTCTCCGATAATACCGCCATACATACTCGGTAATAATCTTTGCTTAATAGCTAAACTCATAAAAATCTTGTTATCGTCTTCCCATCTGTCTACCATTCTTCTGCCTGCCATTCATTACACCTACTTTTTTTAAAAGTACTATTTTGTCACCTTCAGTACTCCTTGCTCATTGATTAAAGTATCACTTTTGTTTTTATTAAAACTAACACCTATACTACAAAATTACTTTAAGTTTTTTTATAAAAAAACCTCGAATGGCTTTAGCCACTCAAGGTTTCATTTTATTTTAGCTAGATTTGGTTTTCTGTGTCATTTTTTATAACTGATCCAGATCTCTACTTGTCCACTTTTCTTATCTTCAAATGAAGTGACTTCTCCCCAAGTTCTATTATAAATTAATGAGTCTCCTTTTTTAATATCTGGTTTTCCTAATATCTCTTCTACCCATTTATCATGTATCTCTTTCTTTTTTTTAGCTTTATAATTAGACCAATTATTGTAATTATTTTTCAAATTTTCATCAGCATTGTCGAGTTCAATACGAGAAACTTTACCATTCTGAAAGTTAACTACAATCCAAAAATAAATTCCATCTAACATAATTGCGTCCTTAAAAACAAACATATTATTCGATATATCGCTTGATAGTAATTCATTTTGAAATTTTATACAAAAATCCTGTTTATTTGTATTGCCATTAAGTATGTTTCCTTTCACTAAAATATCACCTGTTAATCCATTCAAATTAAAAACCTCATTTTCATTTAATAGAATTCATTATTTTACTATATTCTTCAAAGGAGATTTCAGAATTATTTAAAATAATTTCTTCATTTTTTAATCTCCTAATATAGTTATTGTGCAATAATTCATTGAAGTCCGCCATGAAAATTTGCTCCATACCACCTTTTCCAAATTGAGGATTATTTTTAGCTATACCATTTCCCCCTATAATATCAACATTTAGTACATAAGCTCCCATTTTGTTTCTATAAATCGCCGTTTGCATTCCCTTTTCCCAATATGGTTTAACCTGTAGTCCTTCAAATATGGTTTTTGAATTTTTATCAGCGTTTAAGATAGCTTCTTTTGTAGTAAAATATCCTGTTGGGTAGGGCTCTCCAGCATAAAAAATATCCCCTTTTTTATACAGTTTATCTACATAATCATCAACACCAACATAGGGATATGAGCCCTGCCAATTTTGAGCAACTTTTGAGGGACTATAATCTTTTACCATTCTCCTTAATTTTGGAGTGTTAATTTCTTTATGTAATTCTGCTGTTGTCAGCTTCCCAAATTTATTGTGTAAGTATTCTAATCTATCTGCATATTTTCCTCTTTGCAGTCTTTCAATACCCCCAGTTCCCTTACCACCATTACTCTTCACCGCGAACTTCTGGACGATATCCTTAATCGTCGTATTATTGAAAGTGACATGCTTGTAACTGTTTCCATACGCTGTAGCTAATTCATCGACCCTAATACGGAGTGGCACTTTCACTTTGCCAATTTCCCTTCCGAAGGCTTTTGCGTACTGAACCTGCTTTTGCGCAAATTCTTTGCTGTAAGGGACGAACTTTGTACCACTTGCTACTTTATCGGCGACTTTAGCCGCACCTGCCACACCGCCGATTCCAAGTGCCATTAACAGCCCGTTCTGGCGCTGTTCCTCGGTCAGTTGGTTGCCGAACATGTCTTTGCCTGTGGCCGCTTCGCCGAGGCCGTTGGCGGCGAGGAGCCCGTATATCCCGTATTCGGTTTTCTGGAGGAGGCTAAAGCCTTTTGTCGTTTTATAGGCATCGAGCGCATGGTCCGCTGCGTTGAGCCCTTTCGCCGTTTTGTAGATGGCGCTACCGCCTTTGATGGCCCGTCCGGCCCAGCCGACGACGGGGATGAATCCAGCGGCTGCCATGGCGCCGGCGGCGATTCGTTCGGCATCGGACAGCTTGCGGCCCGTTACTGGATCGACTCCGGTCGAGGCCCTGATTGAATCATAATATCCCGTGAATTCCCCTGTAAAGGTTTTTGTCGTATCCCATGCCTTTTCGTACCATGGACGATTTTCGAGTTCTTCCATTTCCTGTTCGATTTTCCGGGCTTCTGCTTGTTCCTTTTTGAAGGTTTGATAGTCTTTCATCTGACCGGCGACTTCATCCTTCACTTGATAGACGTCACTGCTCTTGAATGCCGATTGGTTGAATGTCATCGGCGAAACGTGGCCGTCCTGTTTGGTGGCATCAAGCAAGGCACGGAAGAGGCCAACGGCCACGTTTTCCTGCCCGATGGACACATCATATTCCTCGACCAATTGCCGGTCGACATTCTCGACCTTTGTCACGGTGTCATCCAGCCTGTGTCCGGCCAGCGTGATTTTTTCATTAAAGTCCTTTTGGTTGAACATATCAAGAGGCAGGATATCGTCAATGCTATTCAGGATCCTTTGAAGGTCGTTCGCTTGTTGATCAACAAGCGACTTCGCTTGGTTGATGCCGTTTGAGACTTCGCCATCTAAAAAGGGGACCTCGACTACCGTATTTCCGGAGAGGTCCGCTTCTTCCAGATTGGCCGGTATGCCTTCCAAAAAACTGATCTGGGTTGTGAATAATTCCATCCAGGCGTCCGCCACCTCGATTTGTGCTTCATAGAAGCTTTTGATGGCGGTAGCACCGGCTCCCTGGAACTCGTCATCCAGGCCGACAATGCCCTGAAATTCCTTTTTCAGGGCTGTGACTTCCTTCTTTAGTTCTTCATATTGCTTGGCGCGCGACTTGGTTGCGGCCGTCAATGTCTCGGCTTCAAATATCTTCATCGCTGATACCCATGTGAAGACGTATGGGCGATGGCTTCATCCTGTTCTTTTAATAAGTCAATGTTAGCACGGGTATCTTCCACATTTTTCTGGACGATTTTGATATATTGCTCAAAGACCTTCTCCAGGTTCGTTTCGCGATCGATCCATTTCGAGGTGAATTCCAATTTATTGTTGCCAAGCTCGCCTGCCGGTAAATTTCCAAGCGTGACTGTACCAAGTGCCGTCTTCACTTGATCGACTTGCTTCGTTACGGCAGGATGATTCAGTTTGATTGTCGTCATTAAAACAACCACCCTTTTAAATATGATATTTTACTTTCCAATTGATCTATGACGGCTTCTCCTTTGCCTAAAAGAACATCCGCTTCATGTGCTATCGTACCGGCTGCACTCAGAGCCTTTTTCTCTATATTAAGCATCATGATTTTACCGTCGATTTTCTCTTGATAGTCATCATAATCATCATGAATGATCGTTGACATTGCCTTGTATGCATCACTGCGGGCATCTTGAAAGTCTTCTGCCCGGTTTCCCGTCCAGCTTTTTGCCAAGTCCGGGTTTTTAATTTTAGCTATTTCCCCAAGACAAGCATTCTGTTCTTCTTTGATTTGTCTTTTTGCCTGCTCCAAACGATTGATTTTTTCATTCACATCGGAAGTTTTACTGGAGAGGGCAGAGTGAATTTCACTCAATGAATTTGCATACACCTAAAAAATCACCTCAAACATACTATTCTCATTATGTAGACTGTCATATTTTTCATAATTTTTATTATAAGGATTATAGTCTTAGAGTTAAATAGGGATAAATAAGCTATTTATGCTACGGAATTAGGAGATTCAGCCCGCACGCTCCAATTCCAAATTAGACTTTTTACCCTCTCATTTCCATTTTTAAACATAAAGAAAGGGTGCAGGCTGCACCCTCTGAATATTTACTGCATTATTTGAATTCCTTTTCGCCAAATAAATGCGGAACTTTCACTTTTTTCCCTTTTTTATGATTGAAATCAGGTTTTTTAGCCTCGATTTTTGCTTGGTCATAGACAGCTGTGCCGACAATTTCAGCAACATCTTGAAGCTTTTCTTTTGAGATTTTATCAATGGTATCATCAGGAGTATGATACCAAGGTTCTGATGGACTGTGGATGAATAAAGCAGCGGGTATTCCAGCCTCAGCAAATGACACATGGTCACTTCTCCCGCCTTGTCCATATGGAGTCGGCTCACCATTCAGTCTTGTACTTGATGCCTGGGCCAGCTCGGTTACAAGGTTCATTTCTCCATCATTAGTCAAAATGACCAAATCTCCGGCATCCCTGCTTCCCACCATATCCAGATTGAAATTGGCAATGGTCCGCTTGATTTCATCATCAGGGAGATTGCTCACATAATGCTGCGAACCCAACAATCCATTTTCCTCTGCCCCAAAGGTGACGAAGCGAATTTCCGTATCTGTAGGAAGATTCTTCAGAACACGAGCAAGTTCAAGGGTGACGGATGTTCCAGATGCATCATCATTCGCTCCGGGTGCCCCCGCGACGGAATCATGATGTCCGGTAATATAAATGATATCGCTCTTTTTTGCTTTATTGTTCTTTGTTGCTTTTTTCGTTGCCACTACATTATAAGAGGTTTTTTCTTCTGAATGGGCTCCTTCAATTTTTAATGATGCTGTCAATTTGACTTCATCATTAAATTTTTCCAAAAGGGCTTCTCCATCCTTTTTGGTGATCGTGACGGATGGAATATACTTGTCATTATCCTCTCCGAGTGTCCCGTTTAATTCCCCATCTGCATTATTGAATAGGATGACTCCCGTTGCCCCTTTTTCCGCTGCATTCAATACTTTCTCTGCAAAAGTGAGGTTCCCTCTTTGTATAAGGGCAATCTTCCCTGCAACATCGGTTTCCTCAAGCTCTTCTTTTGTTCCTAAACCGGCATATACCACTTCACCGGATAGGTCCCCATTAACTGAATAGGTTAAATGGTTTGCTTGTATTTCCCCATCGAATCCGGCAACGGACAGCTCGACCAAATTTGGGTCTGTATAAGATAAAAAATTGAACTCTTCAATATCGGCTTTATAGCCATAAGATTGGAATTGCTTTTTGATGAATTGGACGGCTTTATACTCAGAATCCGTACCGGCCACCCGAGGTGTTTGTGAGAGGTATTCAATATTCTTGTAGATTTTATCGGCATCGATTCTTTTAATGACATGCTTGTCCGTGGATGGCGCTGATAGCACCGGCGATGAATGTGGCGCTGATAATGCGGTGGTTGTCCCGGCTGTCCCGAGTGTCAATACTGTGATTAATGTTAACGACAGAAATTGTTTTTTCATGGAATGCCTCCCAGTTTAATAGTTTCTACCACGATTTTACAATATATAGAAATTACTAACTAGGTAGGTTTATCCCTATTCATGCATGTCTAAAGTACCGAAATTACAAATACAAGAAATTACCAAGCTATTTGACCTGCATCAAAAGACCTTATCCATTCGATATTTTGTCATATTATATAAAAATACCTGTAATCCAAACAGGATTTTCGCACTTTTTCGGGAAAATAATACAGAAGATATTGAATTTTTACAGGGAGAAGGCGCAAAGATGTCGATAACTAAATTCGTGATGCCGGAAGTGATTTTCGGTAAAGGCTCGATTGAACAAGCTGGCGAGGCCTGCTTGCGGCTAGGTGCCAAAAAGGCGCTGATCGTAAGCGACTCCGGGGTGGCCAATGCTGGCTGGTTGGATAAAGTCATTGAATCCTGCCAAGATGCAGGCCTTGCTTTTGCTACCTTCATTGAAATGACAACCAATCCGAAGGACAGGGAGATCGAAGCCGGCTGTTTGACATTTAAAGAACAAGAATGTGATGCCATCATCGGTTTGGGCGGAGGCAGTGCTTTGGATGTTGCCAAAGGGGTAGCCCTTTTAGTAACGAATGGCGGCATCATCAGTGATTATGAAGGTGTTGATAAAGTCCACTCTCCCCTCCCTCCCATGGTGATGATCATGACCACTGCAGGATCGGGTTCGGAAGTATCCCAGTTTTCGGTGATCGTCGATTCATTCCGCGAGAAAAAAATGACGATCATTTCAAAATCACTCGTCCCCGATATTGCAATAGTCGATCCTGCTACCTTAACCACCTTGGGACCGGATTTGACCGCAGCTACCGGAATGGATGTGTTAACCCACGCCATTGAAGCCTATGTTTCAATCGCTGCGACACCTTTGACCGATGTACAAGCTAAAAACGCACTTTCGATCGTTTCCCGCCACTTACGCCCCTCTGTTGCATCCAGGCATAATGAGGAAGCAAAAAAAGCGATGGCGATGGCGAGCCTGCAGGCTGGACTGGCTTTTTCGAATGCCATTTTGGGAGCTGCTCATGCCATTTCACATGCCATAGGCGGCAAGTACCTCCTTCCGCATGGTGAAATCAATGCGATACTCCTTCCCCATGTCATGGATTTCAATCGAATTGCCTCACCAAGGCGATTCAGCGAGATTGCAAACATCATGGGCATCGATACACGGGCATTGACGGAGCAGCAAGCAGGAATGGCTGCCATTCACTTCGTAAGGGAATTATCCCGGGATATAGGGGCTCCCAAGAGTTTAAGTGATGTCGGCATTACGAAAGAAATGATAGATCCCATAGGGATGACCGCTCTTGAGGATGCCTGCATGATCACAAACCCCCGTGATATGTCATTAGAACAGATTAATCAGCTGCTTCTTACAGCCCTATAAGAGGTGAAAAGCATGAACAAACATGAATTGATAGATTTAATGACAGGCATTAAATCTTCAAAAAAAACGTATTACACGGAACTTAAGAAAACCGTGGATCAGCTGAAGAAGAAGAATATGCAGCTTGAAATCATGAATGACATCACAAAAAATATGAATATGGAAATCGACATCCAAGAGATTCTCCGAAATGTTATTGAAAAACTTAAGCAGCTCATTACCTTCGATGACAGTCATTTTGTCATATTGTATGAGGAAGAACCTGCCCTGCTTCACATCTGCCCTAATGGTCACTGCGATCTTGAAATGGATCCCAAAAACCTGTTACACCCTTTTCAGGAATTCTCATCGGCCTTGAAAGAAAAGCAGCCGATTCAGGTGGAAGTTAACCAGTTACCGGACTTCCCAGAAAAGGATCGTCTATTATCCCTTGAGATCGAATCACTTCTATTAGTCCCTTTATACGGAAAAAGTAAAAAAATCGGAATTTGGACTTTCGGCAGGAAGAAAAAGAAAACATGGCAGGAAGATGAACTCGAATTTCTTGAGCAACTATCCAATCAGCTTGCGTTAACTTTGGAGAATGCCCAGCTTTATAAGGAAGTTCTTCATTCCAAACAGGAGTGGGAG
The DNA here is from genome assembly GCF_057586375.1 of Peribacillus sp. SRI_006. Lineage (NCBI taxonomy): Bacteria > Bacillati > Bacillota > Bacilli > Caryophanales > Bacillaceae > Peribacillus > Peribacillus sp. SRI_006. The sequence goes on along the minus strand of NZ_JBYCZT010000003.1, from coordinate 59,002 downwards.
GATACATTCAAGGCAGTTGAAGATATGATCATCGTCTTCGATCACAAAGGAACGGTCTATCAATCCAATGATTCAGCCAGGGGCTTTTCCAACTTGGTTCCTTTAATTGAAAAATCACAAAATCTGATTCAAGATACCTTTTCATTTAATAAGCCAGGGTTTCAGGAAATACTCCTTCAGCATGATACCATCTTGGAAATGCATGCTTACCCGATTCAGAATAAGGAGCATCAAGTATATGGGGTCATTGCTTATTATAAAAATGTCACCGAAAGAAGACAGATGGAAGTCCAGCTATTACATGCTGGTAAACTTGGGGCGATTGGTGAAATGGCAGCTGGGATTGCCCATGAGTTGAACAGCCCATTAACGGCCATTCTTGGTAACTCGCAAATTTTATTACGGAAAACCCCACAGGACAATCCGGATTATATGCTATTGGACGACATTAAGATTTGCGGGGACCGATGCAGGCAAATCGTGAAAAGCCTGCTTACCTTTTCTAGGCAGGATGAGTATAGGTTCCACTATTACTCTATTAACGAAGCCATTCACCAGGTTCTGAACCTATTGAAGTTCCAACTTGGGAAGAAGCAAATCTCCCTCCATCTTAGCCTTCAGGAAGACCTTCCTTTCATAAAGGGCAGCCAGCCGCAGATCGAACAGATCATCATCAACTTGCTATTGAATGCCAAGGACTCATTGGATGAGTCTGCGCAAACGGAAAAATCGATTTCGATCGCTACCTATTCAGAAAACCAGTTCATGGTGGTTCAGGTGACTGATAACGGAACGGGGATTGAACAAGAACGCCTTCCCTTCATATTCCATCCCTTTCATACGACTAAAGACCGTGAAAAGGGAACAGGTTTGGGGCTGTCTGTAAGCCTTGGCATCGCCAAGGACCATGGCGGAAAGATCGACGTTTTGAGCACACCAGGACATGGAAGCACTTTTTTTCTGAGGCTTCCTATACAAGGAGAGGAAAGGGGATGATAAGGTGATTCATTTACTTGTGGTAGACGATGAGAAAGAGGTTGGGACTTTTCTATCCCGCCTTTTTACGATGAAAGGTTACCTCGTACAAGTTGTGAATAGCGGGAAGGAGTTTCATGAAATCGACTGGAATCAGCAGCGTTTTGATGTCGCAATGATAGATTTGAAGCTTCCGGATTGCGATGGACTTTCCCTCCTGCAGCATCTAAAACGACTTCAGCCGCGTTGCAAGGTACTGATCATGACCGGATACAGCACCGTCAAGACCGCTGTTGATGCCATGAAACTCGGCGCGAGTGATTACATGGAAAAACCCTTCGTGGATATTGAAGTACTGGAAAGGCAGATTGACAACCTATTGAATGAAAATGAAGCTTTGAACCAGCATTTCATCCATAAGCTTGCCGAGGATTCAGGACTCATTGTCGGTGAAAGTCCTTTAATGAAGAATTTGATTGAAACGGCCTTCAAGGTTGCCCAAAAATCCGTCAATGTATTAATCGAAGGAGAAACCGGAAGCGGGAAAGAAGTGCTTTCACGCTTCATCCACATAGCCAGCCCCCGAAACCATGAACCTTTTATCGGCATCAATTGCGGAGCGATCTCTGAATCCCTGCTTGAAAGCGAATTATTCGGTCATGAAAAGGGCGCTTTCACCGGAGCGACCCAGCTGCGAAAGGGTTTTTTCGAAATTGCTGGGAACGGGACGCTTTTCCTTGATGAAGTTGCGGATGCAAGTCCGGCCATTCAAGTCAAATTGCTTCGGGTTTTGGAAACGCGGGAATTCATGCGGGTTGGCAGCAGCGTGACATTACGGACGAACGCCCGGTTAGTGGCGGCCTCCAATGAAAACCTGCAAAAGGCAGTGGACAAGAATAAATTTCGGGAAGACCTATTTTACCGACTGAACGTCGTGACTCTGGATATCCCGCCATTAAGGAGCCGAAAAGAGGATATTCCGTTGCTTGTCCGACACTTGGTTGAGAGAAATGGTCATGGAGATATCTCATTTTCCAATGAAGCCATTGAAAAATTACAGCAATACAACTGGCCAGGCAACATACGCGAACTATCTAATGTGGTCTTGCGCACGCTAACTCTTGCAGACAATAAGTCAGTAATAACCGCCAATGATATCTCACTATCCAACAGCCAGATCACACCTGACAAAAATGTGTCACCTGAGATACAGTCAACAGAAAACCTTCTTGAAGAGTGGCGAAAAAGGCTGGTGGCTGATTTTAATGAGAAGGATGAACTGATGCTTGAAGAAATCCTTACGGAAATCAAACAGCTTCAATCAACAATTGGAAAGGAGCTCGCCATGCAGGCACTGCAAAAAACCTACGGCAACCGGAATGAAGCTGCCAAACGCTTGCAAATATCCATAAGGAAATTGAGCTATATATTAAATGAGAAGAGCCAGACATAATAAAAAGGAGGATGCCCCGTTCCAGGGCTTCCTCCTCTGTTCCTATTCTAGCGTCAAAACGATGCGGCCGTTGATTTCTCCGTTTTCCATCATTGAAAACACGTCATTGATTTCATCAAGCTTTCTTGTTTCAATATTCGTTCTGACTTTACCCTCAGCCGCAAATTGAACAGCTTCCTGTAAATCTTTTCTCGTCCCGACGATGGACCCTTTTACAGTCACCCCATTTAACACTGTATCAAAAATCGGGATTGGAAGTTCATCATTCGGCAATCCGACTACGACAAGTGTGCCGCCTCTCTTGACTGAACTGTAAGCCTGTTCGAATGCTTTTTTCGTAACCGCCACAGAAATGGATGCCTGCACGCCGCCAACCTTATCCTTAATGGCCTGTACAGGATCGGTCTTAAGCCCATTAACCGTGTAATCCGCCCCAAGTTCCGTTGCCAGATCAAGCTTATCATCTTGAATATCGACAGCAATGACATTAAAGCCCATCGCTTTTGCGTATTGCAGGGCAACATGTCCCAATCCGCCAATTCCATAAATCGCTACCCAATCGCCAGGTTTTGCTTCTGATACCTTAAGCGCCTTATAAGTCGTTACACCTGCACAGAAAATCGGTGATACCTCCGCAAAGTCAAGCCCTTCAGGAACCTTCACCACATACTTGGCTGGTGCTTTACAATACTCCGCATACCCGCCGTCCACGGAATAGCCTGCATTCAATTGATCCAGGCAAAGCGTTTCCCTGCCGGTCAGACAATATTCACAATCGCCGCAGGCCGAATAAAGCCAAGGGATCCCAACACGGTCACCCACTTTCAAGGAAGTTACGCCTTCCGCCACCTTTTCTATAATGCCCACACCCTCATGTCCCGGGATAAGCGGAAGCTTGGGTTTTACCGGCCAATCACCATGTGCAGCATGTAAATCGGTATGACACACGCCACAGGCTTTAATTTTCACTAATATCTCACCATATTCCAATTCCGGAATCGGTACTTCCTTAATCTCAAGTTTTTGGTTAAATTCATTGACGACCGCCGCTTTCATTGTCTTGACCTGTTGTTTTGCATTTACAGTGCTTGCCCCTTGTTTTACATTCATGATTACTATTCCTCCCTTAATCTAGTGAATATTATTTCTTGCTACTACTTATACAAGATGCAAGTGCCATGCCACTGCAAAAAGGCCAAGACGACAGCATTCACAAAAAAAAGTGCCGAAAGATCGGCCCATTTGGACGAATTAACGGCTCAAGTTGGACGAAATCCGGTTTGTATATTGCAGGAAAAATGGTTCACCCTATAATTAGGAGGTGCCTAAAACATGGACAAATTTGAAGAAGCCTATGAGTCATATAAACAGCAGGGAACACCGCAAGCAAACCAAAGTGATTCAGCAGCAGGAAAAGAAGAAATCATCGCCGTAAGGAAAAATGAAGAGGACAATATTATCGCCATCAAAACGAACTCCGGCCGCGAACTCGACTACCCCTCAGCCCTTGCGGAAGCCAAAGCTGGCAACCTGGCCAACGTTGACGTCTTTCATAAATATGGACGTGACATATTACGGAGTGAGCCCGATGGGATAAAAGAAAATAACCTGGATCAACTGCCGGAGTTTTGAATTTTTCGGGGAGACTGCCTGATACGGGCAGTTTTTTTCTATCTGGATGCGCAAAAAAAAAAGAACCAGCATGATTTGCCGGATCTTATTTTTCATAAGGATAGGATTCAGAGATTTCGAGCAGTCGGCCGCAGGACTCGACAACCTCGATGATTTCCATCCATGACATGTCCAGACCCAGTTCATTAGCATGGGAAATCTTATCCCGTAATTTTCGGATGGCATTCGCATCCTTCTTCCCTTTACTTTTCGAAGGGATTTGGAAGAAGTGCCTCAATTCTTTATCTTTATGTATAATATCGAATTTATCACTGATTTGCAGGCACTCTATTATATTGATATCCTCATTTTTATCGATTCTCCTTTTATATAATTCGGTTGCCTTTTCTAAACGGTCTTCGCTGATCATTGGATACCAGCTGCCATCGCCGAATCTATCAAGGATGATATCGCTCATCCTCATTTCCAATAAGGTAATATATCCAAATATCAGCATCCTGATCGGAGGCTTTTGGAGGTCGGCATGGGTAATCAACATTTTAATTGAATTATTCTCTAATACGAACACCCTTGTCTTATTCTTAAAAATATGGAGAAGCTGGATCAAAGGGGTTGAATTCGAAACCATTTCCCTTGGTGAGAAGTTTCTCATATATTCAGAAATACTTCCCTCACCTAGTTCTTGCCTTTCTATATATCCGATGATTTCCCCTTGATCTTGGACTGCCAATATATCAAAATTCTTTTTTTTCATTGCTTTCTGGATATCCAGCGCCAGATCGTTTTTATGGCAAAACTCAAGTTCCTGGGCAATGCTCTTAACCGTTATATTTTCTTCATAAAGAGTTTTAAGACTCAGATAGCTGCTATTGCTTTTTCTTTCGCTTCCATTTAACATCTTTCAACCTCCGATCAGGAACACTTTCTGCCCGTTTTCCGCTTTAATAATAGAAATGAATGCGGCCCCAAATAAAGTTCACTTTAGTGGACTCCATCCCATTCATCAAATGCCATCAACTGCATTTCCTGCTGCCGTTTCCACATTCCCCTTTTCTTCCCACCCCTTACAAACATCCACCCAATCCTTGGCACCTGAATATTCAAATAATTCAGCGAGTGTAAGTTCTATTGCAGAGTTGGAACTGCCGCAAGCCGGAAACAATGACTCGAAGCGCTTCATCGATACATCAAGAAAAACAGCTAAATCGTTTGCCAGGCCAAACGGGCAAACGCCTCCGATTGCATGGCCGGTCTGTGCAAGCACTTCATCAGGTGAAAGCATTCGTGCCTTGAAACCGAACGTCTGACGAAATTTCTTATTATCCACTTTCGCGTCCCCTGCGGCAACGACCAAAATCGCGTGTTCACCTTCCCCTTTAAAGGAAAGGGTCTTGGCAATCCGCGCTGGGATAACACCGATGGTTTCCGCTGCCTCAATCACCGTGGCACTAGATGTTTCGAACTCCTTTACGTCGCCTTCCCGATTCCATTGTTTAAAATGGCTTTTGACACTTTCGATCGACATATTAATATTCACTCCTTTTTATGTACATATTGAAATAATATCATCCTTCATTGCAATAATTCAAAATCCAATTGTGCTGCTTCATCTGATTGGAAACCTATAAATTAAAACCATTCTTTACAAATTGACGAAACAAGCTTACATGGGCTACTATTAAACATCGGGTAAACGCCTGCACGTGGTTCGTAACCATCCCACGATAAAAAACTAGGGAGAGAGTAAAATGAATGTTCGTACACTCGTGATAAACGGGTTATTGGCTGCCTTGTATGTGGCGGTCTCATTGGTGTTTAAACCAATAGCTTTTGAGATGTTCCAATTCCGTGTACCGGAAATGTTGAATCATCTGATTGTATTCAATAAAAAGTATATCTACGGTATCGTTGGAGGAGTCTTCATATCGAATCTGCTCTTTTCGCCGATGGTGCCATATGATTTGATTTTTGGGGTGGGCCAATCCCTGCTCGCCTTATTGCTTGTCATTTATGTGTCTCGTTTCATAAAAGGCATTAAAGGACGTATGGTCGCTACGATTATCTTTTTCACGTTCACAATGTTTTTAATTGCAATTGAACTGAACCTTGCCTTTGGCTTGCCATTCTGGCTAAGCTGGATGACTACAGCTGTCGGTGAGTTCGTTGTCCTTTTGATTGGAGCGCCAATCATTTATGGAATGAACAAAAGAATTCAGTTTGAAAAGTGGCTTTAAAAGGAATCTCCGGGCCGTTAAGCCACTATAATGGAAAAGAGCTGTCTGCATGATGCGGCAGCTCTTTTTTTTCACCATTGAACTCGAAAATGATAAACTATTAGTAAGAATGGTGGTGGCCCTTTGAAAAAAGTCCTGACCATAATCGGTCTACTTGTAATCGCAATTTTTATATACTCTAATGCAGAACTGTTCACTTTGGTTTGGAAAAGTGATTTGGATTCTGTTATTGGCATATTGAAGGAAAATCTTTTGCTTACATTTATTGTGACATTCGTATTGATGTTTGTACAAAATTCTTTTACAATCATCCCCTTAATTTTGCTCCTAACCATCAACGTCACGATATTCGGATTCATATATGGCTATCTATGGAGTTGGTTTACAAGTGTTGTTGCCTCAGGATTCATTTTTTATGCAGCAAGAAACTGGTTTCAGGAGCTTCTTTTAAAGAAGATTGGTGAAAAGTGGCAAGAATCTGTAGTGGAGCATGGCTTCATGTACGTGTTTACAGGCAGGATTTTCCCGCTTATCCCCACAAGCTTAATTAACTTGGCAGCCGGAGTCAGCACCGTCACTTTCAAAGACTTTTTATTGGCGACGGCACTTGGCAACCTTATATACTTTTTCTTCCTATCACTGATTCCCTATGGACTGCTATCTGTTGAAATGAACCAATATACGCTAGCTGCTCTTGCACTCCTCTTCTTACTATTCTTCATGATCTATAAGCGTGCAAAAAAGAAGAAGAAACTAACCCTCTTCAGAAAAAACAGGTGACCACATTGGCCCCTGTTTTTTTATTTAGAGATTCTGCATATATTTTTTTCCGATAGTTTGTTAAAATGTGTATGTATTTTTACCTTTGAAATGTCTTAAAAACAGGGAGAATCTCCATGTCCAAACGCTCCATCTTAGCAATATATATCCTATCCGGGATTCTTACATTAGTCGTATTCGACTATTTTTTAACTACAAATATCCATAATAAAGAGGTCTTCATTCAACTCCAAAGGGCGGAAGGCATTGTTTTCCTTTTATCAATAGGCTTAATTCTATATCTTTATTTAGCTAAAAAGGAAGAATTCAAACGATTAAAAGAGGCGGAACAACGTCGGCGTACACTCATCAATTCAATGGTGGATTTCGTTAATTTCAAGGATGGGGATGGCCGATGGCTTGAATCCAATACCTTCGGGCTGCAATTATTTCAATTGGAGCATGTAGATTATAAGGGAAAAAGAGACAGTGAGCTCGCAGAATACACCGAATTTTATAAAGAATCGTTGATCTACTGTGAAATTTCCGATGAAGAAACGTGGGTAAAGGGGGAAATTACTAGGTGCGAGGAAATCATCCCTCTTCCCGATGGCAATCACAAGACCTTTGATACGATTAAAGTTCCCCTGTTCAATGAAGATGGTTCACGTAAAGGCTTAGTCGTCATTGGCAGGGATATATCTGAAAGAGTTGTCGCGGAGAATCAATTATTTGATAGCGAACAACGCTATAAATCATTGTTTGAGCACAACCCTTATCCGATGCTGATGCTTGATTTAAATGGAATGATCACGACCGTGAATCCAAGGTTTGAAACGGTAACAGGCTTTCAACAGGAAGAAATACATGGCGCTTCATTCATTAATTTGAATTTTTCAGCAGAAGACGCGGAATTGATACGTACCTCATGCCAATATGTCATGGAAAACCAAAAGGGGATCAAAAAAGGGAAAGATATAGAATTCCTGACGAAGTACGGGAAGTCCATCTTACTTTCTTGTACGTTTGTCCCGATGATGGTTGGCGAGGATTTAGTCGGAATCATTACTTATGCTAAAGAAGTCACTCAAATTCGAGAAACCGAAGCACGCTTAAGAAGAACCGAAAAATTATCGATAGTCGGCGAACTTGCCGCAAGTGTAGCCCACGAGGTACGAAATCCGCTGACTTCTTTAAAAGGTTTCGTCCAACTGCTTAAAAAGAGCGACCATCCCTTTGAACAATACTACACGATCATGTTAAGTGAATTGGACCGGATCAATCTTATTGTAAGCGAGTTACTCGTTCTGGCAAAACCACAGGAACTTCCATTCAGCAAACATCAAATCATCGACCTGATGAATGATGTCAAAACCTTGTTGAAACCAGAGGCGGACTCGTACCCCACCAAAATATCAATATCTGTCAAAAATGAAATACCGCTTCTATTATGTGAGGGAAATCAATTAAAACAAGTTTTCATAAACATGCTCAAGAATTCCATGGAGGCATCCGCCGACCACATTTGGATTGATTTTGAACGAATGAACAATAACCTTTCTATCACCATCAAAGATAACGGTAGCGGAATAGAAAAAAACCGCATAAAACATCTTGGAGAGCCTTTCTATTCTTCAAAAGAAAAAGGAACCGGATTAGGACTGACAGTCAGTTGCCGAATCATTGAGGCGCATCGGGGAAAGGTCCGGTTTAACAGTGAACTGAACCAAGGAACCGAGGTCCAAATCATTTTGCCCATATAAATATGAACTTCGAGGACAAGCCTGAACCTTGTCCTTTTTTTGCAGGATTCAAAACCATCCTATTTTACCAGAGAGTGAAGAATTCCTTTATATTCCCAAAGAATGAAACTGTCTCAACAGGTTGTTTCCCATTAGTCTGGCCTCCTGGATCATTGGATGTTTCGCTCTCCGTCGTACCAGCTGTACTCGTTTGCGCTGCCTCAACTTCCACCTCTTTTGTTTTGACATCATCCACGGTTTCTTCCTCATCCATTTCAACATCCATGTCCTTTTCGAAAACAAGGACGTAAGTACGACGCTCCCCATCCTTTGAAACGGTAACGGAAATGGCCGTTTTTGCTTTATCCTTGATCTTCACTTTTGCACTGCTCGCACCGTCATATTCAATCGTTGCTCCGCTGGCATTTGTCGTTGCATTCAATTCGACTGAAGAAATATCATTATCCACCTCTATATGATAGGTATGCTCATTAGATTCAAAAGATTTGTTCCATACGCCGGATGATACCGTCAGGCTGTTCAACACTGGTCCATTATTGCCTTCCTCGCCTAAAGAATCTGCGGACGTTACTTTCTCAATAGAATCCATTTTCACTTTTTGTGCTGAAATACTTTCAATTTGCTGTGCATTCGTTACTTCACTGACACCACTGCTTGGCTTTTGATTATTGGAGGATTCCGCTGATGTTAAAGATGTTTTACTCCCCTTATCCGAGGATTCTGCTGATGATAAAGAAGATTTATTCCCCTTACCCGTGGAAGGTTGGGCTTTACTCGTTCCTGTTGAGGGGGCCTTTTGAACTTCATCCTCTTTTGGAGCAGCTTTCGATTCCGTTTCCTTTGCTGCGGCTGCAGCCCGTGTAATCGTGAGTGTATATGTTTTTTCATCACCATTTTCCGCTGTAACGGTTATCTTCACCGTTGTCTTACCGACTGGAAGGGTAACCTTTACACCTGCACTGGTTGCATCCTTTCCATTTACCTTTACAATTGCCTTACTGTCACTCAATGTCGGAGTTACCGTAACCGACTGGACTTCATTTTCAACTGAAGCATGATAAGCTGTCACCTTAGAATCGAATGTTAATGAGCCTTTTGATAATCCAATCGATGTTAAAAGGTTATCATCACTTTCATGTTTTTCGACCTTGAGAGTATAGGTAACGGTTTCATTTTCCCCATCGCTGACGGTGATTACAAACGTATTCATGCCAGTTTGAAGAGTTAAATCCTTCAATTTACCATCCGTCATTTTGACACCATTCACATATATGGCTGCATTCTCGTTAGGGCTTGCTGCAAGCAAGGTGATCTTTTCCACATCATTCCCCACTGTTGAACTATAGTCGTGTACGTCTTCTGTAAACTTTTGATCCAGTTCTATACCCTCTATCTCTAGCTTTAAAAGACTATTTACCGTTTGTGCCTCTTCCAAAATGACAGAAGTGCCTTCCGCAGCTTCTGTCGCTGGCATATAAGTGGATGTTCCCATCCCTACAAGGGAACCAACCAAGATTACCTTCACACTTGTTTCTTTTAATCCCTTCTTCATCAAAACCTATCCCTCCAAATTCCTTAAACATGATAGGCTCAGATTACTAAAGGAACCTTAATTATTTCTTAATGGAGTTTATATCAAAAGGAGGATGCCTATTTGGTATAAACTTTATGCAAAGTGGAATTCCCACCACTTATTTATGGCTATACTGGAATGGAAGGCAAAACTAAAACTTATTGTTCTCATTTTCTAGCGAACCTCTTAAACTGCCTTTAGATAACTAAATTATTTTCACTGTTTTTTCACATTTTCCTTTTATAATGGGCTTACATAATCGGATGAAAGGATGATGGCACACCAAGATGAAAAAATATTTATGGCTGATAGTCAGCCTATTCAGTTTGCTTTTATACCCGGCAATGGCTTCTGGGCATGCTACAGTAATCAGCTCTAATCCTAGCCCGAATGAAGCGATGGATACTCTTCCTGAAAAGATCACCATTCAATTCAGCGAGAATATACAACCAGCTTTTCATTCGCTTGAGGTATTCAGCCAAGATGGAGACAAAATTCAAACTCAAGACAGTACAATCTCTGAACAGAGTGAAAAAATACTGGAAGCTAAGTGGAAGGGCACGATCGATGAAGGGATTTACTATATTAAATGGAGAGTGGTTTCGAGTGATGGCCATCCTATTGAAGGAACTATCCCCTTTCAATTCGGAGATTCGGCAGGCCTATCAGATCAAAATAAATCCGAAGTGAATGAAAGTTTTCCGAATTCCATCAACGTTATTCTGCAAAGTCTACAATACATATGCTTCGCTGCCCTTACCGGAATCCTTTTTTTCAGATTATCGCTAATGAAGGATTCCCGACTTTTTGAAGCCAGCAGAAGAACCCGTCTATACCTTTGGCTTTCATATGCTGGTTTAGCATTTTCCATCTTCTGCAGCCTGCCTTTAAGAGTTACGATCGATGCTGGCGTAGGTTGGACCGATGCATTTAATGTTAGTTATATAAAGGAAGTATTGAATGCTACAAACTTTGGGACGATCTGGATCTTGGAAATTCTAATATTGCTCCTTCTATTTTTAGTAATTTATTTCATGCTCGAGAACTCAATGAATAAATCACTACCTTTCATTTCATTCATCATAATTGCCAGCTTGATGATTTGTAAGGCATTCACCGGACATACAGCAGCCGTTCCTAATCAGGCTCTGGCCGTTTTGATGGATTTCCTTCATTTATTTTCCATGGCTTTATGGCTCGGCGGCCTTATGGCCATATTGGTGATTTTGCCTGGGCTTGCAGATCGGCAGGCAGTCCAACAAGATAAGAAAACCTTTTACTGGTCGATCATTCAAAGGTTTTCCAAATGGGCATTTCTGTTTGTAATCATCCTGATTATTAGCGGAATATATAGCAGTTTACAGCATGTGCCAACTATCCATTCAATGTTTAACACAACATATGGCCAATTGTTACTAGCGAAAATCGGTCTCATGTTAATCATGATCGTTTTAGGCGGCTTTCATTTTCTCAGAGGGAAAAAGCAAACGAAAAAACTTGGTTATAGTGTGGGAATGGAGTTTGGTTTAGGAATCGTCATCCTTCTCGTTGCAGCTTTATTAACAAATGTCCAAACTGCCATGTCTTCTCCGGGCCCCATTGAAAAAACGTTACGGACTGATGAAAATAACGAGGTTACATTAATGGTGACGCCCAATGAAGTCGGGGATAACATGATTCAAGTAAATCTATCCAATGAAGGCAAGCCAATTGCTGAAATAGAGCAGCTTACGATCACGATGCAGCCATTGGATACGCCACGCGGTGAAATAAAGCTGCAAATGAAGGAGAAAAACACAGGGACATTTACATCAAAGTCTATATTAACCATGCCAGGAAAGTGGAATATCCATGTTCATGGATTGACTGAAAGCCTGGATTCAATCAATGCTGATTTTATAATTTTCATAGGGAATTCATAATAGGAGGGATTTATAAAATGAAAAACATTTCAAAGCTACTTATTTTTACATTTGCTGCATTATTCATTTTTTCCGGTTCAGCATATGCTCACGTTTCGGTCAAGCCAAGTTCATCTGCACCTGAGGCGTGGGAAACTTATACAATTAAAGTACCCGTTGAAAAAGAAACTGCCACTACAAAGGTGACTTTAAAAGTACCTGAAGGGGTTACTTTTGAAAGCTATCAGCCTGTACCGGGATGGAAAGTAACGACAGAAGGTGACAAAGATGGGCATGTAAAAACGGTAACTTGGGCAGCAACTGACAAAGGAATAGCTGCTGGACAATTCCAGCAATTCTCTTTCGTAGCACAAAATCCTAAAGAAGAAACGAAAGTTGCCTGGGATGCATTTCAATATTACGAAGATGGTGAAATCGTTGAATGGAGCGGTGAAGAAGGCTCAGACCTACCGCATTCTGTAACGGAAATCACGGTTGCACCCAAGGCTGATGCTGAACCTGCGGACCATGGTCACGAAGATGAAGCTGACACTAATGATTCCACGACACCTGACAATTCAAAGGATGCAGCAACAACAGAAGGTGATGGCAACCAAACGCTGATCATTACCCTGGCTGTCATATCATTAATTCTTTCCATTGTCGCCCTTTTTGCAGCTCTAAGGAAAAATAAAAAATAATCATTATGGAAGGTGCCCCAAAAATTTCCTGGGGCACCTTTTTTCTCTACTATTCCATGACCACCGATTTACTCGGTAACTTTAGATTTTCTGATTCTATCGTAATCTTAATCGATTTTTCAGCTCTTTGTTCCGTAATCGTTAAGTTAAGCAGTCCATTTCCCTGCGCTTTTTTGCTTATTCCCAGATCTTCCGTACTTTTCACCAGCTGTGCATATAATTCCGCTTCAGTTAAATTGCGCTCAAATTCTTTTTCAGCAATCACTTTCAAGAGAGCTGCCGCACCGCTTACATGAGGCGTAGCCATTGAAGTTCCGCTCAACCTGGCATATTTATTTCCTGGATACGTAGAGAGAATATCAACCCCTGGCGCCACCAAGTCAATTTCATCATTTGTATTTGAAAAATCCGCTAAATTTCTGCTTAAATCCACAGCCCCCACTTCCACTACCTCGGGATATGCTCCTGGATAATCCAATTCATCCGTTTCATGACGCCCATCACCGCTATTTCCAGCTGCACAAACAACAAGGATATCGTTCTGAAGGGCCTTTTGAATGAGTTTGTGTTCAGTCTCATCGGGAGGTCCGCCAAGCGAAAGTGAAATAACCGAAACCTTTTCTTCATTTGGCCCCCGCCAATTGATGGCATACTCTAGAGCACCATTAATCCAATCAATGTCGCCTTGTCCTTGACCATTCAGGGCCTTTAACGCTAATATGCTTGCCTTCGGAGCCACTCCCACTACACCAGCATTATTAATGGCAGCAACAACCGTACCGCTAACATGTGTCCCATGTCCGTTATCATCTTGATAATCCCCGGTATTGGTAAAATCCTTCCCGCCAATGATTCTTTCCTTGAGGTCTGGATGTCCCTTGTCTATGCCTGTATCGATGACGGCAACTACCACGCCCTCACCATAACTGCTTTTTTCCCAAATTGCCGGTGCTTTCACAAGCTCGACACCCTCAGGAATCTTCTCTTTCACCGTTTCCATCACTTCAAGAACTTTGTAAGGTATTAATCTTTTTTCTCTTGTCATTTGATTACCCCTTCCTTCGTTCAATAAGTTAAACTGCCATCAGTGTAGGGATTTTCATCCCGTCTGGTTGCCGTCTACCGTTGAAAGAGATGAGATCAAAAAACTCTTCTCTCTTATATATACCAGATTTATGAAAATAAAAAAGAAGTTTTCGGAAAATTCCGTCTAAATAACTAGTTTTTATTTCTTTTTGTGTTATTATCTGGTACTCATATTATAGAACAAATGTTCGTTTTATGCTACATTTTTTTCTCATTTTTTTCCCAAGCACGACTTTTCCAATAAAAAAGAAGCGACTCCGAATCGAGTCAGCTTCCAAGATGTTAAGCTGCACCGCAGCATTTTTTGTATTTTTTCCCGCTTCCGCAAGGACAAGGCTCATTTCTGCCAATGACCGGTTCTGCATGAACATGCGGCATTTTAGCTGCCTTTGCACTTTCCGTGATAATTTGCGTGCCTTTTTCCTTCATTTGCTGATACCGCTGTTTAAATAACTCCATTACATCTTTACTGTACTTCAGCGTATCTTCCGCGATATCCATCGCCTTTTGCTTCGAAATATTATAATCCTCCAGGACGAATTGATTATCCCCGAAAGAAACCCTCACTCCAAAATGCTGTCCCGCCTGTTTATTGCCTTTAAGCTCCTCAACGAATTCAAGGTATACTTCCTGGCAATCACAAGTCTGATGCATGCAATAATAATCATATATCCAATACGATTTATCTTCGTATTTACTTTTTAAAGCAATGCCATCCTCAACGCCAAATACATCCAAATATTTTATCGCTTTTCCATCGAGTATCTCAAATGGATCAATCGTTCTCATCTATAGACACATCCTAATTCATCAAAATTTATTCTTCCTTTGTATTGTACAACCTAATTCACCAATCGTCACTTGAAACGAAGCCTGACAATGTCAAATCCCTTTCAGTAAAAGCATAATTAAAGAAGCCTTATTGAAGGCAATAAAAAAAGCTGCATCAGTGTCTATAAACTGATGCAGCCCCTAATCCTAATCCTCATCCGATCCATGTGGTCAATTCCTCAATCGGTGTTTTCTTAGCAGGTTTCGGCTCCATGTCAGGATAACCCAAGTATATGAAAGCCAATACCTCTCCCTTAGAGGATAAATTGAAAAATTCACGGACTTTGTCATGATAAGTTATTTTCCCCGTTCTCCATATTGCTCCCAAACCTAGAGAATGTGCTGCAAGTAGCATATTTTGGATGGCACTGTTCACAGCCGCATATTCTTCTGCGACGAGGACATTATTCTTATCACTAGGCTCTATGCCCACCGCGATGATGACTGGAGCCCTTAATGGATTCTTTTTTTGCCTTTCGAGCTTGCTGATTAAACTTTCAGGGGTATCATCAGCATTTTCGATTCTTGTTATTTCTTCGAATACCTGCCCAAGTTTATTTCTTCCTTCCCCTGTCAAAACAAAAAAACGCCAAGGCTCCGTCCGATGATGATTAGGTGCATATGTTCCGGCTTCAATGATTTGCTCGATCATTTCTTTAGGAACCGGATCTTGCTTAACGATTCCGATGCTTCTTCTCGTTTTTATAGCCTCGATAGTCTCCATGTTATCTCCCCTTATCCCTTTATCTCTAATAGTTTCTGTTTCAGTTCATTTTCCATTGACGCCAATTCCTGTTCAGCTTGACGGCGTTTATGCCTGCCTTCTTCTTGGATCCGCATGGTCTCCTCAAGCGTGGATATCAAGTTAGCTTGAGTTTTCTTTAATGTTTCGATATCGACAAGTCCGCGCTCATTTTCTTTTGCGGTTTCAATGGTATTCGTTTTCAGCATCTCGGAGTTCTTCAATAATAAGTCATTTGTAGTCTTGGAAACCTGTTTTTGGGCTTCTACAGCATGCCTTTGCCTGATTAGGGTCAGTGCAATCGCAACCTGGTTTTTCCAAAGTGGGATGGCTGTCATGATCGAAGATTGGATTTTTTCGACTAGTGCCTGATTCGTGTTTTGGATCAGCCTGATCTGCGGTGCGCTTTGAATCGTGATTTCACGGCTCAACTTCAAATCATGAAGCCTTTTATCCAACCGTTCAGCAAATTGCAGCATATCATTTACTTCTTGAAACTTCATTTGATCATTACTTGATTCAGCGGACTTCCTTAGCTCCGGAATCGTTTTCTCATGGATTTCTTCGAGCTTGATTTCCCCAGCTGCAATATAGACATTCAATGCCTGGAAATATTCCTTATTCGTTTCATATAGCTTTTCGAGAATTACGATATCCGATAACAGGATATTCTTGCTCCGATCGAGTTTTACGCTGATTCGGTCAATTTGGGCACCGGTTTTTTGATACTTGGATAGCACCTCCTGTACAGATCCCGAGAGCTTCCCGAACATACGCGCAAAAAATGAGGGCTTATCCGGTTTTAACTCATCCGGGCTGAGTTCGTTTAACTTTTTCATTAAATCATTGATAATGCTGCCCACTTCACCCACATCTTTTTTCTGGACATGCTCAAGCATGGAATTAGAAAAGGTCAGGAGCTTTGATTGGGCGGGTGTACCATAGGATATCATTGCCTGATGATTCGTTGGGTCGATTTGTTCGGCAAGCTGATAAGCTTTTGCCCTGTTCTCTTCAGGAATGACATCAATCAGTTTAACCGGTTTCGCTTCCTGGGAAGATACTTTCTCAAGCTCCTGCACCCCATCAAATGGATTGGCTAAAAGGTCATCGATCAAACTGGCGTTATTCGTTTTATTCAACAGGTTTGGATCATTGTTATTCATTTTAACCTCCTGCTTTCATCAATTACTTGTGACTCTTTTCTAGTTTTAATGGATTGCTTAGCAACATCCAATTCGAAGTTAAGGTCATCGATATCATCGGCAATCACTTTATATAAATCCTTTTCTATCGTATTAGTAAGTTCCTTTAAAGTTTTACGAGTCTCCGTTAAGGAAAGTTCAAGTTCCCTATTCTTTTTTGGCTGCTGTGCTAGAAAAACATATTTCTCCGCAAGCTCCATGGCAGAATCCAGATGCGAGTAATAAAACTGTTCCGCTTGATAAAACCGCTTCGGTTCTTTTTTTGTCAGACTGTATATTTTCCTGATCATTTTAATCATCTCTTTCCTCTGTTTAAAAGAAGAGATATGCCTGACCGAGATTAGTGCTTTTTGCACCCTCCATATCTTCGGTTTTGCTTCGATTAAATTTTTCTTTATATATTGATATTCTTTTCTCGTCAATTCATGTTTTTTGAGGTATCTTGATGAAAAATATACGGAACTCAGCCAGTATGCAAGTACCCCTCCTGCTAAAGATATGACAACGGACAGGGCAAACGGTTGATTCAATACGAAATAGCTAATCATCCAAACCGGCAAAACCATTGGAAATGCAATCAATATTGGAACAAAATCAGCAACAAATCGATTCATTATCATTACACTCCTGACTTACACTCTTTTCTTTATATACGGATTATCCTTGGAATTGGTTTCAAGATGAAAAAAAGAATTTCTCCTACCCTAAACGATATAGGAACCGGATCGTTTCTGCAAATTTATTGAAATTTTTTCTGTGAATTCCCTCTTCTTCCCATTCATATGGGCTAACGCCTAGTCACTTCACCGGAACTGACATAAGTTATAGGGTATCCATCCTGATTTTAAAAAGGAGAGTTGACCATGAATTCATACGGATTTTATCCTTATCCACAACAAAACGGAAATCATCAGTACTTTGAACCAAATTTTAACCCATACTTCCAACAGCCTGAACGATTTGATTATATGCCACAGCAAGATTGGAACTTTCAGCAGGTACAAGAAAATCCATATAGCCAGGTGCCAGACCAATTCGATATTGAAAGGCAGCCTCAACAACTTGAAAGAAGAATCCGGGAACTTGAGCGTCAAAACGAGCGTCAAACGAGGGAACTCACTCGGCAGAATCAAGAAATCACGCGGATAAATCGTGAAGTGAACCGCATTAACCAGGAAATCACCAGGCTAAGTCAAGCGGACCAGCGACATACGAATAGGTTAAACAGACTGAATCAAAGACTTCGGGCCGTGGAAAGAAACCTTAACATCCCCTTCACCGCAACAGATGATGGTTTTTAATGAAGGAAATAGCAGGAGCTCATTGTGAGCTCCCGCTTTTTGCTTTGAGATTTAATCAAACGATTGATTAATCTTTAAAGGTTCACCAAACCCCTTGTCCAGGGTTACAAAGCTTTACGATTTTCACTATTTGTCATATACACAATTGTTTTCGCCGCCTTAAATATGAATCCTGCTACTTGCTTTAAAAAAGTAGTTACACAATACTGATCTGCAGAATAAAAAATAGGAATCTGCCATATTCCCGCAGAATTCATCAAGTTATTTATAAGAAAATGGCTGTTTTCACATACTTTGTTACTATTTACCAAGTAGGGAGGTGTGGTTGATTTCCCCTCCAAGATGCTCGCTCCAATCAACCTTAGATAGTTTCGTTTTAAAAACAACAACCTTTACGAAAAGAGCCAAGAAAATAAAAGAGCAGGAGTCATATTTACACTCCTGCTCATTCTAATTTACAACATGATTCGTTTCAACTTTTCGTTTCTAGATTCCTGTTCCTCCTGGGTAGACAAGTCATACTTCTTCAATAGATGAAAAAGTTCATTCAATGTTTCCTGCGAATTCCCTTTTTCAAGATATCGATCTAATGTTTGACTCAATTGTGTTGGTAAAAATGCCTTTTGGCTCTCAAATTTCAGCCTGACATCTTGCTGCGAATGATTAAGATTGCATACACCCATTTAAAAATTCACCTCTTACTTGATTTTACCATTGTATTATAGACATTATCTTGTCAATTCTTCATCCTGCTTATAGTATTCCTCTACCTTGATGAATTCCGGCGAGGTATGTGTGGCCATGATGCCATGATAACTGATATCCAACCCAAGTTCTTCTTCTTCTTCAGTCGATCTTATCGGCAGCCAAACATTTATAACTTTAAAAACAAGCCAAGTCACTGAAAAGCCCCAGATGCATAACACCACTAATCCTAATATTTGAACTCCGAGCAAATGCCATCCTCCGCCGGCAAACAATCCGTTTTCAGTGGAGAAAAGCCCTACCGCTAGCGTCCCCCACATTCCTGATGCCGCATGAACAGGAAAGGCACCGACCGGATCATCGATTTTCCGGGCTTCCAACCAATTTGTCGCAGCTAACATCAACATTCCAGAAACTGCTCCAATCAGCAACGCCGCCAGATCACTAACGAATGCACATCCAGCTGTAATCCCGACAAGACCAGCAAGTGAGCCATTGATGACGGAAGGTGCATCCGAGCGTCCATATCTAAACAGTGTATAAAGCAGGGTAACCGCTCCCCCTGATGCCGCTGAGAGCATCGTGACAATGGCAATATGTCCAATTCGGACATCTGTAGCTTGCAAGGTGCTTCCTGCATTAAATCCAAACCAGCCAAACCATAAAAGGAATGCCCCGACAGATGCCAAGGGGAGATTACTCGGCAGCGAAATGGAGCTGGTCCCCCTTGAAGTGAATTTACCTGCTCTCGGCCCGATAACAATGGCAGCCGCAAGTGCTGAAAAACCGCCTAGTGCATGAATGACAGCAGACCCTGCGAAGTCCTGCATGCCCATCCTACTTAACCATCCGCCACCCCATACCCAGTGACCGGCAATCGGATAGATGAATGCTGTCATCATTACGACAAAAATAAGATACGCCCGAAAATTGATCCTTTCCGCAACTGCTCCCGAAACGATGGAAATGACGGCGATGACGAATGCCCCTTGAAATAACCAATATGCATCCATGGAAATCGTAAGGTCGATGTGCGACAAATCACCTTTCAGCAGAAAGCCACTTGCCCCGATGATTCCAAATACATCCTTTCCATACATTAAGCCAAAACCAACGACGAAATAGCAAAGCGTTCCGATCGTAATATCGGCAAAAACCTTCATGATGATGTTCACATTATTTTTCGTACGGACGAACCCTGCCTCCAATAAGGCAAACCCGCCCTCCATCAATAGTATCATGGCTGCTGTAAGAACCACCCAAATCGTATCCAAGCCAGCATTTAACGTTTCTAGAGTCATCTCGGCGTTCCCTCCGCTTTCTGCCAGGCCATTATTTCTTTAATGATGTCTGATGGTAAATTCATTTCCCTTTTTTCTGGTTCAGCCTCAAGTAAACCGATCACCTCATCTAAAAAAGCGACCCGCTGTTTTATTCTCTCGATTTGTTTATATCTATCTTTCACATTCACCAAATGTTCAACCGCCTGGTGATGACTTGGGGCACGCCCTGTAAAAAAACGTTTAAATGGTGACAGTGATTGATACCAAGCTTCCTCAGCTCGTCGTTTTTGCTCATATTTATGAATTTTACCTTTGATCGATTCAATTTCCGACTCCTGTTTGCTTTTGTGGAATAGCAGTCCTTTCATCACTTCTTCAGATGAAATTTCAATAATAACCCTACTATATAAATCGTCCATAATATAAATGTCATATCACCTCACGTAACAACGTTATGTTTTCTACAATTATATTTAAAATTCTGAATTCGGTCAATGATTAAACAATAAAAACGAGTCGCACAACGAAAAAGGAGGATTAAAACAATGAATTCTGCTTGTTTCCATTCCATTAATCAAACGTTTGATTAATGGAAGAAGCTAAGCGATTTCAATCATGGATATATTTAGAAGGTATGGATATTCAATTTTTCCTCACTCTAATAAGGCAGTTAAAAACTAGGGGGTTCATATATGACAGTTATAAACGATGTCAAAACAACTATAGCAGGGTTAAAAAGCGCTCAAGCGAGCTTTGAAACTTTCGCCCTTTCAACAGATAATGAGCAAGCCAAACAATTGTACCAACAAGCTGCCCAACAAACACAAACGATTGTCGACAGCATCACTCCTCGCATAGAAGAGATTCAAAACGAGGAACCTCAATATAAACAATGATCATCCATATAAAAAAGGTTGGTTAAAGCAACCAGCCTTTTTTATATCTTTCCATAACCAAGAACAAAATCTTTAAGCCAATCACAAACTACCAAAGGGTTACATACCTGACTTGAACTGCGGATGAAAGAGCTGTAATTCTTAAATTATGATCGACTACAACTTCAGAATCATCGTAGAAGATCGTTTTGAGAATTACGATTGTCCTGGACTTCAGAAAGACTTTTAACGCCGAATGATGTGATACAAGGATGTTAAATGATAAAAAGTAAAAGCTGACTGCTTTATCTCCGGATTTTGTTTGACCGAATTGGCCGCTTTGTTCCTTTCAGGTTGCGGTGATACTGCAGCCATTGAACTCCGGGCCAAAGGTTTCGTGGCTGTACTATATTCAAATTGGCTGAAGGATTTTTATGTTATTCCTTTGTTTAATCTTACTGACAATACTCATACAATGGGGTGGTTTAATAATGCTTACGGGGCATCGCACATGGGTGTTTGATCAAAAGCCTGTCATCGTCTCCACTGGAACCGTTGGCGGTCCATTTGAAGCAGACGGTTTGCTTGCGGATGATTTCGATCTTCTCCATTCCGATTTATGGATCAATCAAGATACCTATGAAAAAGCACATAAAGTCTTATTGGAGGAAGCGAGTACAAAAGCAATCGAGAAGGCGGGTCTTCAAAAGGAACAGATACAATTTTTCCTAGGAGGCGACCTAATCAATCAAATAACCCCTACCAGTTTTGCCTGTCGAACACTAGGAACACCTTATCTCGGCTTATTTGGCGCCTGCTCCACCTCCATGGAGGGACTGGCTCTTGGTGCATACCTTGTCAACACAAAAGGGGCAGAGTACTTATTGACAGGAGCATCAAGCCATAACGCTGCAGTGGAAAAGCAATTTCGCTATCCAACTGAATACGGAGGGCAAAAACCTCCGACAGCCCAATGGACCGTTACGGGGGCAGGAGTGGCTTTATTAAGCAATGCCGGGGAAGGCCCAAGGGTCACTTCAGCTACGATAGGCCGTGTCATCGACATGGGATTGACCGATCCTTTCAATATGGGAGGTGCCATGGCTCCGGCCGCTGTAGATACGATTGAAGCACATCTCAGAGAAAGAAACCTCGACCCATCCTATTATGATTTGATAGTGACTGGGGATTTAGGAAAGATTGGACATGAAGTTTCTTTGGCAATATTTAAAAAACATGGCACGCCGATTAAAGAAGAGCAATATAAAGATTGCGGTTTAATGATATACAGGGATGGTCAACCGGTCCTGGCCGGGGCAAGTGGCCCTGGATGCTCCGCAACCGTCGTTTATGGTCATTTATTAAATCGCATGAAAAAAGGAGAAATTAAACGATTGCTCGTCGTGGCTACCGGTGCCTTGCTATCTCCCCTATCCTTTCAACAAAGTGAGACGATTCCATGCATCGCCCATGCCGTATCGATTGAATATGACGGAGAAGCACAAAACTAAGGGTTGATGTTTGAACATACACCTGCTCATATTGGATGGATATTCTTGGCTGCGGAGATTGTTTCTGTAGCGTTAGCGGATGTGGAAAAGAATCGATTGATCGGTTGTTGCCGCTGGCATGCTGGAAGCAACCAGTGCCTGGATAACAGCTACTCATGGTTCCGAGTCATTATTATAGACCTAAAAAGATAAGGAGGTTGCTGCATGACGATAGCTTCCAATGTCAAACAATGTGTCTCCAGCCTAAAAGGAATTGAAGCAGGCTTATCCAGCTTAGCACTCAGGACTCAAGATGATGAATCTAAACGGATTTTGCACGAAACGATGCTGGTGGTTAATGAAGTTAGGAAGGACGTACAGAAGCGCGTGGGCGAGTTAGAACGGGAGGAACCACAATATAAAGGTTTTTAATGATCAAGCAGGAGGTGATTGGTAATGCCGGGTTGGTTAGAAATTGTTTTGCGTTCATTTTTCTTTTTAATTGTTCTTTTTTTAATCACTAAAGTGTTAGGAAAAAAACAATTGTCCCAGCTCTCCTTTTTTGAATATGTAACGGGCATAACCATCGGTAATGTTGGGGCAGAATTAGCTACAAAAGTGGAGGGCAATATTATACATGGCGTCCTGTCCATTCTTGTTTTTGCCATAGCACCTTTCATTGCAGGATTAATATCCTTAAAAAGTAAAACATTCCGTGATCTTGTGGAAGGAAAAGCATCGGTTTTCATCAAAGATGGGAAAGTCATGGAAGATAATTTAAAAAAAGAGAAATATACCATCGATGAATTGCTGGGATTGCTCCGAAAAAAGGATGTCTTTGATATTTCTGAAGTTGAGTTTGCCTTATTGGAAGCCGACGGGGATTTTTCCGTAATGTTAAAGAAGCAAAATCAACCTGTAACACCTAAGGACCTTAACATGCCAGTGGCTGCAGTAAAGGAGCCACAAACCATAATCATGGATGGCAGTATACTTGATGAACCACTTTCCACGATTGGTCTGAACCGAAATTGGCTTCTTACTGAACTGGATAAGTTGGGGGTAATCCTCGATAATGTTTTTCTTGGTCAGGCCAATTCTAATGGAGAATTAACTGTGGACCTTTTTGATGATAAACTTAAAGTTCCTTCTCCTCAAGAAAAACCTCTTTTGCTCGCGACCTTGAAGAAATGCCAAGCGGACTTGGAGTTATTTGCACTTGGAACTGAATCAAAAGAAGCTAAAGAGATGTTTGGCAAAAATAGCGAGAAGCTTCAAAAGGCAATAGATAACGTAATCCATATCTTAAGGAACTGATTATATATTCATTCCCTCACTTTCATAAGCGATGTGACCAGTCCAATGATCACGATCGTCACACATGAAAAAAGAAAAATTTCGATACCTAAGGTGAATGCTGCAGCTGAAATGATTAATGTATCTATGACGATAATCGCCAAAGCAATATCCATGGAGGTGGATTTTGAGATGATTTTGGCTAGCATATCCGTCCCCCCGCTGCTTGTCTCATATCGAAGCATGAGTCCTATGCCCATCCCTATGATGACACCGCCAATCAAGGAGCTTGCCAGTATTGAAATGGAAAAAACCTTTTTCAATGGATTAAGCCAATCCATAAAAAGGGATGTCAAAAGCAATCCGTGAACGCTGCTATAGAAAAAAGGGCGTTCATAATACCAGGCATATAAGAATATAGGAATGCTAAGGACCAACATGGATAGTCCCGTTTGAAAACTAAAGAAATAATGAAGGATGAGTGCAATCCCAATTACGCCCCCATCTATTAAATGATGAGGAACCAAAAATCCATTTATTCCAATGCCCACCAAAATGCTACCAACAATGACAGCCACCGCTTTTTGAAAATTAATAAAATCACCTTGCCTCCCAATCCATATATTTCTTAATATATGTCCAAGTCAGAGCGTCAAGAATAATCATGCAAAAAAAAAATCCCCTCCCTTTTCTTCAATTTAACTACGTGAAAAAGGTCCCGGTCATTTAGACCGGGACCAACAGTTCGTTGACAAAGGGGTTCGGGAACCTATCTTTCTTCAAATATTCTCCCGAAACAACCTGACCCAAAGCAGCCCTGCAACTCCTTTAGGCATGGCTCCTTTCTAACTGTTGTAACTAAGTTGTTTTGGAGAGACTCCTGCGGGAAAAGCGCGACTAGTGAAACCCCTCAGGCGCATGCCGAGGGACGACCGCCCGCAGAGAGCAAGTGTGTGGATCGGAAGTCAATCCATATTGTACAAACATAAAAAATGCGGGCCCAGTCAATTAGACCGGGCCCACATTCAATCATTTCAACTCTAATAACACTACATTTTCAACATGTGTCGTCATTGGGAACATATCGACAGGCTGGATATCAACTGCTTTATATCCGCCTTCTTCCAAGATATGAAGATCACGCGCTAGAGTTCCTGGGTTGCATGATACGTATACGACTTTATTAGGCTTCATCTCGATGATCGTATTCAGAAGGGATTCTTCACAACCTTTGCGTGGCGGATCCACCACGATGACATCAGCAGTGTTGCCCTTTTGATACCATTCAGCAATAACGTTACCTGCATCGCCGACCATGAATTCTGCATTTGAGATTTCATTCAATTCAGCGTTGCGCCGTGCGTCTTCGATCGCTTCTTCGACCACTTCGACACCGATTACTTTTTTCGCTTTTTTAGCTAAAAATAATGAGATGGTCCCAATGCCGCAATAGGCATCTATCACCGTTTCTTCGCCAGTCAGCCCTGCATAGTCAAGAGCTTTATCATAAAGGACTTTCGTTTGATCCGGATTGATTTGGTAGAAAGATTTTGCTGATATCGCAAATTTCACATCACCGATCATATCATGGATCACTTCGTCGCCCCATAGCACAGTCATTTTATCGCCTAAGATAACATTCGTTTTCTTGGAATTCACGTTTTGAACGATGGATTTAACTTGTGGAAGACGTTCAACGATTTCCTTCACGATGGTTTCGATGAAAGGGATACTTTTCGTTCTAGTAACAAGAACAATCATTAATTCCCCTGTTTGTTTGCCATAACGGGCCATGATGTGCCGCAATACACCTTTATGTGCCTCTTCATTGTAAGCGGGGATACCAAGTTTACTGAAAATCTCTTTAACGACTTGAACGGCTTCATTAATCAATTCATTTTGGATAATGCTTTCTTTCGTTTCAACGATTTCATGTGTCCGCGGTTTGAAGAACCCTGCTATTAGCTTGCCATCCTTTTCACCAACAGGCACTTGCGCTTTATTGCGATAATGGGTTGGATTCTCCATCCCGATGATCGGGTGAACCTTCACATCCTCAAGTTTCCCAATGCGTGTCATCACTTCACGTACTTGCTTTTCCTTGAATTCCAACTGTCCTTCATAGCTCATATGCTGCAGCTGACAACCACCGTACTTATGGTAGTCTTCAGTCGTGACCTCAACCCGGTATGGACTGTTTTCGATAATCTCCATCAAGCGTCCGAAGCCATAACCCTTATTAGCCTTCATTACTTTGATTTTTGCTTTTTCACCTGGAAGGGCGCCCTGAACAAAGATCGGGTAGCCATCGACTTTAGCGACGCCAGCTCCTTCATGTGTTAAATCTTCAAATAAAACCTCTACTATATCATTTTTAGCAACTGGTGCTGTTTTTTTCATATCATCTTCTCTTTTCTTTTTTATGCTAGCCTGTATTTTACCACAATAGAGGCCTTGCCACAAAACCACTCACCAATTTACCCTGGTTTTCATAAAAATATAGTGGAAGGAATTACGGATTTTTCATAGTTCCATGAATAAAAGTTCAATAAAAAAAGAAAAATAAGGAAAAACAAAAGAGGTGAGGAAATGGGTTTATTTAACTCTATATCGGCCTGGAATGCTACAAGGATAGAAAAACATCGAGCGAGTATGGAGGAAAAAGGCCTCTGTCCGGATTGTTACGGACGTGGATACAGCTCCTTCGTACCTACGGAATATCATTTTTCCGATATACACGACTGTCCCGGCTGTAATGGCACCGGAGCTTACGCTGATTGGGCAGCCATGAATGGGCAGCAAATGTAATCGCATACAATGCCAAACTTCAAAGAACTAAAAAGGACCCCCTGTTAAACAGGAGGTTCTTCTATTTCCTTTACCATATAGCGAAATTCATGGCCGCTAATCGAAATGGTTTTCATTTCTATATATCCTAATCTGCCATAGAGACGATTCGCTGCTACATTTTCATTTTCAACGACTAAAGAAATTCTTGGATACCCCTTATTTTTAGCGTATTCCTCCACATATTGAATCAGTGCACTGCCAATTCCTCTTCCTTGAAAATTCGGGTCGACGGACACGGTATCCAAATAAAAGTCTCTCATTTCCGCTTCCTTATCGAGCGTAACGCTTGGGTCTTTCATTTTCATCCTTAATTGTTTCACTATCGGTTCATCCAAGCTTTCGGCATCCTTGCCATGGTAAGCAATGATCAATCCAGATACTTGTCCATCATGTTCACTGACAAGCGTATTTTCATAGCTGACCCGATTCCCACTTTTCCTGAACAAGTCGGCAAGAACGGAAAGTATTCTTTCTTCTTCCGTTTCACCTGTCAAAACCTCTGCAATTTCCTTAATCGCTAACCGGGTCAATATGGCTGCCTTGTCCGCATCCTCCGGTGTCGCTTTCCTGATATACATGTTGCAATTCTCCTTGCTTCATTAAACTGAAAAGGCCACCAGATTCAGTGGCCTTTTCACCTTATTTATTTGCCGGATCATCCGGCAGTAGTCCTTGCGGGATGAATACATCAAAATGGCGGTACTGATTGACGAATTCAGCTGGGGCCATCCCGCCAAATTCCCCATCCAAATTAAGCATCATATCCTTTTTGGCCTGTACTTTAATTCGATTGGCTTTTTCATAAATGACATTTTTATCATGGATATGCTCACCGCGCATTGCCAATGTTGCGACACGGACAATATCAGCCAGGTTTGCCTTTTTTAAAATAAGCAACGTGAACATACCATCATTCAAAGAGGCGTCAGGGGCCAGTTTCTCGAAGCCCCCGACCGAATTCGTGTTAGCCACCAAGAAAAGCATGATCTCCCCTTCAAAAAGCTTTCCATCATATTCAATAGAAACTTCCGTCGGCTTAATTGAAGGAAGCATTTCAATTCCTTTAATATAGTACGCTAGCTGACCGAGCATCGTTTTCAGCTTGATCGGCACGTCGTAGGTCAATTCGGTCAATCTGCCCCCGCCAGCAATATTGATAAAATACTTATCGTTCATTTTCCCGATATCGATCGGCATCGTATGCCCGCCGGCAATAATTTCGGCTGCCCCTTCGATCGACTTCGGTAAATGCAGCGCCCGGGCGAAATCATTGGTCGTTCCCGTCGGGATGATTCCTAGTTTCGGACGTTTCTCTGCAGTGGCCAGTCCATTAACAACCTCATAAATCGTACCGTCGCCCCCTGCTGCAATAACTACCTCATAGCCGCGTTCAATCGCTATCTTTGCCGCTTTCGTCGCATCCCCAGCACCAGTCGTCGCATGTGCAGAAGCTTCATAACCAGCTTCTTCAAGCTTCGCTAGCACACCTGGCAGGCTCTTCTTAATGGCTTCCCGGCCCGAAGTCGGGTTGTAAATCAACCTTGCTCTTTTCATTTCCCATCATCCTTATACATATTGATTCCATAATTTACATCTTAATCCTTCATTACATGAAAAGCAATATTCGAAAAAAAGAGGACCGTATTTCGGTCCATATCTTTTACATTTTACTAGAAATCTTATCAGGGAAAATTATAATGCTTTTTACAATTTTATTCTAGTAAATGATTTCAATCATGGATATTGAACGTTCACGTTAAATGTATCGGTAACCGTTAAAGTATGTTTCCCATCACCATTATTGAATATCCCATTCTTTTTTACAATGCCTTCATCACTTGTTCCTTTTTTCACTTCAGTCATCTTCCAGCCACTCTCGGGGCCTTCAAGTTCCTCTACCCCTCTAGCATCTATCTTGATATCACTATTATCCTGAAGGACTACACTTAGATTTCCGCTGTCCTTTACACTCCAGTCATTCAAGAGCTTTCTAGGCTTCAAGACAAGATCGGTACTTTGACCGTCTATCTCCACTGCCAACTCAGCAGGGATTATAAGGGTTGCCTTAAGATTCCTTGTACCACTGTCCAAAAGTCCATTTTGACTCGGTAAATCCTTGAAGCTAATATAAAGAGTATCACCATTTCTTTCAACAAGTAAATAATCTTCCGCATTGTTCAACAATGAATCATCATCTTCCATTACCCGCTCACCATATGTTCCAAAAACGGAAACTTCTTCGTCCTTACCACTTTCAATTGTCAATGGGTATGAACCAGTGTCCAGGACAACTCTCTGTATGCCCTTTCCTGCCTTTTGATTGAAACCAGGCAAATTGACCGTTTTCTCTTCACTATTAACGGCAGCCCTAACTTGATCCAACAATCCGCTGGATGTAAGCAGAATTAAAACTATTCCCGTCGTTCCAAGCAATCCAACGAAAAGAATGCTAAGAATATCATATTTTACAAAAGAACTTTCTTTTCTGGAAAAATAAATATAGAAGAGAATCTCTGTACCCAAGATCATGAACAGCAACGGCCACCATGATAGCAGAATCGTCGTCAAATTCATATCCAAAATTTGGGTAACGAGTAAAACAAAACCCAAACCAACCAGGGAGATCCCCATTGAAATCGTTCCGACTCTCCATGTTCTCATTTTGTCTCCTCCTTGACGCTCCCTTTTTTACTTCCCGACAGCAATTTGATTCCTCCGCCTATTAGAAGGA
The DNA here is from genome assembly GCF_057586375.1 of Peribacillus sp. SRI_006. Lineage (NCBI taxonomy): Bacteria > Bacillati > Bacillota > Bacilli > Caryophanales > Bacillaceae > Peribacillus > Peribacillus sp. SRI_006. Next base: position 29,616 of record NZ_JBYCZT010000003.1, on the reverse strand, counting down.
TGCATACAAGGCCTTTTTGAAAATAATCCCTAAACCAATATTCCAAGTTGCTTCCAATCCATTCATCTAAATGGGGAGCGATGGCTGGGACGATCATATTACTGGCCAAGAAATAGATTCCAATTCCCACCAGACCCAATCCTAACCATTTTTGATGATTGACCATTCCCGAAATGATGGGCGTATCTTCTACTGGCCCCTCCTCCATTTTTGATGCTTTTTGCAATCCATCAAAAAAACTATAAAACCAGATAATCGGAATAAGGAAGAAGAAGAAACCCAACCGGAGTAAATCCAGTATGTAAATGGCGAATAAAAAGCCGGCCATCAATTGTATCCCGCGTTTTTGCAGCCCCAAATATAAGTGACCTGCACCAGGGAAAATAGCGAATAAAGTCGCGACCGCTTTACTCTTCTTCCCGGATTCCCGTCTCTCCTCGAAATCTTCCAAAACGGTCCGATCGATAAGCTCCTCACCTCTTTGCTTTTTATTCAGCTGTTGAACAGAATCAAAAAAGCTGTAAATCCAGATAACAGGCAATAGTGCCATGAATATTAACAGGCCTTCCATTTGTGTCATCACACTGATGAATATCACCATGATGCCAAAGCCTAAAAAGCTGATGAGAAAAATGAGCCCACGGTTCATGAGGCCAAGCTGAAAATGCCCTAACCCAGGAACGAATGAAAGGATGATTACATAAAACCTTTCCGCTTCCGGCGGATTTGCCATTCCCTCTTCATTCTCTTCACTTTTAGGATTCCTCAGTGAGGTGACCACCAAATCAAATATACTGATGAAATAAAACACCATTCCAATAACGGAAAATGCCAGAAACGCATCCGATTGACTGATTAACGAAAGAAAAAGACCTCCAAGCCCCAATCCAGCTGTGGCAAGAAAATAAAATAGCCCTTTATATTGCCTTCCTAGGTAAAAATGTCCGAAACCTGGCAGAAAGGATAATAAAAAAGCTAATACCGGACTTTTATTCATTTCTAAACCCCTCCTTATTTTTCTTTTCGATTGTATCCATCCAAGTAAATGTTTTATCAATAAGGTCCTCGGTCAAGGACTGCGTTTTCTTATCACTGCTTGATTCCACAGAATCCACGTATTCTGTCAATGATTGAAATACCCCGCCTGCCATTAATAAAATCGTAAATCCGGCCGCAATCAGGTAATGTCTTGTGATTGTCCGAAGTGACTTCTCTTTTCGATGTGGCCAAGACTCTTCAACAGAGCCGCCTTTCAATCGGCTAATAGAGTCCATGACTGGACCTGCAATATCAAATCCTTCAAGGTCAAGACTTGTTTCTTCTTTTTCCATCGCTTCCATATAGACGGACAAACACTTGTCACAGGAGTATAGATGATTTTCATATTCAATTTTTAAAGCCTCTGGTATTTCATCTGCCAAATATGCAACCCATTGTGCCTCTGAAACATGATTCATGAAAAATCCTCCTCTTTCCAATGTTTTCTCATCCAATTTCTTGCCCGGTATAGCTTTACTTCCACAGATTTCACTTGAATCTGATGTTCCTCTGCAATTTGCTTGAATGTCTTTTCCTTTATGTAATAGCCATATACAACGTCTCGATATCCCTCTGGAAGGTCATTCAGCTTCCGTAATACTTGCTTTCGCCTTTCATTCCGAAAAAATACTGCCTCGACATCATCCGTTAAGCCCAAATTAACTTCCGATGAATGTTCGTCCTGTAATTCTTCCTTTTGGCGTTCCCTCTTTCTCTTTAGATCGATTGCATGATTGACGGCAATTCGGGTAATCCAAGTTTTGAAGCCTTGGTTCTTATATTGAGGAAGAGAAGTGTAGATTTTGATAAAGACTTCCTGGGTAACATCTTCTGCATCCTTTTGATTCCGCAAGACGGAATAGACGGTTCTATAAATCGTCTGTTTATAATTTTCAATCAACATTCGGAATGCATGATCATTCCCAGCCCTTACCTTCTCAACTAACTCATCGGACACTTCTCTTCCCCCTTTCCTGATAAACATTCATGTAATAGACGACACAAAAAGGAGTTACCCCTACAGATAACTCAAAATTATTTTTCCGCTTATTATTTTTCTCAGCCTTAGTCAAGAGAAAACCGTACCACTTTAAAAGTGATACGGTCAACATTAACGTTTATTGATTTCTTCCACCAAAATTTTATTAACAAGTTGTGGATTGGCTTGTCCTTTTGTCGCTTTCATAATCTGCCCGACAAGGAAGCCGATTGCCTTTTGTTTACCGGCTTTAAAATCTTCAATGGATTGCGGGTTATTATTCAATGCTTCTTCAACGGCTGTACGCAATGCGCCTTCGTCGGAAATTTGGACTAGTCCCTTCTCCTTGACGATCGTTTCAGCATCCCCGCCGTTTTCAATCAATTCTTTGAAAACCTTTTTAGCGATTTTAGACGAAATCGTGCCATCTTCAATCAGCTTGATCATTCCAGCCAATGATTCAGCAGTCAATTTGACATCATGCAGCTCTTTGCCTTCTGCATTCAAGAAAGCGGAAACCTCACCCATGATCCAGTTAGATGCTAGTTTTGCATCGGCACCTGAAGCAACTGTCGCTTCAAAGAAATCCGCACTTTCTTTCGTTACCGTTAAAACGGCTGCATCATATTCAGGTAAGCCAAATTCTTCGACATAGCGTTTTTTCCGGGCATCTGGAAGTTCCGGAATTTCGGCAGCGATACGAGCTTTCCATTCTTCATCAATATGGATCGTCAATAAGTCCGGTTCCGGGAAATAACGGTAATCATCGGAGCCTTCCTTAATTCGCATTAGTACGGTTCTGCCTGTAGCTTCGTCGAACCGGCGAGTTTCCTGTTCGATTATGCCGCCTTCATTCAAGATTTCCGCTTGGCGGATTTCTTCATGCTCCAACCCTTTGCGAACGAAGTTGAATGAATTCAAGTTTTTCAATTCGGTTTTCGTACCGAACTCCTTTTGACCAACAGGTTTCAAGGAAATGTTAGCATCACAACGGAGTGAGCCTTCTTCCATTTTACAATCGGAAACGCCCGTGTATTGAATGATGGATTTCAGCTTTTCCAAATAAGCATACGCTTCTTCCGGGGAAGTGATATCCGGTTCGGATACGATTTCAACAAGAGGCGTACCTTGGCGGTTATAATCGCAAAGCGAATAGTTCCCTTTATGTGTCAGCTTTCCAGCATCCTCTTCCATATGAATGCGGGTAATGCCAATTTTCTTTTTCTTGCCGCCCACTTCGATTTCAATCCAACCATGTTCACCGATCGGTTGATCGAACTGTGAAATTTGGTATGCTTTAGGATTGTCCGGGTAAAAATAGTTTTTCCGGTCGAATTTCGTAACTTCCGCCACTTCGCAATTCAGGGCAATTGCAGCCTTCATTGCAAAATCAACAGCCTTTTTATTGACGACAGGCAATACACCTGGGTAGCCTAGGTCAATTACAGTCGTGTTACTATTTGGAGCGGCACCAAAATGATTTGGGCTCGCTGAGAAAATTTTAGAATCCGTTTTTAATTCTACGTGTACTTCTAGACCAATCACCGTTTCAAAGTCCATTATTTTCACCCCTTACAGCTTAGGAAATTGTTTATGAAAATCTGTTGCTTGCTCAAATGCGTGAGCCGCGCGGTAAATCGTGCTTTCATCAAAATGCTTCCCAATCATTTGCAGTCCAAGCGGAAGACCATTCGCTGCGAATCCACATGGCACGGATATACCCGGTACGCCAGCAAGATTGACTGGAATCGTCAGGATATCATTCGCATACATCGTTAATGGATCGTCGACTTTTTCACCAATTTTAAATGCAGGCGTAGGTGTAGTCGGCCCAACGATGACATCATATTTTTCAAAGACATCTTCAAAGTCTTTTTTGATTAATGTACGTACTTTTTGAGCCTTTTTATAATAAGCATCATAATAACCGGAACTTAAGGAGAACGTTCCAAGCATGATACGGCGTTTCACTTCGTCACCGAATCCTTCTGCACGGGTTTGCTTATACATTTCTATAAGAGTTTCTGCATTATCTGTCCGGTGTCCGTAACGTACACCGTCAAAACGTGAAAGGTTAGCCGAAGCTTCCGATGAAGATAGCAAATAATAGGCAGCTAAAGCATATTTGGAATGCGGCAAGGAAACCTCTTCCCATTGAGCTCCAAGACCCTCTAATACTTTTAATGCTTCAAGTACGGAATTACGCGCTTCTTCACCAACGCCTTCACCAAGGTATTCTTTAGGCACAGCTATTTTCAATCCTCTAACATCGCCTGTTAATGAATTCACAAAATTCGGCACGTCAACATTAGCAGAGGTCGAATCCATTGGGTCTACTCCTGAGATCGCTTCAAGCAAATAAGCGTTATCTTCAACAGTTCTTGTAACAGGTCCGATTTGGTCCAATGAAGACGCAAATGCTACAAGGCCGAATCGGGAAACCCGTCCATATGTAGGTTTTAAGCCGACGACTCCACAATATGCCGCTGGTTGGCGGATCGATCCACCCGTATCGGAACCTAAAGAGAATAGGACTTCACCGGAAGCGACAGATGCAGCTGAACCACCCGAAGAACCGCCTGGCACATATTCCGTATTCCAAGGGTTGCGTGTTGCTTGAAATGCGGAGTTCTCATTGGAAGAACCCATCGCAAACTCATCCATATTCAATTTACCGATCGTAACCGTTTCTGCCTTCTGTAGCTTTTGAACAACGGTTGCATCATAGATTGGATCAAAGTTCTCCAAAATTTTGCTCGCGCAAGTCGTACGTAAATTTTTAGTGACAATATTATCCTTCACTCCGATTGGCATACCAAATAAAGCGCCTTCGTTCTCGCCTTTTACCAATTGATCATCCAAACGTTTTGCTTGATTGCGGGCGTTTTCTTCATCAAGTGTCAAAAATGCCTTCACCTTGACCTCTACCTGTCCGATTCGCTTATACGATTCGTCCACAAGATCAGTGACACTTATCTCTTTCTTATGTAATCGTTCATGAAGCTCAGAAACCTTTTGTTCGAACAACGACATCATTGTCCCTCCTTATTCAATTATTGATGGTACACGGATATATCCTTCTTTGCTATCCGGTGCATTTTTAACTACTTCTTCCACTGGCAATCCTGGTTTTGCGACATCTTCGCGCATAACATTCTTCATATCCAAAACGTGAGAAGTCGGGTTTACTTGATCCGTATCAAGCTCATTCAACTGCTCCGCGAATGAAATCATTTGGTCAAGCTGATGCTGAAACTGTTTTGCTTCTTCTTCCGTAATGGCCAATCGGGCCAAATGGGCAACGTGTTTAACTTGTTCCATAGTAATACGTGACATTCTCTTCACCTCCGAAAAAATATCCAAATCGACTGAATTTCGTCGCTTTTCTCCATATAATCATCGTTTAAATCATATCAAACTATTGCACAGTAAAGCAACAAGAGATACAATGTCGAAATTCAATTATTTCATAAGGAAAAAGAGATATTTTCCGGGAAATATGGGAAAGTTGCCGGAATTTCCGGGGAAATGACAATAAGACTATTAAAATTCGACAAATGTTGCCTTTTTAAAGCACTTGTTCCCTAAGATGGAAGGGTTTACTTTCCATTATATATCTTTGTTCATTGTTAAAGATTATATTGACATTCACAAGAAATAGATTCCAATCGAAAAAAAGGACGAAGCCGCTAAGCTTCATCCTTTTTTCATTCGTATATATGAACGGTTGGTTCGTCCTGATTCGCTTCACGGACTATGAGCGCTTCAGGTCCATTTACAGACGTAATGGATACCTGTACGGCAATATAGTTCGGGAAACGTTCCATTATGAGCCCAGCAACATATTGGGTAAAGCCTATTGCTTCCGAGTTCCCATAAAATTGAATGGGTATATCGATGTTCAGGCTTTGCAATTGATCATCCATATAGAACGCCCTGCCGATGACTCCGTTAAAGTTAGGGAAGTATTCTTCGACATCTTCTTTAAAGTTCGTGAAAGTATTGACGTCATCACGGTATTTCTTTTCAGCAGCAGCAGAAGGAAATAGGAAATACTCTTCGTCCAAGTTCGTCCATTTCCCAATATTGTTCGAGTTTTTATCGATATTTGTATAGGAAATGAAATTCCCAGGGACTACTGAAGATTTTTCATTTTGCTCGAATAAGGCAATCGTAATCGGAACATTTTTCAGCTTGTCCATTTTACGCAGCCTTTTTAAAACTTCTGCAGCAATTTTTTCCCCTTCTTGCTTTAGCTTTTTACTATCGATTTTATTTTCATAGGTGGCACCGAATGCCTCTTTTTGATAGTAATGCACTGAATTCAACGCAAGACCGATTACAACTCCGCCAAGGCTTACTGAATTATCTTTTGTTTTGACCAAGTAATTATGTTCTAAAATATGGGCAAGATAGATCGGATTTTCTTCATTCCGCTTATCAATGTCGCCTTTGCCCGGATCAACCGGATTCAAGCCAAGGTTCTCTGAGGCCTTCATCTTCTTTTCTTTCAACTGACTATCGGTATATTTTCTGTTCAGCCAGGAAGATATCTTGGAACTATCTAGCATTTGCCCCTCTTGAAACAGGTAATCTTCCGGGTCGAATTGGGTTTGGGCCAACCGCATCAATCCATTTTCGAATTCTTCAATGTCGTATCTGGTATTTAGATTGGATACGACCAAACCGCGTGCTTTTGATGGTTCAAACGGTAGGATTGTTTGATAATATTCTTCCGAAATTTTATACTTCGGAATAATTGCCGTTTCTTTTTTGTCTTTGGAGTCTTGAACTACCTCTTGCTTATCCTCGAAACTAGGCGCACATCCAGCAAGAAGCAGTATAAGAATCATCCCCAAAATGGAGTGTTTCCTCATAGCTACACCTCTTATTTATTTAGTTCCTCAATCAGTCTCTCTTCATCCCATACCATGACGCCTAGGCTTTCAGCTTTTTCCAGTTTGGAACCGGCATCTTCACCAGCTACGACCAAATCGGTTTTCTTGCTGACACTTCCAGCAACGTTAGCTCCTAGCGCCTCTAATTTCTCTTTAGCTTCGTTACGTGTTAACTGATGCAGTTTTCCCGTTAAAACGACTGTTTTACCGGAAAAAAAAGAGTCGATATCTTCTAAAGCAACAGCTCTTTGCCCTTTGAAAGTAAGATTCACACCGGCTGCATCCAGCTCATTCAATAATGCATGGACTTCTTCCAATTCAAAATAAGCTACGATGGAATCAGCCATCTTATCGCCTATTTCATTAATGGCCGTTAGTTCTTCACGGCTCGCCTTGCTTAAGGCTTCCATCGTCCCGAATTCCCTCGCAAGCGTCTTGGCAGCTTTGGAACCAACATGGCGAATGCCCAGCCCGAATAGTAATTTTTCCAACGAGTTGGTCTTCGAAGCTTCGATTGCTTGAAGAAGTTTAGTGACGGATTTATCCCCCATCCTTTCCAAAGCAATCAGTTGATCGTATGTAAGCTTATAAATATCAGCCACATCTTGTATGAGTTCTTCTTTAAATAACAAGCTAATCACTTTTTCACCAAGACTGTCTATATTCATAGCTGTACGGGAAACAAAGTGAATCAAACCTTCCCGTATTTGTGCAGGACACTTCGGGTTGATGCAGCGTAAAGCAACCTCCCCGTCCAGCCGGACAAGTTCACTGCTGCACTCAGGGCACTCAGTCGGCATCTGAAACTCGACTTCTTCCCCTGTACGGCGCTCTGCCAGTACATTGACTACCTCTGGAATGATATCACCCGCTTTTTTCACAACCACTTGATCTCCGATTCTGATGTCCTTTTCACGGATTAAGTCTTCATTGTGAAGTGAAGCTCGCTGCACAGTCGTACCTGCTACCCGGACGGGATCCAAAACGGCAGTCGGGGTCAATACACCCGTACGGCCCACATTCAGCTCGATATCCCTTAGGGTTGTAATGACTTCTTCAGCTGGGAATTTATAAGCAATGGCCCATCGCGGACTTTTTGCAGTAAAACCTAATTCATCCTGCTGTTCAAGGGAATCCACCTTTACGACAATTCCATCAATATCATAGGCTAAGTTTGGACGTTGTTCCGTCCATTCTACTATATAGGCCAGTACTTCCTCTATATTCGAGCATGTTTTTCTTTCCCGGTTCGTCTTAAACCCGAGTCTATCCAATAAATCCAGACCCTCGCTATGGGAACGGACCCCCGTTTCCCCCAAATCGGCAATCGCATAAAGGAAAATATCCAAGTTCCGTTTCGCAGCAAGTTTCGGATCAAGCTGCCTTAACGAGCCGGCAGCGGCATTTCGCGGGTTGGCAAATGGTTCCTCACCGCGTTCTTCCTTAGCCTTGTTTAATGATTCGAATGATTTTTTTGGCATGAATGCCTCACCGCGCACTTCTATGGCAACTGGCTCCCGCAGCTTCAATGGGATCGACTTGATCGTTTTCAAATTGGCGGTAATATCTTCACCGATCGTTCCGTCTCCACGGGTTGCCCCTCTTACGAAATATCCATTCTCATATTGAAGTGTGACGGCAAGTCCGTCAATTTTCAATTCACATACATAGGAAAAATCGTCACCTACAGATTGCCTGACCTTTCTGTCGAAATCCCGCAAGTCACTTTCGTTGAAGGCATTGCCTAAACTAAGCATCGGTGTGGTATGCTCCACCTTTTCAAACATATCCAAAATGGCGCCACCGACCCGTTGTGTCGGCGAGTCCGCCGTTTGCAGTTCCGGAAATTTCTCCTCATACCCAATAAGTTCACGTAGCAGCCGATCATATTCAGCATCAGGTACTGATGGCTGGTCCATCACATAATATTCATAGCTGTATTGGTTCAATAACGTTTGCAGTTCCAGAACTTTCTTCTCTGCAGCTTGTATGTCCATACGTTCAATCCTTTCTAAAGAAGACTCCACCGCACTTCTGATAGAAGAGCGGTGTCTAAAGTCAGATATCCCTATTCTTTACCAGCAGGAGCATATTAATAGCTTATGCTTTTTCAACTGGTGCAAATTTCGCCAATAGGCGTTTGATGCCGATTGGACTTGGAAAGGCAATATCCAATTCCTTTCCTTCGCCTTCCCCTTTTACGCTCACCACGGTTCCTATACCCCATTTTTTATGGGAGGCACGATCACCGACAGCCCAGCCAATTTCTTCACCGCCCGTTGCGGATGGTGCAGAAACAGCTTTTCCAAAGGCAGGCACTTTTCTTGTTGAAGCCGTTGAAGGAGACCCGGTCCTCGAAGAGCTGAAAGGCGTTTGCCTAGCCCTAGGAGCAGGTTTCGGTTTTAGGTCTTCTAGAAGTTCCTCTGGTATTTCACTGATGAAACGTGAAACAGGATTCATGCTCGTCCGTCCATACAATGTCCGCATTTGGGCATTGCTTATGAATAGTTCATTTTCGGCCCTTGTAATTCCCACATAAGCCAGGCGGCGTTCTTCTTCCATCTCCTCTTCATCCATAAGCGAGCGGCTGTGAGGGAAAACCCCCTCTTCAAGGCCCAATAGAAAGACTACCGGATATTCAAGTCCCTTCGCTGAATGCAATGTCATCAACGTTACCGTATTTGTAGCTTCTTCGGTATTCTCGTCAAGTTGGTCTATATCGGCAACCAACGCCAAGTCAGTCAAAAAGCCCACCAATGATTTGTCCTCGCTGTTATCTTCGAACGCTTTCGTAACAGATAAAAACTCATCTATATTTTCAAGCCGGCTTTGTGATTCAATCGTTTTTTCTGCCTGCAGCATCTCACGGTAACCGGTTTTCTCGATGACTTCCTCCACAAGTTCCGTCACGGATAAGTACTCCTGCTGATTTGTATAATTAGTGATCAGCGTATGGAATTCCCTTGCCGCTTTGGTGGCCTTCCCGCTTATCCCTGCCATTTCCACAGACTCCAGTGCTTTATATATGGAAACATCATATTGATCTGCATAATCTGCCACTTTGTCCATCGAAGTTGCACCAATTCCGCGTTTCGGCACATTGATTACACGGCGAAGGCTGATGTCATCATCAGGGTTCGCAATAAGTCGAAGATAGGCAAGTAAATCCTTAATCTCTTTACGGTCATAGAACTTAGTGCCCCCGACTATTGCATAATTAATATTGGATTTAAGCAGAACTTCCTCCATGACACGTGATTGTGCATTCGTTCTGTAAAGTATTGCTATATCTGAATACTTCCTGCTGCCGTCCTGAACTATCTCATTTATCTTTCCGGCTACGAATTGCGCTTCCCCTTGTTCATTGTCCGCACGGTAATAGAATATCTTATTGCCATCTGCATTCTCGGTCCAAAGATTTTTCGGCTTACGGTTTTGATTGTTATCGATGACCTTATTCGCAGCTGCAAGGATCTTTTTCGTCGAGCGGTAATTCTGTTCAAGGAAAATCATGTTGGCATTCGGATAATCTTTTTCAAATGAAAGGATATTCGCAATATCCGCACCGCGCCAACGATAGATCGATTGATCGGAATCCCCGACAACACAGAGATTACGGAAGCGTGAAGCCAATAATTTAACAAGCATGTATTGAGCCCTGTTCGTATCTTGGTACTCATCAACATGAATGTATTGAAATTTACGCTGATAATATTCAAGCACCTCAGGTACGAGCTGGAACAATTGAATCGTCATCATGATCAAATCATCGAAATCGAGCGCTGAATTTTTGCGCAGCCGTTTTTGATATTCCGTATAAACATCGGCCGTTACTTTAGTGAAGTAATCAGACGCCGTCTTCAGGTACTCTTCCGGCCCGACCAATTCATTTTTCGCTGAACTGATGCTGCCCAAAATGGCACGATAATCATATTTCTTTGTATCCATATTACGGTCTTTCATGATTTGTTTTATGACCGATTGCTGATCCGTCGTATCCAATATCGAGAAGTTCCTATTAAATCCGATACGGTCGATATCTCTTCGTAGAATACGGACACACATCGAGTGGAAAGTCGAAATCCAGATATCTTCGGATGCACCGCCAAGTATGGCACGGATCCTCTCCTTCATCTCACGTGCCGCTTTGTTGGTGAACGTGATTGCAAGGATGTTCCAAGGCGCTATTTCCTTCTCGACCATCAAGTATGCTATTCGGTGAGTCAGCACACGCGTCTTTCCACTTCCTGCCCCAGCCATGATTAAAAGTGGACCATCTGTTGCTTTCACTGCTTTTTGTTGCTGTTCATTCAAACCAATTAATAATTTTTCCGCTAAATATTGCATTATCACACCACCTATACGAACATTCGTTTCTGTTTTAGTATACTATATTTCTTACATGTTTTCATTTAACTGCCGTAACTGTTGCAAGGGCCACTTTCAAGTCTTCATAAATCACATTGCCGACAACGATGACATCCGCAATCTTGGACATCTCTTTGGCCTGTTCAACCGATTTTATCCCACCGCCATAGAATAGTATGGTATCTTCCAAACTCTCTTTGGCCGCTTCCACCATCTGGACATCGCCATAATCACCGCTGTATTCCAAATAAAAGATCGGCAGGTTGAACATCTTTTCCGCCATCATCGCGTATGCACCCACATCATCCATATCCAAATCAGTATTGGCTTTCGTCAATTGGGCCGCCTTGCACCCAGGGTTCAGGATACAGTACCCTTCAACGAAAATTTCATCCCAATTCAAAAGGTATCCGTATTCCTTGACTGCTTGCTGATGCAATTTCATCATCCAATCCGGGTTGGTGCTATTCAGGACACTCGGAATGAAATATAAATCAAACCCCGGGGTCACCGTTTCAACTGAAGAAATTTCCATCACACATGGGACCGTATATCGCCTGACACGTGCCATTAAATGAAGCACATTCTCAAGCGTGATACCATCCGTTCCCCCGACCATGATTGCATCAGTACCGGATTCACAGACTTTCTCAAGGGCCTCATCACTTATTTCTTTATTTGGATCGAGTTTGAAAACATGTTTCCACTCGCGAAAATCGTACATTATAATCCTCCATTCACACTTCCCATTACACCATTATAGCATTAAGATTTTTCATTAAAAAAGAGAAGTATCGATAAAATGTTATTACCAAATGGAACCTTTTAATCTAAAATCCAATATAACATGGATACGGCTGAAAGACAGCCGGCAATGAGCGTGCTGGACACAAAATAAAAAGCCGGGAAATGAATTCCCCAGCTTTTTATTATAATCGAAAGAATTATGATTCAGTTGTTTCCTCTACGTTATCCTTAATACGGTTCAGAGCCATGGAATAAGCATCATTTCCGTAGTTCAAGCAGCGTTTGACCCTGGAAATCGTAGCCGTGCTTGCACCTGTTTCCGTTTCGATTTTATGATAGGTTTTTCCTTCTTCAAGCATGCGGGCTACTTCAAGACGCTGTGCCAATGATGAAATTTCATTAACTGTGCATAGATCATCAAAAAATCGATAGCATTCGTCCAAATCACGCAAGGAAAGGATCGACTTGAACAGCTGATCCGTTTCTTTTCCTCTTAACTTATCAATTTGCATGTTACTCCCCCTCAATTTCATGGGTATCAAAATGAGACGTCTCCTACTAAACCAGGTTCATCCGGAATAATATTGATCCAAGTTTTCCCTGGAACCAACCCTACCTCTTTATCGTTTTTCACTGGTGTAATACGACCATCCTTATTCACCCATTCTACTTCATTCGCTTTTCCTTTTTGAAGTAAATAACCATTTCCGCCACTTTTCAAGTCGATTTTTCGACGCCCTTTGTCGTCGATCACTTGATGAGCAGCCTCAATGATCAATATATTATCCAGTAAAATAGGTTTATTCGATTTATGCTCGACTGTTTGCTCTCCATTCGAATAACGTTTATATTTCTCTTCCGTGGCTTCGTATTCATACTGTACATCATACTCGTCTGATCCGTAGGAAACCTCGGTTTTCAATGCCGGTTCCCCTTGAAGTCCAGCTGCCTCTTCTTTTGTAAGGAAAGCATAAGGCTTCGGTGCACCATTTAACTCATAACCCTTTTCCTTTGCACCTTTTTCGATATCCTCAAAGGAGGTGTAGGAATTATGCGGTGCTTTTCGATCTGCCGAACGTTGAAACAAAGTACCATCATAATATAATCCGTTCAAGTTATCAATATACCCTCTGTCCAGCATGGTCTTTGCCTCGGGGCTATACCCATGACAGACATAGATGCAATCAAGGCCTTTAGCCAATTCGATATAATAGTCCCTTGCACTCCGAATCGGACCGATTTGACTAGGCATTTCACTTTGGAAGATAGCTAAAAATCTGGTTATGTCACCTTCTGCGAGCATTTCGTAAACCATATCGGCTTCTGAGAGGCCCGATTGCGGGCGTGCTTCCGGATGATTATTAATCATCACTGCTGCAGCCCTTCGCTCACTGCCTGCTTCGGTGGCCATACCTGTAAGTGGAAACTCATTGGAAGGTTCATTTTTCACATCTGTATTTTTGATGACAGCTTGGTCTTTCGGCTTACTGTCATCCGATGCAGGGTCCTCTTTCGTCGAACAGCCTGCCAGCAGCAAAATAGCAATAACGATGAAAAGAACTCTCTTAAATTTCATCTTTCCACTCCTCTGATTTATTAGCCATTTCTTCTCTTATATTTTAACGCATTATAGTGGGAAAGAGTATAGTTTTATTCATTACATCATATACTCCTCGCTGGGTCAGCCTTATATATGGCAGATGGGTTGTCGAAAAGAATGAAAGGGTATACACAGGATCGGCGAAGCGATAACCTCTTTCCCGCAGCAAATGTTTCAATTCATTTTCTTCTTTTATCAATTCAGGAACCTCCTTGGTCGACATGACTCCCTTTAATTTCAGAGGAAGTTCATGAATCACCTTGCCTTGTTCCGTCAAAATGATTCCACCGCCAATTTCCTTCAGCCGGTTAAATGCCAAATGCATATCCTTTTTCCTTTTACCGATCAGTATGATATCACCTGTATTTGTATAAGAGCCAGCAAAGCCACACAATTTGTCCGCAAACCCTTTTAATATCGTATTGATGCGCCATTTCCCTTCCCGGTCGATTAGCATGAAAAAGCATTCATCATCCTCAAAGTTCAGTTCTTCATGCCCAACATCATTGGCAAGGGAGTATGGTTTCGTAATTACATTATTAACCAGTTCTATCCCGAACGGCATGGAAAATTCAAAATCCTCCTTTAAACTGAGATCCCAATCAAGATCGAGCGGTTTAAAATCGAAATCACTCCATTCGATTTCCTGTTTATCCGGAATGATCTCACCACCCCTTTTCACCCATTTCCCTTTCGCCATTACCGAAACCGGTGCGGGTTCCTTTACATCGGTCAGGAAGTTGATGTTCGCCACCCTCCCTGTCGCAATATTGCCATGAAGGTATTCAATGTTATAATATCGTGCGATGTTGATGGTCGCCATATTGTAGGCATCGATGACCGGAACGCCATGCTCTATCGCTATTTTGATCAAGCAGTCTATGAAACCACCTTCATAAAAGGACGGCGGTGATCCATCTGTCGTATAAAAGAATTTGTCATAATGATCAATGCCCAGTTCATGGATTTCCTGTATCAGCTTTGGTAAATCCGGACGGATCGAAGAATGTCTTAACGATACATAATAGCCCTGCAGCAAGCGTGACATGACTTCATCACCTGTCATTGCCTCATGATCACAATCGGCGCCGAACAAGGTCATTTTTGCTAAAGTCTTCTCTGAAGCACCTGGAAAGTGTCCTTCTATTTTCTTCCTCATTCGCTTGGCTTCCTGAATCCAGTGCAACATCATGTCATCCCCATCGAGAAGCTTCGGCCATCCAGTTAGTTCCCCTCCCTGTAATACGGCGTCATGCTCCATCCATGATTTGACGGCTCCATGGGAAAAGACCATATCTTCATCGATCAATTCCGTTTGTCCGTCAAAACGGCTCCACCAATACATTGTTACAGGAATGTTACGTAATTCTTTCAAAAGAGAAAACGCTTTCTTTTTATCTAACTGCAATAGAAACGGCAAGTTATCATTGATCAATGTCGTTGTGCCAAAATGAGATGCATAACGTGAAAAAGAAAGGGGATTATATAATTGAGAAGGGTGTGAATGCGGCTCAATATAACCCGGAACCAAGTACTGGTTTGTACAGTCGACCATTTCACAGCGGTCTATATTATCAGGAAGCTTATCACCAACATATATGATGCGATCTTCATATATCCATATATTCGCTTTTACCCATTTTCGTAAAGCCTGATTTAAATAAGTCGTATTTTTTAGCAGAATGTGTGGTGCCCTATTGCCATCCAGCACATCTATATGTTCTCTTAGATGTTTATTTTTCCATCTATAGCGCTGTTCAAGCATAAACATTCCCCCATAAGTTATTAGAAACAGTGTATGAAAAAAACCATTTTCAATCCAATTTTATTTCATAGTAACATACTTGCCTCATTAGAACAGTAATGTTATCCAGATTATTGTTAAATTTTTGTGAAGGGATGGATTTTATATGAAGTTTAAACAAAATATCAGTATAATAAATGCTTTAATGCGAATTACTTGTGGTTTTACATTTCTAACATGGGCTACGGCTAAAATGGTGAAAAAACCATGGAAGAACCAATCTTATATAATCGTGGCCATGCTTTCCGCCATGAAAATAGGTGAAGGGATCCTCCGTTATTGTCCTGTCGTCGATGCGATGGAAAACGGACAAAACTTGATGACAAAAGAACCAAAACAGGAAAATGAATCGAATCAATCTGATTCATATTAAGTCTTATAGAAGAAGCTGACTCCGCTTAGAGTCAGCTTCTTTATATTATGATGAAAAATTGTATTTTATTGCTCGGTAGCCAATATCCGTTCGCCAAAATAAACCGTCTTTCTCAATATGCCCTAACTCTTTATATACTTCAGCTTGCGCAGAGGCCAAATCTTTCCCTTTTGCAGCAACCAGAAGTACACGTCCGCCATTCGAGATGAAGTTCCCTTCATTATTGAGAGCCGTTCCAGCATGATAAACATGGGCTTTCGGATCAATCTTTTCCAAGCCTTTAATGATAGATCCCTTTTTATATTCCCCAGGATATCCATCAGCTGCGACGACCACTCCGAGCACGGCCTCTTCATGCCATTCAAGTTGTAAATCCTCTCCAGAAAGAACCGCTTCAAGCGTATCTACGAAGTCTGTCTTTAGACGAGGTAAAACGACTTGCGTTTCCGGATCGCCAAAACGGGCATTGAACTCAATGACTTTTGTGCCCTTTTCAGTGGCGATCAACCCGGCATATAATATTCCTGTAAAACTCCGATTCTCAGAAATCATCGCATTTACCGTGGGTTTAAGAATCGTTTCGACTGCAGTCTGGATCATTTCATCGGATATTTGCGGTACCGGTGAATATGCACCCATTCCACCTGTGTTCGGACCCTGATCTCCATCAAAAACCCGCTTATGATCTTGAGCAATGACCATCGGATACACTTTTTCCCCATTAACGAATGCCATCAATGAAAATTCCTCGCCATCAAGGAATTCCTCAATAACGACTTTGGCAGATGCTTCCCCGAACTTTGCTCCGACTAGCATATCATGGATGGCGTCTAACGCCTCTTCCATCGTCATAGCAACTACGACACCTTTTCCTGCTGCCAAACCATCCGCTTTTATGACAATGGGGGCACCCATTTTTTCGATATATGCTTTTGCTGCATCATAATCAGAAAATGTTTCATATTCCGCTGTCGGAATGCTATAGTTCTTCATTAAATCTTTAGCAAAGGATTTACTTCCCTCGATGACAGCAGCACGGCCATTAGGGCCAAATACCTGTAATCCTGCCTCCGCAAAATCATCTGCAAGTCCATTCAACAATGGTGTTTCGGGCCCGATCACCGTTAATGCAACTGCATTATTCTTGGCAAAGGCAACCAATTCCCTGTGATTGTTTTCATCAATTGGAACAAGAGTCGCTACATCTGTCATCCCTGGATTTCCCGGTGCTGCAAAAACGGTCCCAACCCGTTTACTTTCAAATAGTTTGCGGGCTATGGCATGCTCCCTGCCGCCCCGGCCAATTACTAGTACATTCATTATCGCACCTCGTTTTTGATTAATGTTTAAAGTGACGAATTCCTGTAAACACCATTGTAATCCCATATTCATCAGCTTTCTTGATTGAATCCTCATCTTTAACAGATCCACCAGGCTGAATGATTGCCGTGACGCCCGCTTTTGCTGCCGCTTCTACAGTATCATCCATTGGGAAGAATGCATCTGATGCCAATGCACTTCCTGTCGCTCTTTCCCCAGCTTGTTCCAGAGCAATTTTTGCAGCTCCCACACGGTTCATTTGACCTGCGCCAACACCTAATGTCATTTGATCGTTACAAACCACTATTGCATTCGACTTGACATGTTTCACGATTTTCCAGCCAAGTTCCATGGCTTTCCACTCTTCAGGTGTAGGCTCACGTTTCGTTGCCACTTTTACCTCTGCATCCTTTAAGCTATGTGCGTCCCGATCTTGAATAAGCAATCCGCCTTCAATGGATGTCAATTTACGTTCAGGCTTTTTAACCGCGTCAAAATCGATCGTTAATAAACGTAGGTTTTTCTTGCTTGTCAATACTTCCACTGCCTCTTGTGTAAACCCAGGGGCAATGATGATTTCAAGGAAAATTTCATGAAGCCTTTCCGCAGTCGCTTTATCGACTTCACGGTTCAAAGCGATGATCCCACCGAAAATGGAGGTGGCATCTGCCTCATAAGCTTTTTCATATGCTTCCAAAATAGTCGCACCGACGCCGACGCCGCAAGGATTCATATGTTTGACTGCAACTGCAGCAGGCTCATTGAATTCTTTTACGATTTGAAGTGCTGCATCAGCATCATTGATGTTGTTGTATGATAGTTCTTTTCCATGTAATTGCTTCGCTTCTGCAATCGAGAAAACGGAACCAAGCGGTTTTTTATAGAATGCGGCTTTTTGATGTGGATTTTCCCCATAACGAAGCGACTGTTTCAATTCATAGGTAACAGTCAATGATTCAGGATTTTCTTCATCGGCAAGCTCTGTCATATACTCTGAAATAACTGCATCATATGCTGCTGTATGACGGAAAACTTTTGCAGCCAGGCGGCGATTCGTGGTTTTTGTTACCCCGCCGTTTTGTTTCAGCTCAGCCAACACGGTAGGATAATCATTGGAATCAACGATAACAGTCACATATTCGTGGTTTTTAGCAGAAGAACGAAGCATTGTCGGTCCACCGATATCGATGTTTTCAATAGCATCTTCCACAGTGACTTCTGGTTTGGAAATAGTCGCTTGGAATGGATATAGGTTTACACAGACAAGTTGAATGGGTTCAATGTTATGCTCAGCAAGCTGTGCTGCGTGACCTTTGTCATCATGTTTTGCCAACACTGCTCCATGGACATTCGGGTGAAGCGTTTTAACACGTCCATCCAAAATTTCCGGGAAACCGGTGACGTCACTGATTCCAATTACCTCAATACCATTTTCCTGAAGCGTTTTTTTGGTACCGCCTGTAGAAATGATTTCAAAACCTGCTTCAATTAAACCTTGAGCAAATTCTACGATACCTGTTTTATCCGATACACTAATTAATGCGCGTTTCTTCATGTTATGTTGGTCCCTCCATTAAGTAAGTTTCTTGTGGCATAGCTCCTGCAAAACTGATGGGTACAGGTCATGCTCCATTTCCTGTATCCTTTTTTGAAGGATGTCTCTCGTATCCCCTTCAAGAATCGGCACTGTTTTTTGGGCAATGACCGGTCCTGTGTCCATTCCATCATCAACATAATGAACGGTTACCCCCGTTTCCTTCACTCCGGCATCAAAAGCCTGGCCAATTGCATCCTTGCCTGGAAAACTTGGCAGAAGTGAAGGGTGGATGTTCACAATCCTCTGTGAATACTTTTGTAATAATGTCGGACCGATCAAACGCATATAACCAGCAAGAATGATGAACTCTATCTCATACTGGCGAAGTTTTTCCAGGATTTCCGATTCATATTCAGTCTTGTTGGAGTAATTCTTTGCTGAAAAGGAGAAAGAGTCAATATTCTCAAGCTTTGCTCTCTCAAGCACATATGCGTCTTCACGATCGCATACGACAAGACAGATTTCCGCCTCCAACTTTCCACTTTTTATTGCTTCAGCAATTGATTGAAAATTACTACCGTTACCTGATGCAAAGACAGCAAGGCGTCTCATTATTTGAACGACACTCCATTTCCATCCACGATCGTTCCAATAATTGAGGCTTCTTCACCGCAAGACTTTAGGTGGGCTAGCACATCCAATGCCACTTCTTTTTTGACGACAGCCGTCATCCCAATACCCATATTGAAGATATTGAACATTTCCTCTTTTACAAGGTTCCCTTTTTCTTCAAGGAATGAAAATATAGTTGGAATTTCCCAGCTTCCAAGCTCGATTTCAACACCGCATCCTTCAGGAAGGATACGCGGAATATTCTCGATGAATCCTCCACCGGTGATATGGGCAAGACCATTAACCTCAAATTTTTCCAACGTCGATAAAACGGACTTCACATAGATTTTCGTCGGTTTTAATAATTCCTCACCCAACTTGCAATCCAGTTCCGGTACGAAGTCATGAAGCCCCATGCCTGAGTCTTCAAGAAGGATTTTACGAACAAGTGAATACCCATTACTGTGGATGCCGCTTGAAGCGAGTCCAATAACGACATCACCAGCCGAAATCGCTTCACCAGTAATAAGACGTGATTTTTCAACGGCACCTACAGTAAAACCTGCCACATCGTATTCTTCCGTCTCATACATGCCCGGCATTTCAGCCGTTTCTCCGCCGATTAAAGCACAGCCCGCCTGCTCACAGCCATCTGCAATCCCTTTGACGATCATTTCAATTCGTTCAGGATCTGCTTTACCGCAGGCAATATAATCTAAAAAGTATAAAGGTGCAGCACCTTGAACGACAACATCATTGACGCACATAGCTACACAATCCACTCCAATTGTATCGTGTTTATCCATCATGAACGCTAACAAAAGTTTTGTTCCCACTCCATCCGTACCAGAAATGAGCACAGGTTCTTTAAGGTTCAAGGAAGATAAATCAAACATGCCGCCGAAACCGCCCAGACCATTCATTACTTCTGGACGAAATGTGCGCTTTACATGTTTTTTCATTCGATTTACCGCTTCATAACCAGCCTCAATATCCACACCAGCCTGTTTATATGCATTAGCCATTTGAAATCCTCCTCCGAAAATCAATCATCATTGCCGACTTGATTAACATTTTGTTTTTTCTCGTTCGTATTCAAAAATTTCAGTCGGATAATTTCCGGTGAAACAAGCTAGGCATGAACCGCGCGTTTCTCCAGGAAACGGTCGTCCAATTGCTTCGACCATACCTTCGACACTTAGAAAAGTTAAGGAATCAGCTTCAATGATTTCCCTTATTTCCTCCACAGATTTTGAGCTTGCAATCAGTTCTTCCTTTTTAGACGTGTCTATGCCATAAAAACATGGATTCTTGATCGGTGGTGAGCTGATTACTACATGCACTTCTTTCGCTCCGGCATCTTTTAACATGCGGACAATCCTTCTGCTCGTTGTCCCGCGGACGATTGAATCATCAACCATTATGACCCGCTTGCCTTCCACTACCCCTCTTACAGGTGATAGTTTCATCTTTACGCCTTGTTCACGCAGACTTTGTGATGGCTGAATGAAAGTCCGTCCAACATAACGATTCTTTATTAAGCCCATTTCATAAGGAATGCCCGCAGCTTCAGCATAGCCAATCGCTGCCGAGATGCTGGAATCAGGTACACCTGTAACTACGTCTGCTTCAATTTTGGTTTCGAGTGCCATTTGCTTACCAAGGTTTTTCCGTGCCGTATGAACATTGATACCATCAATGTTGCTATCCGGACGGGAAAAATACACGTACTCCATCGTGCACATTGCCTGTTGGCTGGAAAGCGAAAAGTATTCGGATGTGATTCCCTCATCATTTATGACAACGAGTTCACCCGGCTCAATATCCCGGATGAATTCTGCACCTACAATATCAAGTGCACATGTTTCAGATGCAGCGAAATATGCATCGCCTATTTTCCCCAAGGAAAGTGGACGGAAGCCATGCGGATCTCTTGCCATGATCATTTGGGTTTCGGTCATGATGACAAAGGCATAGGCTCCCTTCAGCATACTTAAACTGTTCTTCACAGAATCTCTTACATCCGAGTAGCCGGAGCGTTTAATCAGATGGGCCAGAACTTCCGTATCAGAGGTCGTTTGAAAAATGCTTCCTTGTCCTTCAAGCTGTGCTTTTAATTGATGGGCATTGACGATATTCCCATTATGAGCAAGGGCCAGCCCTCCTGTATGAGAATTGAACAGGAAAGGCTGAACATTTTGATACCCTCCGCCGCCTGCCGTTGTATAACGGACATGGCCTATTGCCGCTTTACCGCTACCGGAAAGTGCCTGCATTTTTTCCGCAGTGAATATCTCTGTGACAAGTCCTTCGCCCTTAGAGATGGACATCTGCTCACCATCCGTCACGACGATGCCCGCTCCCTCTTGACCACGATGTTGCAAGCTATGCAAACCGTAGTAAGCAAGCTGCGCTGCATCGGGATGTCCCCAGACTCCAACAACACCACACTCTTCGTTTAGGCTTCTTATTTCAGCAAGCATGGTATGGCTCCCTTCCAAGCTGTTTGTAAATCTTCAACGTCCGCTTCCAATACTTTGCTATCACTTGTTGCCACGACTAATTTATTATCAGCCGTTACTGAGCCTATGCAAATCGCATCTTCAACAAGAGCTTCAAATGACGCTTGATTTTCAGGATTGATGGACAGTAAGAATCGTGATTGCGTTTCACTGAATAATTCAGATACAGGTTCCCCGGATATATTCACTTTTGCCCCTAGTTTGCTTGCCCCGAATAAAGATTCAGCTAAAGCCACTGCCAAACCGCCTTCCGAAAGGTCATGGGCTGATGCAACAAGTCCTTTTTGGATTGCTGTCAGAATTTGCTGCTGACGTTTTTGTTCAAGGTCCAAATCAAGTTCTGGAGCGCGTCCAAAGATTTTACCCTCGAGCATTTTCTGTAATTCACTGCCTCCGAATTCCACTTTCGCTTCGCCAACCACGTAAATCAAATCGGATTCATTTTTAAATGTTTGTGTTGTTATGTGCTTAAGGTCATTGACTAGACCAACCATTCCAACTACAGGCGTCGGATAAATCGCTTCACCATTCGTTTCATTATAAAGGGAAACATTTCCGCCGATTACAGGAGTACTTAAGCTTCTGCAAGCTTCACTCATACCGTCTGCCGCTTTTTCCAGTTGCCAGAATATTTCTGGTTTTTCTGGATTCCCAAAATTCAAGCAATCCGTAATCGCTAAAGGTTCCGCACCCGAGCAAATGATGTTACGGGCTGCTTCAGCCACAGCGATTTTGCCGCCTGTTTCAGGATCTAAATAAATAAAGCGGGAGTTACAATCCGTCGTCATGGCAAGGGCTTTATTCGTACCACGTACACGCACTACCGCTGCATCCGATCCAGGTGAGACGACTGTATTCGTGCGGACCATGTAATCATACTGGTCGTAGACCCATTCCTTACTCGAAATTGTCGGTTGCTTCAATAGGGATACCAATGTTTCTTTATAATCTTCAATGACTGGCACTTCTGCCGTCATGCTTTGGAAGTCACGGAAATATTGCGGCTCTGCAGATGGCTTGTGATAAATAGGAGCTTCTTCAGCCAATGCATCAACCGGAACCTCTGCAACGATTTCACCTTGATGGGAAAGTGTTAGATTTTTATCATCCGTTACTTCACCAACAGCAACCGCTTCTAGGTCATATTTCGTAAACAAGTCGACGATTTCCTGTTCGCGTCCTTTAGTGACAACGATCAGCATCCGCTCTTGTGATTCAGAAAGCATCATTTCATATGCTGTCATTCCCGTTTCACGCTGCGGTACCAAATCCAGGTTCATTTTTATTCCTGAGCCAGCTTTACTCGCCATCTCGGCAGATGAGCTTGTAAGACCTGCTGCTCCCATATCCTGAATGCCAACAAGGGCATCATTTTGAATCAATTCAAGGCATGCTTCCAAAAGCAGTTTCTCCATGAATGGATCGCCTACTTGTACGGCAGGCCGTTTCTCTTCCGAAGACTCTGATAGCTCTTCAGATGCAAATGTTGCTCCATGAATGCCATCACGTCCAGTTTTGGCACCCACATACATCACTGTGTTGCCCACTCCATGCGCTTGGCCTTTTTTAATGTCCTTA
Source organism: Peribacillus sp. SRI_006 (assembly GCF_057586375.1). Lineage (NCBI taxonomy): Bacteria > Bacillati > Bacillota > Bacilli > Caryophanales > Bacillaceae > Peribacillus > Peribacillus sp. SRI_006. The sequence continues at coordinate 6,240 of NZ_JBYCZT010000003.1, read as the reverse complement.
TGATCGATCAAACCGACACACATTGCATTGACAAGAGGATTTCCTTCATACGATGGATCAAATTGAATTTCTCCGCCGACAGTTGGAATTCCGATACAATTCCCGTATCCTGCAATCCCTGCAACCACTTCTTTAAATAAATATTTCACGCGATCATTGTCTAGCTCACCGAAGCGAAGTGAGTTCAACATCGCGATCGGACGGGCTCCCATGGAGAAAACATCACGGATAATTCCGCCGACACCGGTAGCAGCACCTTGATAAGGCTCTATTGCCGAAGGGTGGTTATGACTTTCAATTTTAAAAACGACAGCCTGATCGTCACCGATATCAACGATACCTGCTCCTTCACCAGGACCTTGCAGCACTTTCTCCCCTGTAATCGGGAATTTCCTTAAGATGGGTTTTGAATTTTTGTAGGAACAATGCTCTGACCACATAACCGAAAACAAACCAGTTTCCGTATAATTCGGCAGTCTGCCTAAGATTTTCTCCACCATTGCAAATTCATCATCGGATAGTCCCATTGTTGCGTACAATCGATCCGATTTAATTTTTTCCGGACTTGGTTCAAGCTGTAATAACATGTGATTCCCTCCAGTTTTTTACGATGGATTGAAAAATCTTTAAGCCGTCTTTACTGCCAAGCAGCGAATCAACAGCACGTTCGGGATGAGGCATCATTCCGAGGACATTTCCTTGTTCATTTGTAATTCCCGCTATTTGCTCCAAGCTTCCGTTTGGATTTTCACCATCATACGTGAACAAGATGCGGTTATTTTGTTTTAATTCAGCCAATGTTTCATCATCGCAGTAGTAATTCCCTTCACCATGTGCCACAGGGATCGTAATCGTTTCATTTAATTCATATCCTGTCGTGAACATCGATTGGTTATTTTCAACCTTCAGTCCTACATTGCGGCAAATGAATTTCAAGCCTTCATTACGGCGCATCGCTCCAGGTAAAAGTCCTGCTTCAAGTAAAATCTGAAAACCATTGCAGACACCCAAGACAGGCTTTCCTGCTTGTGCCGCTTTTACGACTTCAGCCATTACATTCGAAAAGCGTGCAATTGCTCCAGAGCGTAAATAGTCTCCATAAGAGAAACCTCCAGGAAGGAGAATCCCATCATACTGATCTAGATTGTCTGTAGAGTGCCAAACATACTCCACTTCTTCCCCCAGTGCATCCTTTATCGCATGGTACATATCGACATCACAATTGGAGCCAGGGAAAACTATGACAGCAAATTTCATTGGGTGATAACCTCCTCAACATCATAACGGTAAGCTTCAATTACCGTATTGGCCAATAGTTTTTCACACATTTCCTTCACAAGTTGATCTAAATCACGATCCGTATCCTTAATTGTAAGTTCAATGTATTTCCCCACTCGAACATCACTAACTTCGTTATATGTCAAGCTATGAAGTGATTGTTGCACTGCTGCTCCCTGTGGATCTAATACACTTTCGCGTAGTGTGATATATACCTTAACCTTATACATGTTGAGTGCCCTCCAACTTTGCTAGTATTTTTTCGTAAGCATCTGTTAAACTTCCTAAATCACGGCGGAATACATCTTTGTCTAATTTTTCGTTCGTGTTAATATCCCATAATCGGCAGGTATCAGGTGAAATTTCATCTGCCAGCAGAATGTCTCCATTCGGGGTTTTGCCGAACTCTAATTTAAAATCAATCAATTTAATGTCCAACTCTTTAAAGAAAGACGTTAAGACGATACTGATTTCTTGTGCCTTTTCTTTTAAAATCGCTACATCTTCCTTGCTTGCAAGTTCCAATTCTTCAATATGGTCTTCCGTTAACAGAGGATCGCCGAGCTCGTCGTCTTTATAGTAAAACTCAATCAGCGTTTTCTTGAGCGGCTGGCCTTCTTCAATGCCAGTCCTTTTAGAAAAACTGCCGGCAGCCGTATTTCTGACAACGACTTCTAGCGGAATGATGGATACCCTTTTGACTAGCTGCTCCCGTTCGGAAAGCATTTCAATAAAATGGGACGGGATATTCTCTTGGGCAAGCTTCGAAAATAGTAAGCTAGTAATTTGATTATTCAACTTGCCTTTTCCGGCAATCTCTGACTTCTTCTCACCATTGAATGCCGTTGCCGAATCCTTGTATTCCACCCATACTATTTCACTGTTGTCCGTTGCAAAAATCTGTTTCGCTTTTCCTTCATACAACAATTCTCGTTTTTCCATCTGTCCAGACCCCCACATTGTGAATATTATGAATCTTCCTGCCATTGATCAGGCTTGGCAAACATATCACCATTAAAGGTGCCATGTTTGCCGCCTTCACTTTTATAAACCTAAACGATCAAAGATTACATCAACATTTTTCAGGTGATGTGTAGGATCGAAACAATCATCAAGTTCTTCTTTCGTAAGCAAGCTTGTGATTTTATCATCCTTTTCGATCAGGCTTCTGAATGGAACCTGAAGCTCCCATGCTTCCATCGCTTTCGGCTGAACCGTATCATAAGCTTCTTCACGGACAAGTCCTTTATCGATAAGGGATAGCAGCACACGTTGTGAGAAAATCAATCCCAGCGTACGGTCCATATTGCGTTTCATATTTTCTGGATAAACGGTCAAGTTCTTCACTATGTTGCTGAAACGGTTCAGCATATAGTTTAATGCGATCGTTGCATCCGGCAAGATGATGCGCTCAGCGGAAGAATGCGAAATGTCACGCTCATGCCATAATGGCACATTCTCATATGCTGTCATCATGTAACCGCGGATTACACGAGCCATACCCGTCATATTTTCAGAACCGATTGGATTCCGTTTATGAGGCATTGCAGAAGATCCTTTTTGTCCTTTTGCAAAGAATTCTTCCACTTCGCGTGTTTCACTTTTTTGCAAGCCGCGAATTTCCACTGCAAACTTTTCAATAGATGTCGCAATTAAAGCCAATGTACTCATATAATGTGCATGGCGATCGCGTTGCAATGTTTGTGTTGAGATTGGCGCTGCTTCAAGGCCAAGCTTTTCACAAACGAATTTTTCAACGAACGGGTCGATGTTTGCGTAAGTTCCGACAGCCCCAGAGATTTTCCCAACCTCTATGTTCTTTCTTGCTTCTTCAAAACGTTCGACATTGCGTTTCATTTCTTGATACCAAAGTGCCAGTTTCAACCCAAATGTGGTCGGTTCCGCATGAACTCCATGTGTACGTCCCATTTGAACCGTGTATTTATGTTCTTTCGCTTTGTTTTTCAGGATCTCCACGAAGTTATTTAAATCCTTGGCAAGGATCTCATTCGCCTGCTTTATCACATATGAAAGAGCTGTATCCACCACATCAGTGGAAGTCAGTCCGTAATGGACCCATTTCCGTTCTTCACCCAACGTTTCGGAAACCGCACGTGTAAAAGCAACAACATCATGGCGTGTATCTTTTTCGATTTCATTGATACGGTCGACATCGAATGTAGCATTTTCGCGAAGAAGCTTCACATCTTCTTTTGGAATGACACCTAGCTCCGACCATGCTTCACAAGCTAAGATTTCAACTTCCAACCACGCATTAAAGCGGTTCTTTTCTGTCCAAATGTTTCCCATCTCTGGGCGGGTATAACGTTCAATCATTTTACTTCCTCCGTTTCAACCTGTTGATTCCATATTTTGCTTCGATCACTTTCCAAAAGAGCTTCCTCAATCGTTGGACGTAAAATATTCACATGACCCATTTTCCGCTTAAGCTTGGCTTCTTTCTTACCGTAAAGGTGAACCTTCCAATCTGAAAGCGTCGGAATTTCATCCAACAAGGGTTCGATATGCTCACCAAGGATGTTTATCATTACCACGGGCTTCAATAACGCCGTATTTCCGAGAGGCCAATTGCAGACAGCCCTTATATGCTGTTCAAACTGTGAAGTCTCACATGCCTCCATTGTATAATGGCCTGAGTTATGTGGTCTTGGCGCTAATTCATTAATGATGATATCATCCTGAGCGGTTAAAAACATCTCGACTGCCAATGTCCCCACCAAATCAAGTTTCTCTGCAAGCTGCAAAGCTTCATCAATAGCTTTCCGTTCAGCTTGGATACTGATACGGGCCGGAACAATGCTTTTATGAAGAATGTTTTCAATATGAATGTTTTCCGCAATCGGAAAATGACTTGTCTCGCCATCAGCCTTACGCGTCACGATGATGGATATTTCTTTCACGAAAGGAATCCAGGCTTCCAGCACACATATACCTGTTTTGAGCAGGGATTCAGCCTTTTTGATATCGGCTTCTTCCTTAATGACCAACTGCCCTTTTCCATCATAACCGCCCCGCGTCGTTTTTAACACACTAGGGTACCCTAATTTCTCTATATGAAGGTAAATTTCTGAAATATCCTGTATTTCGTGATATGGAGCAACGGAAGCTCCTGCATCGGATATGGCTTTTTTTTCTGTCAATCTATCCTGTGTCAACTTTAATAATTCTGAGCCCTGTGGAAGAAATGCATGTTGCTTTAACCAATCCAAGGCTTCCGAACTAATATTTTCAAACTCGTATGTTATGACATCACTGACGTCAGCTAACCTTTTCAATGCTTCGATATCATCATAAGCACCAATGATTTCAATATCCGCCACTTGAGCACATGGGCCTTCTGCAGTCGGCTCAAGGACCGCTATCTTAAAGCCCGATGCCTTAGCTGACAAGGCCATCATCCTGCCCAATTGCCCACCGCCGATAATTCCAATGGTCTGTCCCGGTAATATGATTGTATTATTTAAGTTGTTCACTGCTCTGTAACACCTTTTCTCTGGTTTCGTCTCGTAAAGCCTCTAGCCTATCAGCAATGTCAGAATCAAAAGCCGCTAACATTTGAGCCGCTAACAAACCGGCATTGACTGCGCCGGCTTTTCCGATCGCAACCGTTGCAACCGGTACGCCACCAGGCATTTGAACAATCGATAATAACGAATCCATCCCATTTAATGCCTTCGACTGTATTGGCACGCCAATCACAGGGACAATCGTTTTAGCGGCGGTCATACCTGGTAGATGTGCAGCCCCGCCTGCTCCGGCAATAATCACTTTAATATCTCTATCTTTTGCACTCTCTGCATATTCAAATAATAAATCCGGCGTCCGGTGGGCGGAAACGACTCTTTTTTCATAGGGGATCTCAAGCTGTTCCAATGATTCACAAGCGTACTTCATCGTTTCCCAATCCGAGACACTACCCATAATAACCCCAACTTGCGGTTTCATATCATCTTTCCCTCCAACACTCATATTATGGCGTCCCGAGTATGCAGACAGACGCTTATCATTTATCTATAATTCATTGTAAATTAAAAAACCGGACAGGTTGCTTCCTCATAGAGAAAGCAACCTGTCCGGAAAAGAAAGCCCTTTTGGAAATACAAAAAGACTTGGCTAGTTTCCGAAATAGTCAGATGCTTTTCTCATAGTCCGATGATTTACGGTCATCAGGTAGAAACTTTTGGGCCATATCCCCATGATTATATGAGATGTATTAATGTAACTTCATCTTACCTTCCGGCCATTTTAATGTCAAGTTAAAATCGAATATTTTTACATGATATTAATTAATCGTTCGTGTTTTACTCAATTAGCTTTGCTTCGAATACAATTTTTCGATTAACTGGCACATAATGGACTTTGCCATTCTCAATTCTCTCGGCAAAGATAGGCTCTTCCGTTCGCCTTACGGGAAAGTAACCTGCCGCTTTAATTCGATCTAAACATGCATCGATCGTCTCGCCCTCGATAACTTCAAACTTTTCCTTACTCTTTTTACTCACAATACCGATCCCTTCATGGTTCTATATTTGTCTGCCTTCTTCCTTGCCCATCCAACTTGCATATTATCAATTAAATTCTTCCTAGTATAATGAAAAGAATAAGTAAAAACAAGAATGCATGTAAATAAAATCGATTACTTTATAATGGTAATTCCATAATACCTCAGAATATGATGCCCCTGTCTTCCGTAAAAACATCAACACTCATATACTGTACATCTCCTTCAATATCCTGCCCTTCTCCCCCCCTGAATTACAATCGCTTGATTCATGAAATTCTCTCTGCTCCATGATACATATTCGTATCTTGCTCCCATGAATTATTTCAATTCAAGTTTAGGACGAATAAATAAGCCAGCTGTTGGAATTAATTAGCCTGCAGGTTGATTTATCTGTTAATTCACGTCACTCCTCCCTGAAACTGAAAAATATTGCAATA